>DASXQQ010000199.1:0-2745 GCA_036507085.1 Piscinibacter sp. | reverse complement strand
TCGCGCACCGGCCAGGCGACCTCGATGCGGCGGAACATGTTGCGGCTCATCCAGTCGGCGCTCGACAGGTACAGCGCCTCGTCGGCATCGCCGCTGCCCCAGCGGAAGTACAGCACGCGCGAATGCTCGAGGAAGCGGCCGACCACCGAGCGCACGCGAATGCGGTCGGTCACCTCCGGAATGCCCGGCGGCAGCATGCACGCGCCGCGCACGATCAGATCGATGTTCGCGCCGGCCTGTGCGGCACGGATCAGCGCCTCGATCAGCGGCACGTCGGTGAGCGCATTGATCTTCACGACGATGCGCGCTGGCGCACCGGCACGCGCCGCATGGGTCACCGTCTCGATGTACTGCATCATCCGCCGGTGCAGCGTGAACGGTGCCTGCACCAGCTGGCGCGGCGGCTTCATCTTGCCCAGGCTCGCTAGTTGCTGGAACACCGCGTCGGCGTCGGCGGTGAGTTCGGCGTCACGGGTGAAGTAGCCGATGTCGGTGTACAGCCGTGCGGTCTTCGGGTTGTAGTTGCCGGTGGACAAATGAGCGTAGCGACGCAGCCGGCCGTCTTCGCGCCGCGTCACCAGCAGCAGCTTGGCGTGCGTCTTCAGCCCGACGATGCCGTACACCACCTGCGCGCCGACGGCTTCGAGCCGCTCGGCCCAGTTGATGTTCGCCTCTTCATCGAAGCGCGCCTTCAGCTCGACCACCGCCATCACTTCCTTGCCGCGTCGCGCGGCCTCGATCAGCAGGTCCATCAGCGGCGATTCGCTGCCGATGCGGTAGATGGTCTGCTTGATCGCCAGCACGTCGGGGTCGTGCACCGCTTCATGCAGGAACTGCACGACCGGCTCGAAGGATTCGAACGGATGGTGCAGCAGCACGTCGCCTTCGCGCAGGCGGGCGAACATCGACTGCTGGCGCGGCAAGTGGCTTTGCGGCCAGACCGGTTCGTAGGGCGGAAAGCGCAATGCCGGCGCATCGGCCTGGTCGATCAGCTGGTTCAGGCGCACCAAGTTCACCGGACCGTTCACGCGGTACAGCGCCGCTTGTGGCAGGGCGAACTGCTGCAGCAGGAAATCGCTGAGCTCGCTCGGGCAGCTGCTCACCACCTCGAGGCGGATCGCCTCGCCGAAGTGGCGCGTCGTCAGGCCGGAGCGCATCGCCTGGCGCAGGTTGGTCACGTCGTCCTCGTCGACCTCGAGATCGGAGTCGCGGGTCACGCGGAATTGCGAGAAGGCCTCGACCTCGCGTCCGGGGAACAGCTCACCCAGGTGGGCGCGGATCACGCTGGTCAGCAGCACGAAGGCCTGCTTGCCGGGCATCAGCGCATCGGGGATCTTGATGACCCGCGGCAGCACCCGCGGCACCTTGACGATCGCGATCGCGTTCTCGCGCCCGAAGGCATCGTGCCCGGTCAGCCGGACGATGAAGTTCAGCGACTTGTTGGCGACCTGCGGGAACGGGTGGGCCGGATCCAGCCCCACCGGGACGAGCAAGGGGCGCACCTGCTTCTGGAAGAAGTTGTCGACCCAGCGGCGCTGCGCCTCGTCGCGGTCGGCGTGGTTCAGGATCACGATGCCGGCGCGCGCGAGCAGCGGCATCACCTCGTCGTTGAACGCCGCGTACTGGTCGTCGATCAGCGCATGCGCGTCGGCCGCGACCGATTCGAGATCCAGCCGGGAGACGCCGGCGCCGGGCTCGCGCGCCGCTTCGATGTAGTCGGCGAAGCGCACTTCGAAGAACTCATCGAGGTTGGACGAGACGATGCAGATGTAGCGCAGCCGCTCGAGCAGCGGCACGTCGGGGCGGCGCGCCTGCGCAAGCACGCGGCGGTTGAATTCGAGGATGGCACGTTCGCGGTTCAACAGCGCCGGCAGGGCGCTGGTCGCAGCGAGGTCAGGACTCATGACACCAGTTTATGAACCTTTTGCGACGGTTTGGTGACAGCACTGGCCTCCTGGCGGCGCGCGGGGACCAGGTGAGCGATGAACTGCTCGCACACCGGCGCCCAGTCGAACTCGAGCGCGCGTGAGCGCGCCCGCTCGCGCGGCACCTGCAGCGCCCGCAGGGCCGCGTCGCGCAGATCGTGATCGAGCACACCGCCGTCCGAGCTGCCGACGACGTCGAGCGGCCCGGGCACCGGGAACGCAGCCACCGGCGTGCCGCAGGCCATCGCCTCCAGCATCACCAGGCCGAAGGTCTCGCTGTGGCTCGGGAACACGAACACGTCGGCGGCGCTGTAGATCTTGACGAGGTCTGCGCGCGGCACCACGCCGCGCCAATGCACCTGCGGGTACTGCCGCTGCAGCCGCTCGAGCAGCGGGCCGACGCCGTACACCACCTTCGAGCCCGGCAGGTCGAGCTTCAGGAAAGCTTCCAGGTTCTTCTCGTACGACACCCGACCGACGAAGAGGAACAGCGGACGCGGCAGATCGAGGCTCGCGCCGGCGACAGGCTGGAACAGGCTCAGGTCGACGCCATGCGACCAGCGGCGCAGGTTGGCGAAGCCGTGGCCGCGAAGAATCTGCAGCATGCCCTCGGTGGGCACCATCACGCCCGACGACGGCGCGTGGAAGCGCTTGAACCAGGCGTAGCTCCAGCGCTGCGGAATGTGCAGCGCCTTGACCAGGATGTCGGGGAAGCGGGTATGGAACGCCGTCGTGAATGCGAGACCGCGGCGCAGGCAGTAGGCTCGCGCCGCGCTGCCGAGCGGGCCTTCGGTGGCGATATGGATCGCGTCGGGCTTGG
>DASXQQ010000198.1:0-8341 GCA_036507085.1 Piscinibacter sp. | reverse complement strand
ATCGTGCCCACGTTCACGTGCGGCTTGGTCCGTTCAAATTTGCCTTTTGCCATTTCATGTTCTCCGATAAAGAGCGGTGCCAGTGGTTGGTTTTAGGTTTCCGGCGGGGTGGTGTTTCGTCTGCCACTGGCAGCAGACGGCGCCCCGCCGAAGACCGGCTTGTGTTTCTTACTTTCCGCGGGCCGTGATGATGGCGTCGGCGACGTTCTTCGGAGCTTCGCTGTAGTGCTTGAACTCCATCGTGTACGTGGCACGGCCTTGCGACATCGAGCGCAGCGTCGTCGAGTAGCCGAACATTTCCGACAGCGGAACTTCGGCCTTGATGATCTTGCCACCGCCGGGCATGTCGTCCATGCCCTGCACCATGCCACGACGCGACGACAGGTCGCCCATCACGCCACCGGCGTAGTCTTCCGGCGTCTCGACTTCGACCGCCATCATCGGCTCGAGGATCACCGGGTTGGCCTTGCGGCAGCCGTCCTTGAAACCGAACGAAGCGGCCATCTTGAATGCGTTTTCGTTCGAGTCGACCTCGTGGTACGAACCGAAGGTCAGCGTGACCTTCACATCGACCACCGGGTAGCCGGCCAGCACGCCGTTGGGCAGCGAGTCTTCAACACCCTTCTTGACGGCCGGGATGAACTCGCGCGGCACCACGCCACCCTTGGTCGCATCGACGAACTCGAAGCCCTTGCCCGGCTCCTGCGGCTCGACCTTGAACACGACGTGGCCATACTGGCCCTTGCCGCCCGACTGGCGAACGAACTTGCCTTCGACGTCGGCCACCGGCTTGCGGATCGTTTCGCGGTACGCGACCTGCGGCTTGCCCACGTTGGCTTCGACACCGAACTCGCGCTTCATGCGGTCGACGATGATTTCCAGGTGCAGCTCGCCCATGCCGGAAATGATGGTTTGGCCCGACTCTTCGTCGGTCTTGACGCGGAACGACGGGTCCTCCTGCGCCAAGCGACCCAGCGCAATGCCCATCTTTTCCTGGTCGGCCTTGGTCTTGGGCTCGACGGCCTGCGAGATAACGGGCTCCGGGAACACCATCTTTTCAAGCGTGATGATCGCGGTCGGATCGCACAGCGTTTCGCCGGTCGTCACGTCCTTCAGGCCCACGCAGGCGGCGATGTCGCCGGCCAGGATTTCCTTGATTTCTTCACGCTGGTTGGCGTGCATCTGCAGGATCCGGCCGATGCGCTCTTTCTTGCCGCGGATCGGGTTGTAGACCGAGTCGCCCGACTTCAGCACGCCCGAATAGACGCGCACGAAGGTCAGCTGGCCGACGTATGGGTCGGTCATCAGCTTGAAGGCAAGCGCGGCGAACTTCTCGTTGTCGTCGGCGTGGCGCACGACTTCCTTGTCGTCGTCGTCATGACCCGGCACCGGCGGGATGTCGACCGGCGACGGCATGAATTCGATGACGGCGTCGAGCATGCGCTGCACGCCTTTGTTCTTGAACGCGGTGCCGCACAGCATCGGCTGGATTTCCGAGGCGATCGTGCGGGCGCGAATGCCGAGCTTGATCTCGGCCTCGGTCAGTTCGCCCGATTCCAGGTACTTGTTCATCAGCTCTTCGCTGGACTCGGCCGCGGCCTCGACCATGTTCTCGCGCCACTTCTGCGCCTCGGCCAGCAGCTCGGCGGGAATCTCGCGGTAATCGAACTTCATGCCCTGCGAAGCCTCGTCCCAGATGATCGCTTTCATCTTGATGAGGTCGATCACACCGGTGAAGTTTTCCTCGGCGCCGATGGGCAACACGATCGGAACCGGGTTGGCCTTCAGGCGAGACTTCATCTGCTCGTAGACCTTGAAGAAGTTCGCGCCGGTGCGGTCCATCTTGTTGACGAACGCGAGGCGCGGCACCTTGTACTTGTTGGCCTGGCGCCAGACGGTTTCCGACTGCGGCTGCACGCCGCCCACGGCGCAATAGACCATGCAGGCGCCGTCGAGCACGCGCATCGAGCGCTCGACTTCAATCGTGAAGTCGACGTGCCCGGGGGTGTCGATGATGTTGATGCGGTGCTCGGGGAAGGACAGCTCCATGCCCTTCCAGAAGCAGGTGGTCGCCGCCGACGTGATCGTGATGCCGCGCTCCTGCTCCTGCTCCATCCAGTCCATGGTCGCAGCACCGTCGTGCACTTCGCCGATCTTGTGGTTCACACCGGTGTAGAACAGGATGCGCTCGGTCGTCGTGGTCTTGCCGGCGTCGATGTGAGCCGAGATACCGATGTTCCGGTAGCGCTCGATCGGGGTCTTGCGGGACATGATGTCACTCCAAATGCAGGGGCCGCTCGCGGGTTCGTGAAAACCCGAAGAGCGGCCGAGGGAAACGTTGGATCGGTTTTAGAAGCGGAAGTGCGAGAAGGCCTTGTTGGCTTCGGCCATGCGGTGCACTTCGTCACGCTTCTTCATCGCGCCGCCGCGGCCTTCGACCGCTTCGAGCAGCTCGTTGGCCAAGCGCTGCGCCATCGACTTCTCGCCACGCTTGCGCGCCGATTCCTTCAGCCAGCGCATGGCCAGGGCCACGCGGCGGACGGGGCGAACTTCCACGGGAACTTGGTAGTTCGCACCGCCGACGCGGCGTGACTTCACTTCGACCATCGGCTTGATGTTGTTCAACGCGACCGTGAAGATTTCGAGCGGATCCTTGCCCGACTTCTTCTCGACCTGCTCGAGCGCGCCGTAGATGATGCGCTCGGCAACCGCCTTCTTGCCCGACTCCATGATGACGTTCATGAACTTGGACAGATCGACCGAGCCGAACTTCGGATCGGGCAGGATTTCGCGTTTGGGGACTTCGCGACGACGTGGCATTTCATTCTTCCTTTTGCTTCAGTTGGCTCGGGCTTGCGCCTTTGCCTCGGGCACCACCAACATCTGGGGCCACCCACTTACTCGGCAAGCGACATTGCTTGCCGAATCCTTTGCCGGCCTTCAGGCCGGTCTTTCCTGTTGGCGTAGCGTTACGCTTTCTTCGGACGCTTCGCGCCGTACTTGGAGCGCGACTGCTTGCGGTCTTTCACGCCTTGCAGGTCGAGCGAACCACGCACGATGTGGTAGCGCACACCCGGCAGATCCTTCACGCGACCGCCGCGCACCAGCACGACGCTGTGCTCCTGAAGGTTGTGGCCTTCGCCGCCGATGTAGGAAATGATTTCGAACCCGTTGGTCAGACGAACCTTGGCCACTTTGCGCAGCGCCGAGTTCGGCTTTTTCGGGGTGGTGGTGTACACGCGGGTACACACGCCACGACGCTGCGGTCCGCCCTGCAGCGCCGGCGATTTGGACTTCGTGGCCTCGGTCTCGCGACCGTGACGCACGAGTTGGTTGATGGTAGGCATTTGGTAACTTGTTCCCGTTTGAAGTCACTTGGTTTCCGGCGGACCCAGCGCCTCAGAGGGAGGACAAGCCAGAAGCCGCGGAGTGGTGTTGTGTCAACCGCGCGGTGGGCTGCCCGACAAAGAGCGCAGCAGAATCTGCCGAAAAGCCCTCGATTATATTCAGGTGTTCCCCCTGCCGCAACACAACGGTGGGGCAAGGCCCCCAAATGCCGCTGATCCCTGCCGCACCGGACCCTCATTCTGCTCTCGCCGACCGGCCCAGCGTGCCGGCCGTGGTGCTCGACACCAATGCGGTACTCGACTGGCTGGTCTTTGGCCATCCGTCTTGCGCGGGCTGGACCGAGCGTTTCGCCAGCGGCAGCGTGCGCTGGCTCGCCAGCTCGGCGATGCGCGAAGAACTCGCCCATGTCCTCGCGCGCGGCATTGCGAACCGTCGAACACCGGACGTCTCAGCGCTGTGGGCCGCTTGGGAACGCATGGCCATGCCGACCGAGGCGGTCGCGCTCGCCGGCGCGGCGACCCGGCTGCGCTGCACCGACGCGGACGACCAGAAGTTCATCGATCTGGCGTTGGGCCATGGCGCCCGCTGGCTACTGAGCCGCGACCGCGCGGTCCTCAAGCTGGCGCGCCGCGCCCGCCCGCTCGGCCTGGCCGTAATGACGCCCGACGCCTGGCTCGCCCCACTCAGCGCCGGCTGAGTTCGCCCAGCAGCAGCCGCGCTCCGGCGACGTTGGTCGCACACGGCACGTTGTGGACGTCGCAGGCGCGCACCAAGGCGTTGATGTCGGGCTCGTGCGGCTGCGGCGTCATCGGGTCGCGAAGGAACACCACCGCGTCGACCTCGCCGACCGCCAGCCGCGCCCCGATCTGCAAGTCGCCGCCCATCGGGCCGCTCAGCATGCACTCGACCACGAGCCCCGCTTCGGCGTGCAGCCGTCCGCCCGTGGTGCCGGTGGCGACCAGGTGGCAACGCGACAGGAATTCGGCGAACTCCTTCGCCAACAGGACCATGTCGTCCTTCTTGTGGTCGTGGGCGATCAGCGCGATGTTCATGACCGGATGTTAGAGCCCTTCGGTGCGGTTTCAACAACGACAAAGGGGCGACCGAGGCCGCCCCTTTGAGCCTGAGAGGCCCCGATTACTCGGTACCTTCCCCCGCCGCCGTGGCCGCATCGACCGCCGCCATCTGCACGGACGCCAGTTCCTCGGCTTCCTGCATCGCGATGGCGCGACGCTCGGCGTCGTCCATCTCCTCCTTGGCCTTGCGAGCCTGGTGGAAGGCCATGCCGGTGCCCGCGGGGATCAGGCGGCCGACGATGACGTTTTCCTTGAGTCCTCGCAGCTCGTCGCGCTTGCCCATGATGGCCGCCTCGGTGAGCACGCGGGTGGTCTCCTGGAACGACGCCGCCGAGATGAAGCTGTCGGTGGACAGCGACGCCTTGGTGATGCCCAGCAGCACATCGCTGTGCGTGGCGGGCAGCTTGCCTTCGCCGACCATCTTGTCGTTGGTGTCCAGCAGCTCCGAACGCTCGACCTGCTCGCCGGCGATGTAGGCCGTGTCGCCCGGGTTGGCGATCTGAACGCGGCGCAGCATCTGGCGAACGATCACCTCGATGTGCTTGTCGTTGATCTTCACACCCTGCAAGCGGTACACGTCCTGCACCTCGTCGACGATGTAGCGCGCCAGTTCCTCGATGCCCAGCAGGCGCAGGATGTCCTGCGGATCGGCCGGACCGTCGACGATGGACTCGCCCTTGTTGACCACCTGGCCTTCGTGGACCAGGATGTTCTTCTCCTTCGGCACGAGCTCTTCGTAGACCTTGCCGTCCGGGTCGGTGATCTGCAGGCGAACCTTACCCTTGGTCTCCTTTCCGAACGACACGGTGCCGGTCATCTCGGCCAGCGTGCCCTTGTCCTTCGGGCTGCGCGCTTCGAACAGCTCGGCCACCCGCGGCAGACCGCCGGTGATGTCGCGCGTCTTCTGGCCTTCGACCGGAATGCGCGCCAGCACTTCACCCGGCGCAAGGTCCTGGCCGTCGCGGATCTGGATCAGCGAGCCAACCGGGAAGCCGATCGTCACCGAGTGGTCGGTGCCGGGGATCTTCACTTCGTGGCCGGACACGTCGAGCAGCTTGACCTGCGGGCGAACCACCTTGGCCGCGCCGCGGCGCTTCGGGTCGATGACCACCAGCGTCGACAGGCCGGTGACCTCGTCGACCTGCTTGGCGACCGTCACGCCCTCCTCGACGTTCTCGAACTTCGCGCGACCGGCGAACTCGGTGATGATCGGGCGGGTCAACGGGTCCCAGTTGGCGAGCACCGTGCCGGCCTTGATCTGCTGGTCGGGCTTGATCGACAGCAAGGCACCGTACGGCACCTTGTGACGCTCGCGTTCGCGGCCGTGCTGGTCGGAAATGATGATCTCGCCGGAACGAGAAATCACCACCAACTCGCCCTTGCCGTTGGTCACGTAGCGCATCGTGGCGTTGAAGCCGACGTGGCCGTCGGACTTCGCGTCCACGCTCGATGCCACCGCCGCGCGCGAGGCCGCACCCCCGATGTGGAAGGTGCGCATCGTCAACTGCGTGCCCGGCTCGCCGATCGACTGGGCAGCGATCACGCCGATCGCTTCGCCCTGGTTCACGAGGCCGCCGCGGCCGAGGTCGCGGCCATAGCACTTGGCGCAGATACCGAAGCGCGTGCCGCATGTCAGTGCGGTACGAACCTTGACCTCGTCGACGCCGGCGGCTTCGAACATGTCGAGCACGTCTTCGTCGAGCATTTCGCCCGCGCCGATCAGCGTCTGCTGGGTCTCGGGGTGCTCGACTTCGGTCGCCGTCACGCGGCCGAGGATGCGGTCGCGCAGGCTCTCGATGACTTCACCACCTTCGACCAGCGCGCGCTGGTTCATCCCGTTCTGCGTGCCGCAATCGTCCTCGGTCACGACCAAGTCCTGCGTCACGTCGACCAGACGGCGGGTGAGGTAGCCGGAGTTCGCCGTCTTCAGCGCCGTGTCCGCGAGACCCTTGCGGGCGCCGTGGGTGGAGATGAAGTACTGCAGAACGTTCAGGCCTTCGCGGAAGTTCGCGGTGATCGGCGTCTCGATGATCGAGCCGTCCGGCTTGGCCATCAGACCCCGCATGCCCGCCAGCTGGCGAATCTGCGCCGCGCTACCGCGCGCACCGGAATCGGCCATCATGTAGATGGAGTTGAACGACTCCTGGTCGACCTGCTTGCCGTGGCGGTCGGTGGTCTTCTGCTTGGACAGCTGGGCCATCATGACCTTGCCGACTTCGTCGCCGGTCTTGCCCCAGATATCCACGACCTTGTTGTAGCGCTCGCCGGCCGTCACGAGACCCGAGACGTACTGCTGCTCGATCTCTTTCACTTCCTTCTCGGCGCGCTCGATCAAGCCATGCTTTTCCTTCGGAACCAGCATGTCGTCGATCGCAATCGAGATGCCGGCGCGCGTGGCCAGGCGGAAGCCCGACTGCAGCAGCTTGTCGGCGAACACGACCGTTTCCTTCAGACCGCATCGGCGGAACGAGGTGTTGATCAGGCGCGAGATTTCTTTCTTCTTCAGCGCCTTGTTGATGTTCGAGAACGGCAGGCCCTTCGGGAGGATCTCGCTCAGCAGCGCGCGGCCGACCGTCGTGTCGACAAGCTTGGTCTCCGGCGTGAATTCACCAGTTTCTGCGTCCTTCACATACTCGGTCAGGCGCACGGCGATCTTCGCCGTGATTTCCGCCTGGCCGTTGTCGAGTGCGCGCTGCACTTCGGCCACGTCCGAGAAGATGATCCCCTCGCCCTTGCCGTTGATGCGCTCGCGGGTCGCGTAGTAAAGACCCAGCACCACGTCTTGCGACGGCACGATGCTCGGTTCGCCGTTGGCCGGGAACAGGATGTTGTTCGAAGCCAGCATCAGCGTGCGGGCTTCCATCTGCGCCTCGATCGACAGCGGCACGTGCACAGCCATCTGGTCACCGTCGAAGTCGGCGTTGAACGCCGAGCAGACGAGCGGATGCAGCTGGATCGCCTTGCCTTCGATCAGCACCGGCTCGAAGGCCTGGATGCCCAGGCGGTGCAGCGTCGGCGCGCGGTTCAGCATCACCGGGTGTTCCTTGATGACTTCCTCGAGGATGTCCCACACCACCGGCGTGCCGCTTTCCACTTCCTTCTTCGCCGCCTTGATCGTGGTGGCGATGCCCATGGCTTCGAGGCGCGAGAAGATGAAGGGCTTGAAGAGTTCGAGCGCCATCAGCTTCGGCAGGCCGCACTGGTGCAGCTTGAGCGTCGGGCCGACCACAATGACCGAACGGCCGGAGTAGTCGACGCGCTTGCCCAAGAGGTTCTGGCGGAAACGACCGCTCTTGCCCTTGATCATGTCAGCCAGCGACTTGAGCGCGCGCTTGTTGGCGCCCGTCATCGCCTTGCCGCGACGGCCGTTGTCGAGCAGCGAGTCGACCGCTTCTTGCAGCATGCGCTTCTCGTTGCGCACGATGATCTCCGGCGCCTTCAGTTCGAGCAGGCGAGCCAGGCGGTTGTTGCGGTTGATGACGCGACGGTAGAGGTCGTTCAGATCGGATGTCGCGAAGCGGCCGCCGTCCAGCGGCACAAGAGGACGCAGGTCCGGCGGCAGCACCGGCAGCACGTCCATCACCATCCACTGCGGCTTGATGCCCGACTTCTTGAAGGCTTCCATCACCTTCAGGCGCTTGGAGTTCTTCTTGACCTTGAGCTCCGAGCCGGTCATGTCGCCGCGCAGCTTCTCGATCTCGACGTCGAGGTCGATCTCTTCGAGCAGCTTCTTGACGCCCTCCGCGCCCATCAGCGCGACGAACTCGTCACCGAATTCGGTGCGCTTCGCGTCGTAGTCGTCCTCGCTCATGATGCTGAACTTCTTCAGCGGGGTCATGCCGGGGTCGACGACGACATAGGCTTCGAAGTACAGCACGCGCTCGATGTCGCGCAGCGTCATGTCGAGCACGAGGCCC
>DASXQQ010000197.1:0-11085 GCA_036507085.1 Piscinibacter sp. | reverse complement strand
CTCGGCGTGATCGACCGCAAGCGTGCCGGCGCGATCATCCTCGCCTGCGACGATGTGATCCGCGGCGAGCTGCACGACCAGTTCGTCGTCGACGTGATCCAGGGCGGCGCCGGGACTTCGACCAACATGAATGCCAACGAGGTAATCGCCAACCGCGCGCTCGAGCACCTCGGGTTTCAGAAGGGACGCTACGACGCGCTGCACCCCAACGACCACGTCAACGCGTCGCAAAGCACGAATGACGTGTACCCGACTGCGCTGCGCCTGGCGGCCTGGTTCGGCATCGAGGGCCTGCTCGCCGAAATGGCCGAACTGCGGCGCGCCTTCGAGGCCAAGGCCGACGAGTTCAAGAGCGTGCTGAAGATCGGCCGCACCCAGCTGCAGGACGCCGTGCCGATGACGCTCGGGCAGGAGTTCCTCGCCTTCGCGATCATGATCGGCGAGGACGAGTCTCGGCTGCGCGAAGCGCGCGCGCTGATCAGCGAAGTGAACCTCGGCGCCACCGCGATCGGCACCGGCATCAACGCGCCGCACGGCTACGCCGAGATGGTGATTCCGATGCTGGCCGAGGTGAGCGGCGTGCCGGTGGTCAAGGCCGAGAACCTCGTCGAGGCGACGCAGGACACCGGTGCCTTCGTGCAGCTGTCGGGCGTGCTCAAGCGCGTCGCCTGCAAGCTGTCCAAGACCTGCAACGACCTGCGGCTGCTGTCGTCCGGCCCGCAGGCCGGCTTCGGCGACATCAAGCTGCCGGCGCGCCAGGCGGGATCCTCGATCATGCCGGGCAAGGTGAACCCGGTGATTCCCGAGGTGATGAACCAGGTCGCGTTCGAGGTGATCGGCAACGACGTGACGATCACGATGGCGAGCGAAGCCGGGCAGCTGCAATTGAACGCCTTCGAGCCGATCATGGGCTGGTCGATCGCCAAGAGCGTCAAACACCTCACGCGCGCGTGCAAGACGCTGCGGCTGAACTGCGTCGACGGCATCCAGGCCAACCACGAGCTGCTCGCCAAGCGGGTGGCCGAGTCGGTGACCTTGGTGACGGCACTGAACCCGATCATCGGCTACGAGCGCGCGGCGCTGATCGCCAAGGCGGCGCTCGCCAGCGGCGGCACCATCGCCGAAACCGCCGAGGCGCTGGGGATCATGAGCCGCGCCGAGATGGAGTCGCTGCTGGTGCCCGAGCGCCTGACGCAGCCGGTGCGCCTGGTCGCCTGAACGTTGCGACCATGCGCCCCCTCATGACTCGCTGGACTGGATTGCCCATGCATCACACCCCCGTGCGCGTCGCCTGCGCAGCCGCCTTGCTCGGCCTGGCGGCCACCGCCCCCGCGGCCTGGGCCGGCGCCACGCTCGATCGCATCAAGCAAAGCGGCAAGATCGTCATCGCCCATCGCGAGTCGTCGGTGCCGTTCTCCTATGTCGACGCCGACAAGAAGCCGGTCGGTTACGCGGTCGACCTGTGCCTGAAGATCGCCGAGGCGGTGCGCAAGAAGCTCGAGCTGAAGACGCTCACCCCGAGCTTCCTGCAGGTCACGCCGGCAAACCGGATCGCGACGGTGGCCGACGGCAAGGCCGACATCGAATGCGGCTCGACCACCAACAACGCCGAGCGCCGCCAGAAGGTGGCGTTCACCGTGCCGCACTACATCACCGGTGCGCGCTACCTGGTGCGCGCCGACAGCCCGCTCGAAGACCTGCCGAGCTTCGAGCACAAGAAGCTGGTGTCGACCAAGGGCACCACCCCGCTGAAGGCGATCGACCAGGCCAACCGCGAGCGGCTGCTGGGCATCGGCGTCCTCGAAGCGCCAGACCATGCCCGCGCGGTGGAGATGGTGGAAAAGGGCGAGGCCGACGGCTTCGCGATGGACGACGTGCTGCTGTACGGCCTGCGCGCCGGCAGGCCAGACCCGACCAAGCTGAAGGTGGTCGGCAAGTTCCTGACCATCGAGCCGCTGGCGATGATGCTGTCCAAGGACGACCCGGAGTTCAAGAAGATCGTCGACGACGAGATGAAGCGGCTGATCGCCAGCCGCGAGGCGCACGCCATCTATGAACGCTGGTTCCTGAAGCCGATCCCGCCCAAGAACACCGCGCTGAACCTGCCGATGAGCTACCTGCTGAAGGACTTCTGGAAGTACCCGACCGACCAGGTGCCGGGCTGAGCCGCCTCGTTACAGCGCGAGCTTCGGGTCCGGCAAAACCCTTGCTCCGCGGGCTTCTACGTGGTTTCCCGTCGTCCCCGGTCCCTAGAATTTCGTTGTCATCTTCCCCTGTTCCGTTCGCTGTATCCAACCTGTTGAAGGAGTTTCCATGAAGAAGACCCTGCTCGCTCTCAGCGCCTTTTTGGCGGTGGGCGCGGTCCATGCCGAAGACACGCTGAAGAAGATCAAGGACAGCGGCGTCATCACGATGGGTGTGCGCGAATCGTCCGGCCTGTCGTACACCATCGGCGACGGCAAGTACGTCGGCTACCACACCGACGTGTGCCACAAGGCCATTTCCGACATCGAGAAGCAGATCGGCAAGAAGCTCGAGATCAAGTACCAGCCGGTGACCTCGCAGAACCGCATCCCGCTGGTGCAAAACGGCACGGTGGACATCGAGTGCGGCTCGACCACCAACAACGCCACCCGCCAGAAGGACGTGGCGTTCGCGGTGACCACCTTCGTCGAGGAAGTGCGCATCGCGGTGAAGGCCAACTCGGGCATCAAGTCGATCGGCGACCTGACCGGCAAGACGGTGGCCACGACCACCGGCACCACCTCGGTTCAGACGCTGCGCAAGCACGAACGCGCCCACAACGTCGACTTCAAGGAGCTGTTCGGCAAGGACCACTCCGACAGCTTCCTCCTGCTCGAATCGGGACGCGCCGACGCCTTCGTGATGGACGGCTCCATCCTCGCGAAGAACATCGCCTCGTCGAAGAACCCGGCCGACTTCAAGATCGTCGGCGAGGTGCTGGCGGTCGAGCCGATCGCGATCATGATGCGCAAGGACGATCCGGCCTTCAAGAAAGCGGTCGACGACAGCATCAAGGCGCAGATCAAGTCGGGCGACCTGGCCAAGACCTACGACAAGTGGTTCATGCAGCCGATCCCGCCGGCCGGTGCCAAGATCGGCTTGCCGGTGTCCGACGCCACCAAGAACGCGTGGGCGAACCCGAACGACAAGCCGACGGAAGACTACGCAAAGAAGTGATTCGGCAAGCTCGCCCGGCCTGAGGTAAGCCCTAGAGCCATTGGCTCGGGGCTTGCATACAGTCCGGCAAGCGCGGCGCCGGTTTGACCGCGTCGCGCTTTTTTTCCGCCCGGCGCGGCGTGGCAACAACAAGCGG
This sequence comes from Piscinibacter sp., assembly GCA_036507085.1. Taxonomy (GTDB): domain Bacteria; phylum Pseudomonadota; class Gammaproteobacteria; order Burkholderiales; family Burkholderiaceae_C; genus Albitalea. The sequence goes on along the minus strand of DASXQQ010000197.1, from coordinate 7,748 downwards.
AGGCATCCTTGAGCAGCAAATGGGACTGGCAGGTGTTCCTGCAGGACACCGGGGGAGGGCGCACCTACCTCGAATGGATGATGTCGGCCTGGGGCTGGACGATGTCGGTGGCGATCCTCGCCCTGATCGTCGCGCTGGTCGTCGGCTCGCTGGTGGGCATCCTGCGCACCACGCCGAGCAAGGGGCTGGTGCTGTTCGGCAATGCGTGGACCGAGCTGTTTCGCAACATCCCGTTGCTGGTGCAGCTGTTCCTCTGGTACCACGTCATCCCGACGATCTTCCTGAGCCTGCGCGTCATTCCGAGCTTCATGCTGGTGGTGTTCGCGCTCGGTTTCTTCACCTCGGCGCGCATTTCGGAGCAGGTCAAGGCCGGCATCCAGGCGCTGCCCAAGGGCCAGCGCTACGCTGGCCTTGCGATGGGGCTGACCTTGCCGCAGACCTACCGCTACGTGCTGCTGCCGATGGCGTTTCGCATCGTCATCCCGCCGCTCACCTCGGAGTCGATGAACATCATCAAGAACTCGGCGGTGGCGTTCGCGGTGTCGATCGCCGAACTCACGATGTTCGCGATGCAGGCACAGGAGGAAACCTCGCGCGGCATCGAGGTCTATCTCGCCGTCACGGGGCTGTATTTCGTCTCGGCCTTCGCCATCAACCGCGTCGCGCTGTTCATCGAAAACCGCGTCCAGGTGCCCGGCATGATCGGGGGTGGCAAATGAATTTGAACCTCGACTTCGCGTTCCTCAACTGGGGCGTCATCGGCAGCTTCATCGCCAAGGGCTTCTTCTTCTCGGTCCAGCTGACCTTCATCGCGATGCTCGGCGGCATTGCCATCGGCACGCTGCTCGCGCTGATGCGCCTGTCGGGCAAGACGTGGCTGGTGATGCCGGCGGCAGCCTATGTGAACACGCTGCGCTCGATCCCGCTGGTGATGGTGATCCTGTGGTTCTTCCTGCTGATCCCGCTGATCATCGGCCGGCCGATGGGCGCCGAGCTGTCGGCGATCATCACCTTCACGGTGTTCGAGGCGGCCTACTACTCGGAGATCATGCGCGCCGGCATCCAGTCGGTGCCCAAGGGCCAGGTCTACGCCGGCTACGCGGTGGGCATGACCTACAAGCAGTGCATGCAATTGATCGTGCTGCCGCAGGCCTTCCGCAACATGCTGCCGGTGCTGCTGACACAGACCATCATCCTGTTCCAGGACACCTCGCTTGTGTACGCGATCGGCGCCTACGACATGCTCAAGGGCTTCGAGATCGCCGGCAAGAACTTCAACCGCCCGGTCGAGACCTACCTGACGGCGGCGGTCGTCTACTTCGTCATCTGCTTCGGCCTGTCGATGCTCGTGCGCCGGCTGCAGAAGAAGATTCAAATCATCCGTTGAAGAGCGGGACCCACCATGATCGACATCAAGAACGTTTCCAAGTGGTACGGCAGCTTCCAGGTGCTGACCGATTGCACGACCACCATCAAGAAGGGCGAAGTGGTCGTCGTCTGCGGCCCTTCGGGCTCGGGCAAGTCGACGCTGATCAAGACGGTGAACGCGCTCGAGCCGTTCCAGAAGGGCGACGTCGTCGTCGACGGCATCTCGATCATGGACCCGAAGACCGACCTGCCCAAGCTGCGCGCGCGGGTGGGCATGGTGTTCCAGCACTTCGAGCTGTTTCCGCACCTGACGGTGACCGAGAACCTGACGCTCGCGCAGATCAAGGTGCTCGGCCGCAGCCAGGACGAAGCCAAGACCCGCGGGCTGAAGATGCTCGACCGCGTCGGCCTGATGGTGCACAAGGACAAGTTCCCCGGCCAGCTCTCCGGCGGCCAGCAGCAGCGCGTGGCGATCGCGCGCGCGCTGTCGATGGACCCGATCGTGATGCTGTTCGACGAACCCACCTCGGCGCTCGACCCCGAGATGGTCGGCGAAGTGCTCGACGTGATGGTGCTGCTGGCCAAGGAAGGCATGACGATGATGGTCGTCACCCACGAAATGGGCTTCGCGCGCAAGGTCAGCCACCGCGTGATCTTCATGGATCAAGGCAAGATCGTCGAAGACTGCGCCCGTGACGACTTCTTCGGTAACCCCGACGCGCGCACGCCGCGCGCGAAGGACTTCCTGTCGAAGATCCTGCACCACTGATTTCCTCGTTCGCTCACTCCCCTCAACCCACAGGAGGTCGACCATGAAGACTGCAAACAAGTGGCTGGTGTCCCTCATGCTCGCCTGCGCCGGCCTGGCCGCGTTGCCGGCCCATGCCGGCAAGACGCTCGACCAGATCAAGCAGCGCGGCCAGTTGGTGTGCGGCGTCAACACCGGCCTCGCCGGCTTCGCCGCGGCCGACAGCCAGGGCAACTGGACCGGCCTCGATGTGGACGTCTGCCGCGCGGTGGCCGCCGCGCTGCTCGGTGACGGCAACAAGGTCAAGTGGGTGCCGCTGAGCGCGCAGCAGCGCTTCACCGCGCTGCAATCGGGCGAGGTCGACGTGCTGTCGCGCAACACCACCTGGACGCTCTCGCGCGACGCGTCGCTCGGCATGAGCTTCACCGGCGTGACCTACTACGACGGGCAGGGTTTCATGGTGCCCACGAAGACCAAGATCACCGACGCCAAGCAGCTGAAGAAGCTCGCGGTGTGCGTGCAGTCCGGCACGACCACCGAAAAGAACCTGACCGACTATTCGCGCGCCAACAAGCTCGACATCAAGCCGGTGGTGTTCGACACCTTCGAGGCGACCAACGCCGCGTATTTCGCCGGCCGCTGCCAGGCCTACACCACCGATGCGTCGGGGCTCGCGTCGCTGCGCAACAAGGAGGCGAAGAACCCGGACGAGCACCTGATCCTGCCGACGCTGATCTCCAAGGAACCGCTCGGGCCGTCGGTGCGCCGCGGCGACGACGAGTTCTTCGCGATCGTGCGCTGGACGGTGTTCGCGCTGATTGAGGCGGAGGAATACGGCATCACGCAGGCCAACGTCGACAAGATGAAGTCGAGCACCGACCCGGTGATCGGCCGCATTCTCGGCAGCACCGAAGACACCGGCAAGCTGCTCGGGCTGGAGCGCGACTGGGCGGCCAAGGCGATCAAGGCGGTGGGCAACTACGGCGAGATCTTCGAGCGCAACGTCGGCCCGAAGTCGGCGCTGAAGCTGCCGCGCGGCCTGAACAACCTGTGGAGCCACGGCGGCATCATGTACGCGCCGCCGATTCGCTGACAGCCGGGGCATTCGAAGAACCGGCTTCGCCTCGATGGCCCAGCGTCGCCCGCCGAAGAAGCGCCTGCGCTCGTGGCGCAGCGAGGCGTTTCGCGGCGTGGTCTACCAGGTCGTCGCACTCGCGGGGGTGGCGCTGGCGGTCTGGTTCCTGGCCCACAACACGCTGGAGAACATGCGTGTGCGCGGCATCCAGAGCGGCTTCGGCTTCCTGCCCGAACCGGCCGGCTTCGACATCGGCGAGAGCGTGTTCGACTACGAGTCGAACCGGCCGTACTGGGTGGCGTTCGCGGTGGGGCTGGCCAACACCCTGCGCGTCGCGATCGCCGGCATCGTCTTCTGCACCGTCATCGGCACGCTGGTCGGCGTGGGCCGCTTCTCGCACAACGCGCTGGTGCGCGGTGCCTGTCGCGTCTACGTCGAGGCGTTTCGCAACATCCCGGTGCTGATCCAGCTGCTGACCTGGTACCTGCTGTTCGCCGAGCTGCTGCCGCCGATCACCGAAGCGCTGCACCTGGCGCCCGGCGTGTGGGTGAGCAAGAGCGGCGTCTCGTTCCCGGTCCCGGTCTGGGAGGCGGGCCAGCTCTACGCCGGCCTCGGATTGCTCGCCGGGCTGCTCGCCGGCTGGCTCTGGCGCCGCCGGGCGCGCCTGCGCTTCGAGCGCACCGCGCAGCCGGGCAGCATGGTGCTGGCGCCGCTGGCCATCGTGCTCGCGCTGGCCGTGCTGGGCTGGCTCGCCGGCGGCGCGCCGACCGCGATGGACTGGCCGCAAAAGGGCGAGCTGATCGTCGAAGGCGGGGGCTCGGTCACGCCGGAGTTCATGGCGCTGCTGCTGGGCCTGTCGATCTACACCTCGACCTTCGTCGCCGAGGTCGTGCGTGCCGGCATCCAGTCGGTGTCGCAGGGCCAGGCCGAGGCGGCGCAGGCGCTCGGCCTGTCGAGCCGCCAGGAGATGCGCCTCATCCTGATCCCGCAGGCGCTGCGCGTGATCATCCCGCCGTTGACGAACCAATACCTCAATCTGACGAAGAACTCGTCGCTCGCCGTCGCCGTCGGTTACCCCGACCTGGTGTCGATCGGCAACACCGCGCTGAACCAGACCGGCCGGGCAGTCGAGTGCATCGCGATCATCATGGCGGTGTACCTGACGACCTCGCTCGCCACGTCGGCGCTGATGAACTGGTACAACGCCCGCGCCGCGATCAAGGAGCGTTGATGGACCACCCCCGAAGCGCGTGCGGCGCTCCCCCTCGAGGGGGCGACACCAGCGGACCGGCGAAGCCGGATCCGCGGTGTCCGCTTGATGGGCCGGTTCATGCGTCGCGGGTGGCGCTCTTTGCCATGGAGAACTGAGGTGACCAGCGTCTCGCTTGGCACTATTCCCGCACGCCCCGCGCCGCAGCGGCGCCGCGGCGCCTGGGGCTGGGCGCGCGCCAACCTGTTCGGGAACTGGCAAAGCACGCTGGCGACGCTGCTCTTCGCCGCGTTGTGCCTGCGCTATCTGCCGCCGGTGTTCCAGTGGGCGTTCACTCGCGCGGTGCTCGCGCCCGACCTGCAGGCCTGCGGCGCGGTGCGTGGCGTCGGCGCCTGCTGGGGCGTGGTGGCGGAGAAGTACCGCCTGATCGTCTTCGGCCGCTACCCCTACGCCGAGCAATGGCGACCGCTGGTCGCGACGCTGCTGATGCTCGCGCTGCTGGTGGCGAGCTGCACCCGCCCGCTGTGGAACCGCTGGCTGGTGCTGCTGTGGGCGCTGGTGCTGGCGGCGTTCTTCGCGCTGATGGGTGGCGGCGTGCTCGGCCTCGCGCCCATCGAGACCGAGCGCTGGGGTGGCCTGCCGCTGACCATCATGCTCGCCAGCTTGTCGATCGTGTTCGCCTTCCCGCTGGCGGTCGTGGTCGCCCTCGGCCGGCGCTCAGGCCTGCCGGCGATCCGCGCGCTGTGCACCGTCTACGTCGAGCTGGTGCGCGGTGTGCCGCTGATCTCGGTGCTGTTCACCGCGTCGTTCATGTTCCCGCTGTTTCTGCCGCAAGGCGTGTCGGTCAACGTGCTGCTGCGGGTCCTGGTGGGCATCACCCTGTTCGCCGCCGCCTACCTGGCCGAGACGGTGCGCGGCGGGCTGCAGGCGATACCGAAGGGCCAGCACGAGGCGGCCGCGTCGCTCGGCCTGTCGTACTGGCAGGCGCAGCGCAAGATCGTGCTGCCGCAGGCGCTGGCGATGGTGGTGCCGGGGATCATGAACAGCTTCATCTCGACCTTCAAGGACACGTCCTTGGTCGCGATCGTCAGCCTCTACGAACTGACCGGCGCGCTCGGCCTCGCGTTGAACGGCGACGCCAACTGGCGGCCCTACAAGGCCGAGGGCTACCTCTTCATCGCCGCGATCTATTTTGCGTTCTGCTTCTCGATGTCGCGCTACAGCGCGTGGGTCGAACGGCAGCTCGCCGTGAGCAGGGCCCGTTGAATGAGCGACGACATCATTGTTTTCGAGAAGGTCAACAAGTGGTACGGCGACGCCTTCCACGTGCTGCGCGACATCGACCTGCGGGTGCGAGCGGGCGAGCGCATCGTCATCTGTGGGCCGTCGGGCTCGGGCAAGTCGACGCTGATCCGCTGCATCAACCGGCTCGAGGAGCATCAGGAAGGGCGCCTCGTCGTCGACGGCGTCGAGCTCGCCGATGACGTCAAGGCCATCGAGCAGGTGCGCAAGCGCGTGGGCATGGTGTTCCAGCAGTTCAACCTGTTCCCGCACCTGACGGTGCTGGAGAACCTGACGCTCGCGCCGATGTGGGTCACCAAGCTGCCGAAGGCCGAAGCCGACGCGCGCGCGATGCAGCAGCTCGCGCGTGTTCGCATTGCCGAGCAGGCGCACAAGTACCCGCTGCAGCTCTCAGGCGGCCAGCAGCAGCGGGTGGCCATTGCGCGCGCGCTGTGCCTCACGCCGAAGATCATGCTGTTCGACGAGCCGACCTCGGCGCTCGACCCGGAGATGATCAAGGAGGTGCTCGACGTCATCGTCGAGCTCGCCGGCCAGGGCATCACGATGCTGTGCGTGACGCACGAGATGGGTTTTGCGAAAGCGGTGGCTGACCGGGTGATCTTCATGGACGAAGGCCAGATCGTCGAAGAGAACACCCCGCACGAGTTCTTCAACCACCCGCGCAGCGAACGCAGCAAGGATTTCCTGTCGAAGATCCTCGGGCACTGAGCGTCAATGCGCGACCGACATCGCGCGCATCACGGCCGCGGTCCGCGTTTCGACGCCGAGCTTTTCGTAGATACGCTGCAGGTGCTTTTGCACCGTTCGCGGGCTGATGCCGAGGATGGCGGCGATGTCGCGATCGGTCTTGCCGGCGGCGAGCCACTCCAGCACGCCGAGTTCGCGCGGCGTCAGCGCGGCGGCCGCGAACGGCGTCGGCGTGGGCGCGTCGGCAACCCGGCTGGCGGCAACGCAGAGGCGATAGAGGTGGCCCAGATGCGGGCGGATCAGCTCGAGGCAGGCGCGGTCGCGGTCACTGAAGTCGCGCTGGCGCCGATTGAAGACGAAGCTCACCAGGTAGCGCCGGTCCACATGGATCGGCATCGCCATCACATGATCGATGCGGATCGGCCGGTAGTACTCGTTGTACAGCGGTGAGCGCCGAAACGCGCTCTCGGGCAGCAGGTCGCCGACGCGCTTGGTGACCGCGGCGGGGTTGCGGCCGTGCTCGCGCACCAGCGGGTGATCGAAGAAGTAATGGTCGAACACCTCGATCTCGCGTGCCGAGATCGCGCCCGCCTGGTCACTGACGACGTGGCGGTGCCCGGTTTCGAGATTGCACACCGACAGCGTCGTCAGCTCGGAACTCACCAGCTGCGGCAGGCCATGCACGCCGCGCAGCGCGAAATCGCTGCTGCCGGCGCAGCCTTCGCCGATCGCGCCCAGCGCATTCAGCGCAGCGCGAAATTCAGCCTGGGTCAACTCGCTGCCGACGTGGGACATGACGGCCTGATTCTCCACCCGCGCGCTCGCCGTACGCAATCCTGCCCATGGCGCACCTCGCGGCTGCGGCGCAGCATGGGCGGGCCCCTTCGGCACACACAGGAGATCGAACCATGGTCATTCTCGACGGCAGGACGTTCGAAGGCGTGGTCCTCGAACGCGGCAAGACATCGGGCGACGCCGACACCTTGATTTTCGAGCGCGGGCGCTTTCGCTCGACGGCCTGCGATCGCTACGGCTATTCGGACGGGCCCTACACCACGTCGGCGTTGGGCGACAGCGTCGCCTTCGAAGCCGAGACCGAGAGCCCGAAGTACGGCAGCTTGCGCTGGCAAGGCGTCGTGCGCGGGCGCAAACTCGACGGCACGCTGACCATGGTCCGCGACGGCCAGGTGGCAGGAGAGAAGTGGGTCGTGGCGGGCGAAAAGGACTGAACCAGAAACGCCGAGGTGAAGCATGCCCCGAATCGCCGTCATCCAACGCCCGCCCGTGTTCCTCAACCGCGCCGCCACGCTCGACAGCGCGGTGACCGCGGTCCACGAGGCCGCGCAAGCCGGCGCCCG
>DASXQQ010000196.1:0-9094 GCA_036507085.1 Piscinibacter sp. | reverse complement strand
GTCATGAGCGTGACCGACCACAAGGCGCATTTTCATGTTACGGGGTGAGCCCCGCTCATGACGACTCTGTGGTAAAGGCCTTTTTCAGCGGCCTTTCCTCGGCAGGCTCGCCCGCAAGACGTTCGGTCATCCGCACCTCGTCCACCTGTTTGCACCACTTGGCCACGACGATCGTCGCCACGCCGTTGCCGACGAGGTTCGTGACCGCCATCGCCTCCCCCATGAAGCGATGAATGCCCAGGACCAGCGCCACGCCCGCCACCGGTATCTGGCCCGCCGCGGAAATGCTCGCTGCCAGCACGATGAGCGCGGCGCCGGCGATGCCCGCCGACCCCTTCGACGTGATCAACAGGACCGCGAGCAGCGTGAGCTGCCGCGTCAGGCCGAGCGGCGTGTTCGTGGCCTGCGCGATGAAGACGGTCGCGAGGGCGAGATAGATCGCCGTGCCGTCCAGATTGAACGAATAGCCGGCAGGAATCACGAGACCGACGACAGAGCGTTGGACCCCCAGGTGCTCGAGCTTCTCCATGATTCGCGGCAGCACAGACTCAGAAGATGACGTGCCAAAAACGATGAAGAGCTCCTCCTTGATGTACTTGATGAAGCGCCAGATCCCGAAGCCATGGAACCATGCGATCCCCCCGAGCACGACGAAGATGAAGAGCAAGCACGTCGCATAGAAGCAGACGATCAGCTTCCCGAGCTGCGCCAGCGTTCCAAATCCGAAGTTGCCGACCGTGAACGCCATGGCCCCAAACGCGCCGAGCGGCGCGGCTTTCATCACGATGCGGACGATGCCAAACACCACCTGCGAGAACCTGTCGATGAAGTCACCGACAGGCTTTCCGGCCGGACCGAGCCCGTGGAGCGCGAAGCCGAACAGGATGGAAAACAGCAGCACCTGAAGAATGTCGGCCCTCGCGAACGCGTCCACGACGGTCGTGGGGATGATGTCGAGCAGGAACGCGGTCGCGCTTTGCGCGTTTCCCGCGCTCACGTACTGGGCGACCGCCGCAGCGTCGAGCGTTGCCGGATTGACGTTCATCCCCGCGCCCGGCTTCACGACATTCACGACGACGAGCCCGATCATGAGCGCCAGGGTGCTCACGACCTCGAAGTACAAGACGGCTAACGCACCTCCTTTGCCCACCGTTTTCATGTCTCCCACACCGGCGATGCCGACGACTACGGTGCAAAAGATGATGGGCGCGATGATCATTCTGATCAGCTTGATGAAGCCGTCGCCCAGCGGCTTCATCGCCTCACCGCTGGCGGGGTAGAAGTGCCCGAGCAGGACGCCAATGACGATCGCGGTGATGACCTGAAAATAGAGCGACTTGTAAAGCGGCTTCTTGGGCATTCTTGTCTCCTTGTGACACGTCGCGGGAACGCCGTGAGTTTGCCTTCGAATCGGCAATCCGGCACAAAGGTCGCCGGAGACAGTGCGCGCCGGGTTGCGCGATTTCATCGCCCGCACCGGAGCCGACGAGTTGATGATCGCCTCGCAGATTCTTCGATCACACGGCGCGCCGCCTGCGCTCCTACGAGATTGCCGCCGACGCGCGGCGGCTCTGGTTGTGCGCTTGCGCCATCGCGCCCTAGCCTTCGTGGCGGGCGCGGGTGCGCGCCGCCTTGCGCGCCGCCTCCGAGCGTTCGGCCGGACCCTTGGTCTGCACGGCCTTCTGCGCCGCCGCCGAGCGCTCGCTCGGGCTGCGCTTCTTCGCCGCGGCCTTGGCATGGCGGGCAAGCGCGGGCTCGGATGCGGCCGCGGTGCCTTCGCGCTTCAGGGCCGACGTAATCGCGCGCGAGCGCTTGGCCGACACCTTGGCGGCGGGCTTGCCGCCCGCTTCCAGGGCGCGCTGCGCGCTTCGGCGCGTTTCCTCGGATGCCGTCCCCTTCTTCGGCGGCGGCAGGTCGACTCCGGCCCGCCGTGCCTTCGACAGGCCGATCGCGATGGCCTGTTCGGGCGAGCGAGCGCCGTGCTTACCCTCGCGGACGTGTTCCATTTCCTCGCGCACGAACTCACCCGCCTGGGTGCTCGCCGCCTTGCCCTCGCGCTTGTCCTTCAAGGCGCGCTCGATGGTCTTTCGTTCAGGCATATCTGCCTCCATCGAAGTGAAAGAACCAAAAACAAGGAGCAATCCGCGTGCCCGTCGCAAAGCATGCGAATCCGTCGCAAGGCGATCAAAATAGCCCGCATGAGCGACGACTGGCTCGCCACGGCACACGCGCTCGCCGACCGCGCGCGCGAGGTTTCGCTGCGCTGGTTTCGCACCCCGCTCGCGGTCGACCTGAAGGCCGACCACAGCCCGGTCACCGAGGCCGATCGCCGCATCGAGGCGATGTGTCGCGAGCAGCTCGCCGTGCGCTACCCGAGCCACGGCATCGTCGGCGAGGAATTCGGCAGCGTCGCGGCGGACGCCGAATTCGTCTGGCTCATCGATCCGATCGACGGCACGCTGAGCTTCATCAGCGGCTTGCCCTTGTGGGGCACCTTGATCGCCCTGCTGCAGCGGGGCCAGCCGGTGCTCGGCTTGATCGACACGCCGGCCACCGACGAGCGCTGGAGCGCCACACGCGGCGACATGGCGATGTTTCGCGCCGCCGGCAAGTCGCCGCAAGCCTGTCTCAGCAGCGGCTGCGACCAGCTCTCGCTCGCGCGGCTGTGCGCGCCGTCGCCCGACACCTTCGTCGCGGAACAGGCCGACGCCTTCCGGCGCCTCAGCGCGCAGGTGGCGATCCGTCGCCACGGCGGCGACTGCTACGCCTATGGGCTGCTCGCCTCGGGCTTCCTGGACCTGGTGGTCGAAACGGGACTTGCGCCGCACGACCATCTGCCGCTGGTGCCGGTGATCGAAGCGGCCGGCGGCGTCATCTCCGACTGGTCAGGCCTCCCCCTGGGCCTGCACAGCACGGGCGACGTGGTCGCAGCCGCGTCCGCCGAACTGCACCGGCAAGCACTGGCCGCGCTCGCGTCGTGACCATGAAGCGCCGGCACCTGCTGGTTCTCGCGCCCGCCACGCTGGCGGCCGTCGCAGCCGACATGTCGTCCGCAGCGCCCGAACCGTCGCCGACGATTCGCCGTGCGATCCCGCGCAGCGGCGAATCGCTGCCGGTGATCGGCATGGGCAGCTGGCTCACCTTCGACGTCGGCACCGACCTCGCCCAGCAGGCGCAGCGCCGCCGGGTCCTGCAGCGCTTCTTCGCGGCCGGTGGCGGGATGATCGATTCGTCGCCGATGTACGGGCGCTCGCAGTGGCTGCTCGGCGAGCTGCTGCCGTCGGTGCCGCATGAAGGCAAGCTCGTCGCCGCGACCAAGGTCTGGACGCCGTTCGACCGCCTCGGCGAGGGCCAGCTCGAACAGGCGCTGGCGCTGTGGCACCTGGCCCGCTTCGACGTATTGCTGGTGCACAACCTGCTCAACTGGCGCGGGCACCTGAAGCTGCTGCGGCGATGGAAGGAGCAGGGGCGCGTCCGATACATCGGCGTGTCGACCTCGCATGGGCGACGCCACGACGATGTGATGCAGCTGATCCGCAGCGAGCCGCTCGACCTGATTCAGATCACCTACAACCTCGCCGACACCAGCGCCGAGCCGGTGATGAACCTCGCTGCCGAGCGCGGGCTGGCGGTGGTCATCAACCGGCCGTTCGACGGCGGCGATTTGTTCCAGGCCGTGCGTGGCCGGCCCCTGCCCGGCTGGGCGAGCGAGATCGCTTGCGCCAACTGGGCGCAGGTCTTCCTCAAGTGGGTGGTGTCGCACCCCGCCGTCACCTGCGCCATTCCGGCGACCCGGCAGCCGGGCCACATGGACGAGAACATGGGTGCCGGCCACGGCCCGCTGCCGGATGCGGCGCTTCGGCAGAAGATGCAGTCGATGCTCGGACGACTGTGATGCCCGAACAACTCACCAAGCATCCCGACGTCACCCTGGACGTGCTGCGCAGCGCCGGCGCGCAATGCGGCGCGGGGGCTGCGCAAGACATCCTCAAGGCCTGCCCGGCCGAGCGCTTTTGCAAGCTGCCCGGCGGCGAGGTCTGCATCTACGGCCTGCCGGACATCGCGCAGATGACGCAGATCAGCCCGAGCGAGTGGCAGGCCGCGCTGCGCCAGGTGACGCCTTCGCTGCCCGCGGCGTCCGCCGCGTCGACTGGCGCATCGGCGCAGACGCCGAACCCCGCCGTCGCGGCCACCAGCGGTGTCGCCCTGCTGCTGGTCGGCGTGGCCGTCGGTTGGTGGCTGCGGCGCTGAGCCCATGCTCGCCGGGTTCGCCGACGCCGTGGTGCTGCTGCACCTCGCGTTCATCGTCTTCGTTGTCGCCGGCGCGGCCTTGCTGTTTCGCTGGCCGCGCCTCGTGTGGCTTCATTTTCCGGCCCTGCTGTGGGGCGCGTACGCCGAGTTCTCGGGCGCGCTGTGCCCGCTGACGCCGCTGGAGAATCGCCTGCGCGCACTCGCCGGCGACGCGGGCTACCGCGGCAGCTTCGTCGAGCACTACCTGATTCCGCTGATCTACCCCGAGGCGCTGACGCGCGAGTGGCAGATGCTGCTCGGCGTCGGCGTGGTGGCGATCAACGCCGCGCTCTACGCGCTGTGGATCGCGTTGCGCCGACGCAGGCGCCAGGAGCGGGCAGCGGGACCGTAGGGTGGGCTTCAGCCCACGGGAGTTGTCTTCCGCGCGGGACGCGTGGGCTGAAGCCCGCACTACGCCCACCCTTCTATGCCCGCCGTACGAACCGGCCCGGGGCAAGCGGGTTCCTGCGCACGGCGCGGCCTGGGCGGTTGCGTTCGAAGAATTCGAACGTCATCTGCGAAAAGATTCGCCCTGCGATCGGTGCGGCGTCAAGACAATTCCTCCATGCTCACGATTCGCAGATCCGCAGAACGCGGCCACGCCGACCACGGCTGGCTCAAGAGCTTTCACAGCTTCTCGTTCGCCGACTATTTCGATCCGGCGCACATGGGCGTCGGCAACCTGCGCGTCATCAACGAAGACCGCATCGCGCCCGGCACCGGCTTCGGCACGCACGGTCACCGCGATATGGAGATCGTCAGCTACGTGCTCGACGGCGAGCTGGCGCACCGGGACAGCATGGGCAACGGAGCGCCCGGCGGGGCCAACGCCGGCGTGATCCGTCCCGGTGACGTGCAGCGCATGAGTGCGGGCACCGGCGTTCGCCACAGCGAGTTCAATCACGCGAAGGACCAGACGACCCACTTCCTGCAGGTCTGGATCCTGCCCAGGTCCACCGGCGTGCGTCCGGCGTACGAGCAAAAGCACTTCGATGCGTCGAGCCGGCGCGGACGCCTGCGCACGGTGGTCTCGCCGGACGGTCGCGATGGCAGCGTTTCGATCAACGCCGATGCGGTGATCCACGCCGGGCTGTTCGACGGCCCCGAGTCCGTCGTGCAGGCGCTGGATACCCAGCGGCTGGCGTATGCGCATGTGGCGCGCGGCGAGATCGAGGTCAACGGGCAACGCCTCGTCAGCGGCGACGCCGCACTCCTCGACGGCGAAGCGCAATTGACCCTCGCGAACGGCCGGGCCGCCGAGGTCCTGGTATTCGACCTCGCCCGCTAGGGCGTGCCTCCCTTTCCAAGTCTCAGCTTCTCAACCCCACGGAGTATTCCCATGTTCGACTCTCTCAAATCCCCCCTCATCGTCGCCGGTCGTGTCTTGCTCGCGCTGATGTTCGTGCTGTCGGGTTTCGGCAAGCTCACCAACCTCGACGGCACGGCGGGCTACATCGCCAGCGGCGGACTGCCCGCGGCGGCCGTGCTCGCCGTGCTCGTGGGTGCGTTCGAGATCCTCGCAGGCCTGGCGCTGGCCTTCGGCTTCAAGGCCCGCTCGGCTGCTCTGGCGCTGGGGCTGTTCACGCTGCTCGCGAGCGCGCTGTTCCACAACTACTGGGCGGCGCCCGCGGACCAGCAGTTCGTGCAGCAATTGATGTTCATGAAGAACCTTGCCGTGGCCGGCGGCATGTTCGTCGTCGCTGCGCTGGGTGCGGGGCCGCTCAGCCTCGATGCGCGGCGCGCCGATTGATCGTGCGGGAGGCCCAAGCCGTTCGCCCTGAGCCTGTCCTTCGACAAGCTCAGGATTGGTCGGAAATACGCATGCCACCCAGCCCGTTCGGGCTGAGCCTGTCGAAGCCACATTCGGAGCCTGCGCGGGCTCGACAGGCTCAGGACGATCGGAAATACAAGCTCAGCCCGAACGGGACTTGTGCCTAACTGAACAAGCTCACCGTGTCCGCCTCCTGCGCCGTCCGGCTGTGCACGCGCAACGGCGCCCCGCCCTGCGCGTGGACCTGCGCGTGCGCCGCCGCGTCCATCGGCCGGAAATAGCGGAAGCCCTGCAGCAGGTCACAGCCGAGGCGCTCGAGGCACAGCGACTGCTCCGCAGTCTCGATGCCCTCGGCGATGATCGTGAGCTTCAGGCTCTTGCCGATGTCGATGATGGCGCCGAGCGTCGACGGGCCGATCGCCGTGCCTTGGGCGTCGCGCACGAAGGTCCGATCGATCTTCAGGATGTCGAACGGCAGGGACTTGAGCATCGAGATGCTCGAGTAGCCGGTGCCGAAGTCGTCGAGTGCGAGCCGCAAGCCGAGGCTGCGCAAATGATTCAGCGTGGCCGTGGCCTTCTCGACGTCGTCCATCACCGCCGACTCGGTGACTTCGAGCACGATCGCCGACGGCGACACCCCCGTGTGCTCGAGCACCGTCTCGACGGTGTGCACATAGTTCACATGCATCAGCTGGCGCGGCGACACGTTGACGCTGATCGCCGTCGGCGTGCCGGCGTCCTGCAGCCGGCGCGCCTGACAGCAGGCTTGCTCGAGCACCCACTGGCCGAGCTGGAGGATCTGCCCGGTCCGCTCCGCGACACCGATGAACTGCCCCGGGCCGATGAGGCTGCCGTCCTCGGCGCGCATGCGAACGAGCGCTTCGGCCAGCACCGGCTGCTTCGATCTCGCGTCGACGATGGGTTGGAACTGGATCACCAGGCGATCGTCCTGCAAGGCCCGCGTGAGCGAGCGCTCGACGTCGAAATCCTTGCGCAGCGACGCGCTGTGGCTGGCGTTGTAGACGATCGCGATGTTGCCGCCCTGCCGCTTGGCGGCGTACATCGCGCGGTCGGCGCGCGAGATCAGTTCGTCGCAGGCGAGCGCGGGATCGTCGCACAGCACGATGCCGATCGAGGTCTTCGGGTGCAGCAGCGCGCCGTGGCACGAATACGGCTGGCTCACCGCGTCGATGATGCGCGACGCGATCGAGCGCGCACCGGCTTCGCTGTCGACGCCGTCGAACAGCGCGACGAACTCGTCCCCGCCCATGCGCGCGAGCGAGTCGCCGGGTCGCAGGATCGAGCGCACGCGGTTCGCGGTTTCGATGAGGTAGGCATCGCCTGCGTTGTGGCCGAGCGAGTCGTTGACCTGCTTGAAGCGGTCGAGGTCGAACAGGAACAGCACGAAGGGCTTTTCGCGGCTGACGGCGCGAAAGCGCTCCAGCGTCGGCGCGAGCGCGGCGCGGTTCGGCAGCCCGGTCAGGTGGTCGGTGTGCGCGGCACGCGTGAGCTTGTCGCGCAGCTCGTTGCGCGCCTCGACGTTGCGCGCCATGCTGATGGTCCCGGCCACGCTGCCGTTCAGGCCCTGCGCGTGGCGCAGCGACATCTCCAGCGTCACGTAGCGGCCGTCCTTGCGCCGCCAGTTCCCTTCGAGCAGCGCGGCGCGGTGCTCGCGGGCGGCGTGCTTCAGCGCTTCGACCCATGACGCGAGTTCGCCCGGGTGCAGCAGATCGAGGATGCGCGTGCCCCGCAGCTCCTGCGGCGTGTAGCCGAGCTGGGCCTGGACGGCGGGCGAAACGTATTTGACGAGGCCGTCGCCGTCGACCTGCATCACCATGTCCTCGCTGTGCATCTCCACGAAGGCATAGCGTTCGACGCGCTCGGCAAGCGCCGCCTGGCGTCGGTTCATCTCGAGGAAGACCGCCTCGTAGCCGCTGACCAGCGGTTGCAGAACCGCCGGCAGCTGGGCTTGCACGCCGTCGGGCAGGGGCAGGCGGAATTCGGCCAGGTGGCCGAGCATCCGGTCGAGCGCGCGCTGTTCGCGATCGTGCCGCCGCCACGCGCGGTAGACGAGCACCGCCATCAGCACCGCCAGTGCGATGCCCATCGCCACGATGTGCGGCGCCCCCGCCACCGCGGCCAGGGTGGCCAGGCTGCTGGTGATCGCGACGAGGATGGAGGTAAGCAGCTTGCGCATGTGGGTGGACCGCGAGCGGCCTGCCACAACACCCGACGCGCCTCGACGGCTTCTGGGGTATCGGCACGGGCCGTGCTGCGCACAAGGCCGGTCGGAACCCGTCTGGGTGCGCGGTGAGAAAAACGTCACACCCTGTCAGGTCACCGGCGCGGGATTGAACAGCACCAGCGCGTTGTGCAGCTTCCAGTGCTCGGCCCAGGTCTTCCTGCGGCCGCTGGCCACGTCGAGCATCAGCTGGAAGAGCTCCCAGCCCACGTCTTCGATCGTCGCCGACCCGTCGGCGATGCGCCCGGCATTGACGTCCATCAGGTCGTGCCAGCGGCGCGCGAGTTCGCTACGGGTGGCCACCTTGATCACCGGCACTTCGGCCAGTCCGTAGGGCGTGCCGCGGCCGGTCGTGAACACATGCAGGTTCATGCCGGCTGCGAGCTGCAAGGTGCCGCAGATGAAATCGCTGGCCGGCGTGGCGGCGTAGATCAGGCCCTTCTGGCGGACCTTCTCGCCCGGCGCCAGCACGCCGGCGATCGGCGCGCTGCCCGACTTGACGATCGAGCCCATCGCCTTCTCGACGATGTTCGACAGGCCCCCCTTCTTGTTGCCCGGCGTCGTGTTGGCGCTGCGGTCGACGCGGCCGCGCTCGAGGTAGCCGTCGTACCAGGCCATCTCGCGGATCATCGCCGCGGCCACTTCGGCGTTGGCGGCGCGCGCAGTCAGCTGTGCGATGCCGTCGCGCACCTCGGTGACCTCGGAGAACATCACGGTGGCGCCGGCGCGCACCAGCAGGTCGGTGGCGAAGCCGACCGCCGGATTGGCGGTGACGCCGGAGAACGCGTCGC
>DASXQQ010000195.1:0-3348 GCA_036507085.1 Piscinibacter sp. | reverse complement strand
CGCGGACGCGTTTCGCCGCTACGGCGATGTCATCGAGGCGAGCGACTCGGCCGAGCCGTTCGCGGTCGACCAGGGTCGCGCGACGCGCTACCACGATCTGGCCCGGGTGGATGTTGCCGAGCAGCGCGGTCATCCGGTCATGAGCATTTTTCGTGCGCAGCCGTGCAAGCTACCGCTGCAACTGCGCCTGCTCGAGCGCCACCCGATCGGCAGCCAGGCGTTCATCCCGATGGGAAGTCATTCCTATCTGGTGGTCGTGGCGGCGGCCGACATGCCGTTGGACGCCCGGCACATCCGCTGCTTTCGGGCGTCACCGGGGCAAGGCGTCAATTTCGCGCGCGGGACCTGGCATCACCCGGTGCTGCCGCTGCAATCGGTCTGCGACTTTCTGGTGATCGACCGGGGCGGGCCCGCGATGCCCCCCAATTGCGAGGAATGCGCGCTGGATGACCTGGAGCTGTGGCTCCAGGCTTGAAGCGGGCAGTCACCGATGCCTTTGCCCGTCGGGCTGTGGGGTCCGCGAGGCGCTACAGCTCGTTCACGATCGACGGATCGAGCGGCACGAGCCGGCCGCTGGCGACATGCTTCACGGTCACGGTGTATTTGAACGTGGCGGCCTCGGTATTGCGGTCGAGCAGCGTGGCCGTGGTGTCATGTGGCGGCAGCGTCCGCGAAGGCTGCGGAAACTGCGAACCGGGATCACTGACGGCCACGGCACCGTCCTCGGGAAAGACATAGCCGGCGGTCTGCAGCTCGAACCTCAGCAGCGCGTCGCGGCCGCGCACTCGCACCGGGTCTGGCGAGCAGACGGGTGTTCCACTGGCATCGACGGTGACGGTCACTTGTGGCGGGTTGCTGGTTTGCATGGGAGGCTCCTGCGCATTATTGGACCGGCACCGCCCCCGCTGCGGGAGCCAGTCGTCGACGTAGATCGGCGTATGCGGGGTGCCGATAGGTGGAAGCTTCGATCCGCGCGGCGAGCGCGCGCGCGTCTGCGGCCGCGCCAAGCCGCAGCCGGGCCTGCGCGAGCAGCGTCATCGCCGGCAGTTCGCCGCCGGCCGCGGGTGCTTGCAGGCGCTCGGCCGCGGCCTGCCAATGTGTTCGCGCCGCCGCGAGTTGCGCGCCGCGCGCCAGCAGATCGCCCAGTGCCAATTCGACGGCGGACGCGATGCGGGACTGTTCCGTATCCAACGCCTTGCCGCCGGACTCGGCGCGCTTGACGGTCGCAAGGAAAGCGTCGAGGTCGGCGCGCTGCGAAGGCTGTGGGTCGGACAGGGCCAGGCTGTGCAGCAGCAGGCTTCCATGCAGCGCGATGTTCCACTTGCTCCGCGTGCTGTCGGTCGACAGCAGTCGCGCCGTATCGGCCGCAGCGCGGGCCAGGCTGGCCCGTGCGGCGCTTCGCTCGCCCAAGGCGAGCTGGATCTCGGCGAGGCTCGCACGCGCGAGGGTCATCTGCGCCAGCCACTCGGCGTTCGCGCTGTCCAGGGCGACCAGCGCCTCGAACTGCGAGACTGCGTCCTGTGCCGCTTGCGCCGCCAGCGCGTAGCGGCCGAGCGCCAACTGCAACCGGGCTAGCTCGCCAGCGGCATTCGCCAACAGTCGCTGCACATGTCGGTTCTTGTCGGCATTCGGCATCTTGCGCAGCACGCCGATCTTGGTTAGCTGAGCATCCACAGCGCCATCGAATTCGCCCAGCGCCTCGCGCGCCTTCGCGATCCAACCCCAAGTGTTCGCCAGTTCAAAGCCCAGCTCCGGCCGGGCGCTGGCGATCCCTGCCCAGGCGTCGCGCGTGTCGATGAAGGATTTCAAGGCCTGCGCCGACCGCGAGCTTTCGAGGTACACGACGCCGAGATTCAGACCGGCGTGGGCCGTCTCGACGCGCCAATCGAGGTTGTTCGGATCCAGCTGGGTCAGCTGCTGCGCCAGTTCCAGATACTTGCGAAACGAAGCTTCGGCGTCCGCGGCCTGGCCACGCCGTCGCGCGATGTAGCCGACCCAGTACACGCTTTGCGCATGGTCGAAGATGCGCTGCCCGTCGTGCGGGTTGCGCGCCATCAGCTCGCCGGTGCTGTCGGCCGCGCGCTGGAACACCCGCAGGGCCTCGTCGAGGTTGCCGCGCAGCTCGGCGATCTCGCCGATCAGATGCAGTGCCCGCGAGCGGCGGCCCAGCGAGTCGGCGTCGAGCCCGCCGGCGTCCTGCGCGGCGTAGTAGGCCAGCGCCTTGGCGCCGACCGTGTCGAGCACCTCGAGCCGGCCCACCGGCTGCAGCTTCTTGCGCAGATCGCCGAGCATGAACTCGATCAAGCCTTCGGCCTGCACGCGCTGCCGCTTGGCCTCGTTGGCCTCCATGAGCGCAACCCCGATGCCCATGGCCAGCGCGAGCACGACGACGGCGCTGGCCGTCACGCCGATGCGATGGCGCCGGATGAACTTGGCGAGCAGATAGGCGATCGCATCGGGCCGCGCCATGACCGGCTCGTGGTTCAGATACCGCCGCAGGTCGTCGGCCAGCTGCGCCGCGTTGGCGTAGCGGCCGGCCGGCGACTTTTTCAGCGCCCGGGCGACGATGTTGTCCAGGTCGCCGCGCAACTCGCGCGCGAGCTTGGCTGCCGCCGGATCACCTTGGCGCAGCACGACCTCCGACAAGCGCCTCGGCTCGCTCTCCATCACCGCGCGCATCTGGTCGAGCGGCGCGATGGTGCCGCCCGCGGTCGGATGCGTGCCGCCCAGCAAGACGTACAGCAGCACGCCCAATGCGTAGACATCGGTCGCCGTGGTGACGTCGCCACCCTGCACTTGCTCCGGTGCGGCGTACTGCAGCGTGAACGCGCGACCGGCCGCCTGCGTGAGTTCGGTGGCGCCGGCCGGCACGGTGGCGTCGTCCAGCAGCTTGGCGATGCCGAAGTCCAGCAGCTTGACCTCGCCGGCGGTGGTGACGAGGATGTTCGACGGCTTCAGGTCGCGGTGCAGGATCAGGCGGTTGTGGGCGTGGGCCACGGCGGCCAGCACATCGAGAAACAGCCGCACGCGGGCGGCGACGTCGAGCGCGTGGTCTTCGCAGTAGCGGTCGATCGGCACGCCATCGATGTATTCGAGCACCAGGTAGGGCTGCACCCCGCCGCCCGCCACGCCGGCATCGAGCAAACGCGCGATGTTCGGGTGGGCCAGCCGCGCGAGGATGCTGCCCTCGCGCGCGAACCGTTCGGGGCCGCCACGTGCCGCCAGCCCCGCGTTGAGGAACTTGATGGCCACATGGCCTTCGAAGCGGCCGTCGGTGCGGCGCGCGAGCCACACGCTGCCCATGCCACCCTGGCCGAGCTCGCGTTCGACGGTGTAGGCGCCGATGGT
>DASXQQ010000194.1:0-3428 GCA_036507085.1 Piscinibacter sp. | reverse complement strand
TGAGATACAGAAGACTGGGGTCGTCTCCAGGGACACCCTCAATGCAATCCGCAATCGCTGCGTGTTACCACTGCTAGAGAAGCTCGAAGCGACGAGTAACGCGGTCTAGTCCTCTCGCTGGTAGAAGCTTGATCACCGTTGCGCCGCGCGCGATTTCTTCAATGGTTTGCCGGATGGCATCGAGAACTTCGATCGCTGAGAAAGACGACTCATGCGCACGTTGCTGGAAATCTTTTTCACCCCTCCCATGGCCATCGCCCGCCTCGGCGCCAGCCCGACCCCGCTCGACAGCTTCGAGTGGCGCGAGTCGCGTGCCGCACACGGCGGTGTTCAGACCGTCATCGAGCCGGCGATCAGCTTCACCGTGCGTGACGACGGCAGCCTCGAACCTACGCTGCCGAAGACCATCCGCTTCAAGGACGACGACGGATCGATCCGCCCGGTGGCGCCGTTCTTCGAACTGTGGGGCCGCTTCCAATCGCCGCACGATGGCAGCGTCGAAGAGCTGCCGTTGACGCCCGCGCTGTTGAGCGAACTCGGCATCACGATGCGCCATTTGGCGATCGAGGTGACGGCCAGCAACTACAAGGCGGCGCGGCGGGTCACCGATGCGGTGACGGGCGTCGCCGACATGGGCTGCAGCTTCACCGCACGGGTCCAGATCGCCGGCGACGAGCATGCGCGCCATCCCTTGAACGCCTTCAGCCGCCACACCTCGGGCCAGGCACTGCTGGTGTCGCCGGACAAGCCGATCCCGCTCGGCGCGGTGCAGTGGATCCGCCCGCGCGGTGATGCGGCCTCGGGCTTCGAAGACGTGGACCTCGCCGTGCTGCGCCTGCGCTTCACGCCGGCCGTCGGCACGGTCTACGGCCCGCCGCGCGCGGTGACGGGCATCGACCGGCTCGCCGTCACCGGCCCGATCGACGTGTGGCAGCTGGCCGGCACCGAAGAGGGCCGCATGCATGTGATCGTGCCGCCCGAAAACCGCATCCTCAACGACGACACGCCGTGGTCGCGCTACCGCATGGTGACCGGCCTGTACGACGACCCGCAGCCGCAGGACGGCTACGACGGCTCCGACGATGGCGACAGCACCTCCTGGGGCGTCGTCGACGACAGCTGCGATGCGCTGATCACCGCCTCGCTCGCGTGGCGCGACCAGCGCTATCGCTGCAACGCCCGCGTGTTCGCCGGCCCGCCCGCCTTCGCGCCCGACCGGCGACCGTTCTACGGCGTCAACGACGATCTCGATGACCGCGACCTGCCGTTGATCGAGGTCACGCGCGAGAACTTCGACGCGGTCAAGGGCGAGGTGGTGCAGCTGTTCCGCCGCGTGTTCGAGACCGCCGGCTCGCTCAACCTCGACCAGGCGCGCACCGAGGCCTTGCAGGACAACGCGGCCAAGACGGCGGCCACCGGCGCCACCGAGCAGTTGCCCGCCACCGGCGGCGCGAGCATGACCCGCGACGACCAGCCCTGGGTCGATCGCGTCCCCGACTTGACGCCGGGGCAACAGGCGTCGGTCTTCAGCACGACCAGCGTGCGCGGCGACACGCTGCCGTTCACGCAGGTCCCGCCCTTCGTGCATTCGCAGCTGATGGACGAGACGGTCCTGATCGACTTCCTGCGCCGCCGCCATGCGCATGTGCGGCGCCTGCTGCGCCCGCCGTTCGGGCTGATCGGCGAATGGGCCGGCGAGCCCGGCCCCGAGCCCAACCCCGCGTTTCGCGACCCGCGCGTGCTGCGCGACCTGCTGCACGACATGCGCATGCCGCCGTACATGCGCGACGCCTACTACGTGCCGCTGTCGCTGACGCGGCGGCAGTACCACATGATGATCGGCTTCCTCGATCTGCTGGCTGCCGAAGAACAACAGGGTGCGCAGCCATGAGCGAACACTTCAAGGCCCGCAACCGCACGGCGCGCGCCGCGGTGGTCGGCAACCCGGCCAGCGCGCGGCTCGACGCGAGCGTGGCCAACTGCTTCCCCGGCCTCGAGCTCGACGTGCGCAACCTCGACGGCCGCTTCTTCCCCGGCCTGCTGTTCCGCGTGGTCACCGCGCCCGCCGCGCCGGTGCCCGAGGCGCTGCCCAACCAGGCCGGCATCCGGCTCGCCTATGTCGACTACCAGAATGACCCGATGCTGCCCGAGCGCAGCGAGGTGCCGTGGGTGCAGACGCTGCTCGGCCAGCTGGGTGGCGACATCGGCAACACCTTGAGCGACGGTCGCTGGTACCTCCAGTGGATCGAGCAGTCGGGCAAGCGCATCTCCACCGACCAGCCCAACGGCCAGCCCTACGACGGCGAACTGGTGTGGCGCTTCTTGCGCAGCATCGCGGCCGAAGCGCCACTGACGATCGGCCTGGTGCGCCGCGATGCAAAGGCGCCGCAGCCGGTCGTCGAGCTCGCCGGCTATCGGCGCCGCTATGCCACGCCCGATGGCGTGATCTCCACGGCGTTTCCGCCCGGCGAGCTGACGCAAAGCCTGTGCAACCCGTGGCAGCACGACTTTCGCGACTGCGCCTGCTACTACTGGGCTTCGAACCATCCGGACGTGGTGCTGGGGCAGGGCAACGGGCAGGACATTCCGGGCGGCGACCCGAAGGACCCGACCACGGCGCTGACGACTCTGGACTGGCTGCGTCGCGACCGCACGCCGGCGGGCGAGGTGGCCGCGCCGGTCACGCGCTCCGACGCGCGGCCGGACCAGATCGACCACTTCGAGATCAATCAGCGCTGGCAGGAGCTCGAGTTCGTGATCGGCGGGCGCGAGATCGGCGCGGTCTACACGCCGCCGCGGCCCGACCATGCCAAGCCGTATGCGGATGCGGCCGAGATGATCGAGCACCTCGAACGCGATCTCGCGCCGATGGAGATGACGCTGGCCATCGAGTACCTGTACTCGCTGTTCTCGCTGCGCTCGGTGGGCGAAGTGCCGACCGACCGCTGGGCGACGATGGCCGACGATCTGCTGGCCGTGCGCCAGTCGCTGACGCTCGTCGCGGTCGGCGAGATGACGCATTTGCGCTGGGTCAACCAGCTGCTGTGGGAGCTTGATCGCGCGGGCTTCTATCCGGCGGGCAAGCACTACGTGCCGGTGCTGAAGCACAGCGCGCACGGGCCGATCGGTCTGGGCGGTTTGCATGCGCCGGCGCTGCGTGTACTCGACTTCGAAGCGCTCGATGCCTATGTGCGGGTCGAGCGACCGGGCGGCAAGCTCGACACCGCGTATGCGCGTTGCGTCGCGACGCTGGAGCAGCCCGCGTACCCGCGGCATCTCTACGAACTGGCAGTCAAGATCGACAGCGACGGCATGCAGCATTACGAGCGCTTCCGCGAAATGCGGCGGGTGTTGAACACCTATCGCGGCGCCGGTGCGCCCTGGCCGTACCTGCGCGAGATCCGGCTCGGCACGCGCAAGGAAACGGC
>DASXQQ010000193.1:0-29894 GCA_036507085.1 Piscinibacter sp. | reverse complement strand
CTTCTTGCCCGAGAGCGCCCGGTTCGCGCCGATCGTCAATTTCTACCAGACCAACTTCATTGCCGATCAACTCAACGTTCAGTTCCAGACGATCGACGTCGAAAATTCAGCCCCCAACGCGGTGATCAATGTCGTCGCGGGTCAGAACGCACTGAACTTCAATTTCGGCTCGCCTTTGCCACGGCCGTAAGAAGGCGCAGCAAGCCAAAGGAACAGTGTGAGCATCGAACCCGGCCCGTTTCGCTGGACGTCGGCCTCCCGCTCCCATGCAGGCCTGATCCGCGAGGTCAACGAGGATGCCTGCCTCGAGCAGCCCGAGCGTGGACTCTGGGCCGTCGCTGACGGCATGGGTGGACATGCGCTGGGCGAGTTCGCGAGCCGCCTGGCCGTCAGGAGCCTGGTCGATCTCCGGCCCCCGCAGAGCCTGGAGCAGTATGTCGCCGATGTACGCGAGCGGTTGCAGAGCGCGAATCGCAGGCTGCGTGCCGAGGCGGCGCAACGTGACGTGCCGGTCATCGGCACCACGATCGTGGCGCTGGTCGCGTCGGGGCGCCATTGCGCATGCCTGTGGGCCGGTGACAGCCGCATCTATCTGTACAGGGCCGGGCGCCTGAAACTGCTGACGCGCGACCACAGCCAGGTCGAAGAAGTCCGGTCCCGGCGCCATTCAAGCGCCGACGAGACCCTGCACCGCCCGCCTGCGAACCTGATCACGCGCGCGCTCGGCGCCGCGGACACACTCGAGATCGATGGCAGTACCGTAGAAGTCGTCGACGGCGATATCTTCCTGCTGTGCAGTGATGGCCTCAGCAACGAGGTCAGTGAGCTGGCCATCGAGCAGGCCCTGCTGCCGGGGAATTGCCGGCAAGCCTGCCAAGCGTTGCTCGACCTGGCGCTCCACGGGGGCGGGCGCGACAACATCACGGCGGTGGTGGTCCGCGCCGAGGACCTGGACAGCCCTGACCGGACCGCGATGCATCCGGTGCTGTAGACCGGACCTCAGGCCGCCTCGTCGCGGCGCGATGGATTCCCGTTGCGGCAGTCCTTCGACCGGATGCCGTGCTTCTTCAGCAGCGTCTGCACATGGGATCGGTTCATGTCGCAGCGCCGGGCCAGCTCGGTCACCACACCGCCGGCTTCCTGCAGGCCGCGCTCGAGAAACTCGCGCTCTGCCTGGTCGCTCGCGGCGCGCTTGGCCTCGCTGAGCGCAGCGGCGCCGGCCTCCTTGGCTTCGCTGCCGGATGCAGCGGCCGCCGCGCCCCGGAGGGGCGACGCGGGCCGGATGTCCGCGGGCAGGTGCTCCAGATCGGCCGTCTGTCCGGCCAGGCACGAGAGCCGGTAGATGATGTTGCGCAGCTCCCGGATGTTGCCCGGGTAAGCGTAGTCCAGCAGAAACGCGCGCAGTTGCCGGGTCATCTCGATCGGGCGCCGCTTCAGCGCTTCGGCGGCTTCGTCGCCGAAGAACTCGAACAGCAGCGGTATTTCGTCTTTGCGCTCGCGCAGCGGCGGCAACGTGACGTGAATGACACTGAGCCGATAGAACAGGTCCTCCCGGAACTTTCCTTCTTCGCACAGTTGGCGCAGGTTCCGGTTGGTGGCCGCCACGACGCGCGTATCCACGGCGATCAGCTCGTCGGACCCGACCCGCTGGATCTCGCGCGCCTCCAGCACGCGCAGCAGCTTCACCTGGCCGGACAGCGGCAGCTCGCCGATCTCGTCGAGGAAGATGGTCCCGGTGTGTGCACTTTCGAACTTGCCCTTGCGATCGGCCGACGCGCCTGTGAATGCGCCCTTGCGATGGCCGAACAGCTCGGATTCCAGCAGGTTGTCGGGAATGGCCCCGCAATTGACGGAGATGAACGGACGGTCGGCCCTGTCGCCGTTGGCGTGGATCACCTTGGCCATCAGTTCCTTGCCGGTGCCGCTCTCACCGTCGATGAGCACGGGCAGGCCCGTGGGAGCGGCCTTCTCCGCGATTTCCAGCGACTCGAGCAGCTTCGGGTTGTCGCCGAACGCACCTTCGAAGATGAAGCTGCGCTCGATGAGGGCCTGGCGACGCTCGCGCCGCGACAGCTCCGTGCGCGTCGGCTCGGCAGCGGCCGCCTTCACGAACCGCTCCTTGTGCGACAGCTGCATCACTTCGTCGCGCAGCGCGCTGGCCTGCCGCAGCAGCTTCTCGATGTCCGGCCTTTCGAGACTGGAAGCCCAGCGCAGCGTCGAGCGCAGGATTTCGATCCTCTCGATCAGCCCCGCGTACGAGAGTGTGGAGCTGGCGTCCGGATCATGGTCGAGGATCTTCATGTGGCGGCGCTCAACTGCTTTTGCACCAGTTCGTAGTACATGCCGCGGCGCTCCACCAGCTCCTCGTGCCGCCCCTGCTCGACGATCTTGCCCTCGTAGAGCACGAGAATCTTGTCGGCCCGCATGATGGTGCTCAACCGGTGCGCGATGATCACCGCGGTGCGGCCTTTCAGGATGTCGTGCATGTTGGCGATGATGTTGCTCTCGGACTGCGTGTCGAGCGCGGAGGTCGCCTCGTCGAACACCAGCAGGCGAGGGTCGTGGTACAGCGCCCGGGCGATGCACAGGCGCTGGATCTGCCCGCCGGACAGGCCCATGCCGCGCTCGCCCACCACCTGCTCGTAGCCCAGCGGCATCTTGCTGATGAAGGCGTGCGCATCGGCCCGCTTCGCGACTTCCTCGATGCGGCGGCGGTCCGGGCTCTCGACGCCGCTGGCGATGTTCTCGGCGATGGTCCCCGAGAAAAGCAGGTTGGTCTGCATCACGTAGCCGACTTGCGCTCGGTAGTACTCCATGTCGATCACGCTCATGTCGTAGCCGTCCACCGTCAGCTTGCCTTCGGTGGGCGGGTAGAAGCCCACGAGCATCTTGGCCAGCGTCGTCTTTCCAGACCCGCTGCGGCCGACGATGGCGATCAGCTCGCCCGGCTTGATCTCCAGGCTGATGTTCTCCAGCACGTACGATGACTCGTCGCCGCCATAGCGGAAGTACACGCCCTCCAGGCGGACGTCGCCCTGCAGGTCGGGCAGCGCAACGCGCGACGCCAGATCCTCGGGCCTCTGCTCGGGCTCGATGTCGAGCACGTCGCCCAGGCGCTCCATCGCCACGCCGGCGTCGTTCAACTGGCTCCACAGTCCCACCAGGCCCATCAACGGCGCGAGCACGCTGCCCATCAGCGCATTGAATGCGATCAACTGGCCGATGGACAGCTCGCGCGCCAGCACCAGGTTGGCGCCGGCCCAGAGGATGGCAATGGTGGTGGCGGCGTTGATCAACTGCCCCGCGAGCCCGACCCGGATGCCGAACGACTGCGAGCGGAACGCCACTTCGAGCGCCTTGGCGTACTTCTTCTCCCACTTCAGCCGCACCGGACGCTCGATGCCCATGCCCTTGATGGTCTCCACCCCGCCGAGCGCCTC
Organism: Piscinibacter sp.; assembly: GCA_036507085.1. Lineage (GTDB taxonomy): Bacteria > Pseudomonadota > Gammaproteobacteria > Burkholderiales > Burkholderiaceae_C > Albitalea. The sequence continues at coordinate 26,454 of DASXQQ010000193.1, read as the reverse complement.
CATCAGGAACGACTTCGCGTCGGTGCCCGCGGCGAACGATTCGCGCGCATAGGCCTTGACCTTCGGCGTCACCAGCACGGTCAATGCCAGGATCGGGGCGACGAACGCGATCAGCAGCAGCGTCAGCTTCACGTTGTAGAGGAACATGACCGTGAAGTAGATGAAGACCATCAGCAGGTTGAGCACGGTGGTGACGGTGGATTCCGTCAGGAAGGCCCGTATCGTCTGGTTCTCCTGGAAGCGCGCGAAGATGTCGCCCGTCTTGCGCTTGGCGAAGAAGGAGTACGGCAGCGACAGCGTGTGCTTGAAGAACTGCGACATCATGTTGAAGTCGAGCTTTCGCACCATGAAGTTCGCAAGCGCCGCCCGGATCGTCGCCATGAGCTGCGTGAACACGTTCGAGATGATCAGGCCGATGATCAGCAGGTGCAGCAGACCCACGTCCTGGTGCACGATCACGCCGTCCAGGATGTTCTGGATGATCATCGGCGGCACGATGCCCAGCATCTGGATCACGAAGGTCGCCAGGAACAGATGGAGGAGGATCTTCTTGTGGGGCACCAGGTACCTGGCGAACCGCACCCAGGGCGAGCGCGTGGCCGCCATCTGCGCCATGTCCTCGCCCGGCGTGAAGGCGAGGCAGGTGCCGCTCCAGCCGCGCTCGAACTCCTCCACGCTCATCTTCTTGAAGCCGATCGCGGGGTCCGCCACCCACACGTGCCGCTTGGAGACCCCGTACACCACCACGTAGTGGTAGCCCTTCCAGTGCACGATGAGCGGAAGGTCGAAGCCGCGCAGCGCATCGAGCGTGCATTGCACGCCCCGCGTCGTGAAGCCGAGCGATTCGCCGGTGCGTGCCAGGCTTTCCAGCGTCGCCCCCTGCGTCGTGACGTTCGCAAGTTCGCGCAGCTTGCCCAACGTCATGCCGAGGCCGTAGTGCTTGCAGATCATCGCGAGGCAGGCCGCCCCGCAGTCCATCTCCTCGGCTTGCTCGACACAGGCGAAGCGCGGGATGACCTTCTCGCCGAGCTTCGCCTTCGACTGGAGGTCGAGCATCGCCGGCAGCTTGCGTCGTTCGGCAAGCGTCTTCTGCCGCTGCAGCTCTCGGTCGATAAGGCGAACCCGCTCTTCCAATGCCTCGCGCAGCTTCGGGTTGCGCCCGAGGAGGAAGTGAACGGTCTTCTCCGGTATCACGAGCAGCGCGGTGTCCGTGCTGGCGACCACCGACGCGGCCTGCTCCTGGCGCATCAGGCAGGCCTTCTCGCCGAAGGTGTCGCCCTGCCGCAGCGTGGCCAGCGGGTAGTCGGTGCCTTCCTCGTGGCGCACGACGCGCACCTCGCCGTGGCGCACGACGTATAGCCTGCGATCCTCGCGTGAATCCTGTTTCAGGATTTCCTTGCCGGCGCTGATCTGCTTCACGCCGACGCTGCGGATCAGGTCTTCGAGCTCGCTCTTGTCGACCTTGCCCCGCAGGTCGAACAGTTGGCTGATCAGCCCGCCCGCGGAACTGATCGCGACGCGGCTTGCGACGAACGAGCGTGCCGCGGGGTTGCCTGCAACGATCGGGCCGATGCTGCTGCGCGGGATGAACAGCAGCTCGGTCTTTGCCGACGCACGCGCCGACGCTTCGTGCCGGTAGTCCCGCAGCATGACCATCTCGGCAAAGACGTCGCCCGTCTTGCGCACGCCCAGGCTGACCTCCTTGCCGCCCTCCTCCGCGAACACGCGGATCGAGCCGGACTTGACCACGAACAGGCCATCGGCCGTTTCGCCCGCGCTGCATACGGTGTCACCGAACGCAAGCGTCCGAGACTGCGCGCATTCGGACAACCGATCGAGTTCGCTGCGCGTGAGCGCGGAAAACAAATCGATCGACGCCAGGAAATCGGCGTGGGGCGAGGCTGCTCGTGTGTCCATGGTGTTTCCGTGCCCGCCCTAGCAGGCCTCGATGACGTGCTCTTGCGCCCTGGCCCGCAGCCATTCCTCGCGCAGCAGCCGCCGTACCTCGGTGATCGTGTCGTCGTCGAGCCTGGCCGGATGCTTCGCGTTCACACGGAAGATCTCGAAAGCCGACCGGTCCGCCGACGTGAACGGCCCGAGAAGCTCGCCTGCGGCGGCGTTGAACACCTTGGCCTCCACATCGGTCCGCAGCGAGCCTCGCAGCACCTTGCCGATCAGGCCACCGCGCTCCCGGGTATCGGCGATCGAATGCTCGCGGGCCATCTCGTCGAAGCTGTCCGGGTCGTCGCGCAGCACGGAGATCATCTCCTTGGCCTTGCCTTCGGAGTCGAGCACGACGTGGCTCACCTCGATGCTGTCGAACTTGGGCGAGTTCAGCTTGAAGTAGGCTTGCACGGCCTGGTCGCTGCAGACCCGCTGCATCATCTTCTCTTGATACAGGCCGTCCGTGATGAAGGCCTCCCACTCGTCCAGGCTGACCCCCAGCGCGTCGAGGTACTTGTTCGTGTCGGACGCCCGGTGCAGGCCGCGCACCCGGCGAAACTGGTCAGCGCGTTCCTGGATTTCTTCCTCGGACACCCGGATGCCTTGCTTCTTGGCCCCGCGGACCGTGATCCGGTCCCTGACGAGTTGCTCGATGAGCCCCTCGAACTGACCCGTCAGCTTCAAGGTCTGCACGAACTCGGCGACGCCGATCGCGTCGCCATCGATCTTCACGATTGTCGTCATCTGATTCGCTCCTTCGAAGTCGTCGAGAGAAATGGGATCGGTCGGACTCATCCGGCGATTTGTCGGAAGGGGTCCAGCGCGAGGTCGATCAGGCGCCGCTCGCGCACGATGACCTCTGCCGTAGCCGTCATTCCGTAGCGCAGCGGGTACTTCTTGTCCGCGACGAGGTAGTGATCCCGCTCCAGCGTCACGCGGGCCTCGTAGACCGGTTGCTTGGTTTGCGGCGACGGCTTCGTGGCGGGCGATATGTATTCCAGCGTGCCGTTGATGAGCCCGTAGCGCTGGTACGGAAATGCGCTGAACTTCAGCTTGACCGGCAGGCCTTCGCGCAGGAAGGCCCGGTCCTGCTCGGCGATCTCGACCTGAAGGACGGCGCGGGCGTTGCCCGGCGCGATGCCGCCCAACGGCGTGTTGGCCTGGATCTTGTCGCCAGGCTGCGTGGACGTCACTTCGGTGACAACGCCGGACACGGGGGCGACGATCAGAAGGAAGTTGTCCTTGTCGATGTTCTCGAAGCGGATGCGGGTGGCGGCTTCAGCGCCGAGACGCGCGGTCTGCAGTTGCAGCCGCAGCTTCTCTTCGGCATTGGTGAGCTCGTTCGTGGCCGCCTCGTACTGGAGCCGCAGCTTGTTGAGCTCCTGGCCGCTCGATTCGACCTGGGCCCGGGCTTGCGAAAACTCCTGGCTGTGCCGGGCGTTCAGTTCGCCGACCCTCGATTGCGCCACCCGGTAAGCATTTTCGGCGGCGAGCAACGCGTTCTTCTTGCCCTCGACCTGAAGCTGCGACACCCCGCCTCCGCCGGCCGCCGCGAACACGCGCTCGAATTTCTCCGCCTCGGACTTTGCCGCGTCGCGTGCTCGGCGGGCTTCCTCGACGTTCGTGCGCGCCTCGTTCGCCTGCGCCTTCTGCACTTCCACCAGCTTCGTGGTTCCGAGGGCGGTCCGCTTTTCGTGCTGCTGCTCCTCGAGCTCCATCGCCTGCCTCAGGGTCGCGGCCTTGCGCTCCAGCAGCGCCTTCTTCTCCGGGAATTGCTTCAATTCCCGCTCGGCATCCTCCAACTTCAGCTGCGCTTGCTGTGCGTTGGTCGCGACTTCGATCGCTCCCCTGGCGTTGAGCCTGGCCAGCACGTCGCCTTTGGACACCGGCTGCCCTGGGGCAATGTAGAGGTTGGCCAGTTCGCCATCGACGGGCGCATAAATGCGCCTGAGCTCCGAGTCGGGCTGCAACATGCCCTGCGCCGCGACGATCACATCGGCCCGCCCGAAGAACGACCAGGCCAGCGCGGACAGCACCAAGCCGATCATCGTGTAGACGACGGCGTGCAGGACGCGCGCTGGCTCCGCGGTCAGGATGGCGATGCCCTCGGAGCTGTGGTCACCGAGCGCGTCGCTCAGGGGTCTGAGGCTATTTGCGTGCGTCATCGCCAGTCTCTCCCAGCAGCCCAAGCTTGGTCTTCAGCAGTTCCGGATCGAGGACGTTGCGCAGCTCCAGCAAGGCGCTGCGTTGCTGTTGCGCCTCCGTCCTGATCTCGTCGTGAATCGCGGTCCACTGGTCGGGTCGAGCCGCGTCCACTTGCGCGACCATCTGCATGGCCTGTTGCGCGGACCTGCTCGCTTCGGACAGCAAGCGAGCTCGCGCCCGGAACTGACTCGAAATCGCGGTCTCGATCCGCTGCGAGGCTTCGATCACGCCGTTGTTCCGATACTCCTGCCACAGCGCGCGCGCCCGGTTCATGGATTCCTGCGCCCGCGCGAGCACCTTGTCCTTCTGCTGGTCCAGGTCCGCCTGGGTGGCACGCGCGAAGTAAAGATCCTCTTCGGGATCGAGCGTTGCGCGAAAGGCCAGCAGCTGCTCTGCGTAGCCGCTTGCCGCGCGCGCCTGCTGCAGCGCCGCGAACTGCGTCATGACGGCTTGCCTGCGCTCCTGCTCCTTCACGGCCGCTTCCGCCCAGGGACCCGCCGCCATCTTTTGCAGGCTGGCAAGTGCCTGGCTTGCGTTGCCCTCTTTCCAGGCCTTCGTGGCGGCTTCGTACTGCTGGACGAGGTCCGCGGGCGGAAGCTGCCCGCTCGATGTCAGTGCGCGAAAGCCTTCCTGGAACGGCGGCGTCACGAAGCGAGCCTTGATCATCAGGGCGAAAAGCCGTCCAGACTTGCGGGCGCGGGCTTCACCTCTGATTTCCATGTACCGGGCGAGATCCTGGCGCACGCTGTCCAGCCCACCGAGGCCGGGATACTTCTCCTCGTACTCCTTCAGCACGGCCTCCAATGCGTCCGGCCTGTCCCGCTTCATTTCCGCGGCGATGGTTGCCTTCAGGCGTTCGATGGCCGCCAGATGCACGGTGGCTTCGCTTTGCAGCTTGCGCAGATGCGTGAGCGCCTCGGCATACGGACCGCTGAACTGCGGGACGTACGACGCGATCCGGGCCAGGGCGCGCTGATGATCGCGCGTGTCGACGTTCCAGCGGTCGATCAGGGCGGTGATGCTGTCCTCGTCCGCGTAGATGCGTATCGGCATCTCCGGTCCGCCCCGGCTGCTGACCAGCCGTTCGAGCTTGCCCAGCCATTCCAGTTCGCCCACCAGCGGGCGCAGCTCGGGATTGCGGATGCCGAGCTGCGACATGCCGGCGGCGACGGCCCGGGCGCCATCGAAGTCGCGTGCCGCCACCTTGGCAAGCCAGGCAGGCACGTTCGCCTTGAGGGCGGCTTCCGTGGCGAGCGCCTTGAATTCGACATCGTCGGGGTGCTGCTCCAGGGACCGGTTCGCCAGGAGCGCTGCCTGTGCATACTCGCCGCGGGCGACCAGGTCTTTCAGTTCGCGATCGGACGCACTCCACAGGGACAGCGCCAGGGCGACCGCACCCAGCAGGGCAGCAAGCGCTGCGCCCCGCCACAAGCTGCGTCTGACTCGATGGCGATCGCTGCCTCCAAAGGCTGCCGCGAGCTCGGACAACAGGGCCACGCCTCGTCCGCGCGCTCGGCGCCGGGCAGGTGCCTGGTCGGCCACGGCGGGCAGCGTCGAGCGGTTGCCGTCGGCGCTCTCGCCCGGCTCGTGATCGACGCAGAAGATCTCGAGAAACGAGGTCGGAGCCACCACGAAGGTGGTCTTGCCGGCAATGGCAGGGTTGTCCTCGACGGCGTTGTCTGCGGCAGCCGGGGCGCGCTCGCGTGCCTCGCCCGGTTCGATCTCGGGTTCCTTCCTGATGCTCACCCGGTAGACGAAATGATCGCCGCCGAATGCGAGCAGGACACCGTCTTGCAGCGGTACCGCGCAATCCTGCAGGCGCTGGCCGTCGACGAAGGTGCCGTTGGTGCTGGCCAGGTCCTCGATGCAGGCGTCGCCGCCCTTCCGGAAGATGTGCGCTTGTCGCCGCGACAAGTGACCCAACTGCCGGGCATGCTCGTTGCGGTAACGAGAGAACGCCGGACCGGTCTTGCTGACGAGGTACGGGAAGCGCGTGATGACGATCGTCTCGAGGCCCGAGCCGCCGGATTCAGGCGTCAGCATCAGAGTGAAGCCTTGTTCGGGCCGGGATTTCATCGCGCGCGGCGCGATCTCGACACGGTATGACAGCACGCCACCGAAGCAGATCTCGTCGCCGTCGCGCAGCCGGCACGGCGCCTGCCGAATGCCGGCGCGGTTGACCGTCGTCCCGTTCCTGCTCTCCAGGTCCGCCAGATAGACGCCCCCGCTCTCGCAGAAGATCCTTGCGTGCCGGCGCGACAGCATCACAACAATGTCGTGCTCGTAGGACGCAAAGGGCTGCTCGGCCCGTCCAACGGCGAGCATGCTGTCGATGCGTATCTCGCCCAGCTCCGGTCGGGACAGGGGCTTGAGCACGATGTCGAGATCGTGATTGAACGTCGCCTGCATGGCGCCGATCCGCCCTTCGTCACGCGCCAGGCCGGGCGAAGGCCTTTCAGTTGCGTGCATTCGCAACCTCGAGGGGGGCCCAGCCGCCACCGAGCGCCTTGTAAAGCGTGACCGTGTCGGACAGGACCTGCTGGTGACTCGCCAGCAACGCGAGCTGCGCCGCCAGCAACGAACGCTCGGTCTCGAACACGTCGAGTTGCGAAACGACGCCAGCCGCGAGCTGCGCTTCGGTCTGGGCTGAAACCAGCTTGAGCTGATCGACCTGCATCCGCAGCTCCTCTTTCTGCTGCCGGTGGGCGTCGAGGCTCACGAGCGCGTTCTCGACTTCTTCGAACGCCGCGACCACCGTGCGACGGTAATCCTGTTCGGCGACCTTGACCTGTGCCTCGCTGGTCTTGGCGCGTGCCTTGATGCCCGGATTGAGTGCGGGAATGTTGATGCTCGGCAAGAGCCCAAAGGTGAAGGACTTCAGCAGGTCGCCGAGCGCGAAGCTGGCAGTGCCTCCGCGGCCGGTCAAGCTGATCGAAGGCAGTTGCGCAAGCTTCGCTTGCCCCATGAGCTCATGTGCCTCCAGCGCCCGGAATTCGGCAGCGACGATGTCGGGCCTGCGCGCGAGCAGCTGCAAGGGCAGACCGGAGGGCACCGCCGGAATTTGCACCCGTTCCTGGAGCCGACCGGACTGGACCTTGAATTCCCCGGCCGGCACGCCGAGCAGGGTGCCGAGCGCGTTCTCGGCCACGTCGCGGAATCGGCGCAGCTCCAGCAGATCCTTGGTGAGCCGGTTGGTCTCCGCGCGTTGCCGCAGCACCTGGGTGCCGGGCACCAGGCCGTTGTCGCGCATCGACTCGTAGATGCCGAGGATCTGCTTGCCCTTGGCCAGCGCGCGTTGTTGGTGATCGATCTGCTCGTCGAGTTGAAGAATCTGGAAGTACGTGGTCGAGACACTGGAAACGAGCTGGAGGTATCCGGCGCGCCAATCCGCCTCGGTCGCATGGAACTCGGCGGTCTGCGCCTGAACGCCCTTGTTGACCCGGCCCCAGACATCGATGTCCCAGCTGACCTGGGTGCCCAGGTTGAACTGCTTCGTGAACTTCTGCCCGGTGCTCTTTTCCAGGCTGGCGCCAGCGCCGATGTCTGCCGTCGGCAATGCGCCCGCCCGGGCTTCGGCAATCTGCGCATTGGCCACGTCGATGCGTGCAGCCAGGATCTTCAAGTCGAAGTTCCCCGCAACCGCCCTCGTCACGAGCGAGTCCAGGTAGGGATCGCGGAACTCCGTCCACCACTGCGGTGAAATCGTGCCGGAAGCCGACACGGTGGAGGTCTCGGGCTGCCGGGACCATGAGGACTTCGCCGGAGCATCCGGGCGCTGGTATTCGGCAATGCGGACATCCGCACAACCGTACAGCAGGCCCGCACAGAGGCCGGAGAGAAGAATCGTCTGCTTCATTACGCCCTCTGCTCAAGGATCGGAGCCGCCGACCGGAGATCCTGACGCAGGATTCGCTGCTTGTTGCCTCGAATCCCGCCGCATCGCCGCCGAGCTTGTCGCCGCCATCAGTTGCTACCGGTGCCCGAACGGTTCATTTTTTTTGCGACGCTGTCACCGAGCGCCTTGGCCGAGCGATAACCGGGTCGGCGTCATGGGCCCAGTCGCGAGAGGATTGAAGGGGCATCGCGGACACCATCAAGCGGGGGGAGGCAGCAATGCAATGGCGCACTCACAGGGGCTCTACATGTGCCCTAGAGTGGCTACGGCCGCCAACGGAGAGCGTTTGTCTGACGCCGAGCTGCGTTGGCCAAGCGCGCCAATGCCGACGGCGTCAAAAAACGCTCTCCGGCAGTCGACGGTCAGCTACCAGAAGAAGATCGAGCCCCGACCGTCGCCGCCTCGTTACCGCGCGGCCGCGGGCCAGGCGCGTTCGTCGACCGCGCTGCGAATCAGGCAGGTCGCGTTTTTCGTTTCGGCCACGAAGATCGGCCGGCCCTTGCGGTCGGTACCGACCATCTTGACCCCGTACTGGGCGTTGTCGGCCGGCAGGGCGATGTGGTTTTCCTCGAACAGCAAGCGCCCGAACTGCCAGCAACGAATCTGGTAGGACCCCGTTGCCTTCGTCACCTTCTCCGTCGCCGGTGGTTTGGCTGCCTCGGGTGAATCGGTCGTCGTGACGCCGGCCAGAGCGCAAATCGGAGCCCAGAGGGCAAGGCCCGCGAGGCGCATCACGAACCCGCCGGCCAACCCGCATTGCGGGGCCAGCATCGCCCTACCTGGCTTGAACATGGAAGGTCTCCTGGGCGACTGCACCGCCGGTCGTGTTGACGAAGGCACTGCGAATCTGGTCCATGGTGGCCACCGACAGCGGCTCGAAATCGACCCCGACAATGCCCTTCGGCAGATCCGCCATCACGTCGCGTTGGGTGGCGAAACAGGCAATCGACTCCGGCGCGCCCTTGGCGTTCATCACCAGCTGAAAGCGCATCTGGCCTGGCAGGCTGAGTGGCTTGGACGCCAACACCAGCGAGTCCCTGGCGAAGCGGTTCGGATAGAACCGCGTGATCTTCGCAGTCTCGTCTTGCAGATAGCAGTAGACATGCGCATCCCGGGTCAGTTGCACCAGCAGGCTGATGGCCTCGCCGCGGGCGAACCGGGTCTGGTTGTTCGGCGTTGAAAGCGCCAGCGCGATGGGCCCCGCGGCAGCCGCGCTGGTGCTGGCGCTGCTCGCCAGCGTCGGTGCGGCGGGCTGCGGCGACGCTGCGGCGGCCACGAACACCGCGGGCTTGGCCGGCGGCGGAATCTTCGAGTGATCGGCTGCCAGGTAGGCTGTGAAGAGTGCTTCATCGAGCAATGCCTGCTTGCTCATCCCCAGTGCGGCGCGGTAGTTGCCGATCGCCTCGTCGATGGCCGGATTGAATTCACCGTCGATCGGTCCCTGGTAAAAGCCACGCCGGCGCATCTGATTCTGGAAGTAGCCGATCAGCTCGACTCGGCTCGACGCCATCGCGTAGTACCAGTCGGATATCTCAAGGCGAATTTCTTCATTCGCCTTGGGGTCGGCGCCGAGGCAGGTCCAGTAGGGCGTCTTGGTCAGCTTGCCCATCAGTTCGATCACCGCCAGCTCGACCAGACCACGCAGCGCCTGCGACTGGCCTTCGGACCTGGACAGGCTCATGCTGAAGCTGACACCGAACTTGTGGTACGCCGCGTCGGCGTCGGCACCCTTGCCGGTCTTGAGGATGACGACCGAGTTGCGCGAGGTGACGCCGGGCATGATCGACATGTCGTCGGTGGTCAGCACGCTCAGGTCCAGGCCCATGATCGAGGTCGCGGCGTCGCGCGAGATGCCGAGGTTGATGAACGGCTGGAAGCCGATACCGGCGTCCTTCTGGCTGCGGATCACGTTCTCGTCGAACTGCGACACCGAGCCCTTGATGTCGAATTGCGGGATGACTTCGTAGGCGCTCTGGCGTTGCGCCGTAGCCAGGAAGCTGATGACGTTCGTGGCATCGCGGCCAAAGGCGACGACGCGGATCGCGCGGCTGCGCCGCGTCATGTCGGACACAGCGCTGATCAGCATGTCGCGCGTGCCGGCATTCACCTTTTTGGTCTGGTCGAGGATGTCCTCGACCAGCATCGACACGTCGCGCACGCCGTAGTCGATCATCTGGTTGTCCATGCAGCGCAGCGCGGACGAGAAGCCTGTGATCGAGCGGAACGGGGCCACTTCGGGCCCCTGCCGGATGGCTTGCGTCTGCTCGACGGTCTTTTGCTGCACCTCCATGCTGGAGCAACCAGCGAGTGCGCCGGTGATCGCAGCCGCGAGGCCGACGCGCCGAAGCATCGATGGCATCAAGGCTTTCATGGTGGCCCGTTTCCTTTCTGGCTTACTTGCAGCCCTGGCCCGTGACCAGGTTGACCGCGTTCGGCGCGAACACGAACACTTCGCGCGGCGCGGCGCCGATTCTGCCGCCGGTGTCGACGTTGCCGATGTTCTGGCTGCCGCACTCCGCATTCTGCGGCGCGCCGGCGTTGAAGTTGAAGTTATTGGCCGCCTGGCTGTTCTGCTTGGCCTTTTCCTTCATGATCTTCGCCTTGAAGCGCGGATCGACATCCTGGTCGGCGAACACCCCCGCGGCGTGCGCGAGCTGGGTCGTTGCCAGCACCGCGACGGCCACCGTGACGGCGAACAGCGCGATGGCTTTGCGGGAAGACGTGTTCATGGTGTGCTCCTGGGTGCGTCGCGCGGGCTCGGATCGAGCCGGCTGGTCCGACTGGGCTGCAGCCCGCAGCCCGACGGTTCAAAGAAAAACCGCCGCGGCGGGTAGCACGCGGCGGTGTTTCAGACTCGGCGAAGTCAGTTGACGACGCCGATCTTCTGCACGGCCGTCGAGTAGTCCGTGCTGGCGCGATTGACCGCGCCGCGGGCAAAGATTTCGACGTTGCGGATCGTGCCGTTCGTGACCTTGCCGATTTCCTGAATCGCGGTAGCGCCAGTGGCGAGGGCAGCGTTGTGGGCGCCGTTGGCATGCACGCTCACGTTTTCCAGTGTGCCGCGGTTTCCGGCGACGCCGATGTCCTGGCGTGCAAAGCCATTGCGACTGTTGCCAACGTTGCTTGCGTCGTTGGCATAGACGCGGGAGTGCCGGATGGCGCCGCTGCCCTCGGTCACGCCGATGTTCTGATACGCGCGTGCGCCAAAGGCGCCGGTGCTGTTCTGGGCCCGGTCGCCCTGGATGTTGCTGTCCGAGATTTCGCCGGCCATGACGCCAGCCGCCGAAAGGCCGAGGGCAGCGACGAGGGCGAATTTCGAGAATGCTTGCATGTTGAATTCCTGAGGTGAGGATTGAGTTTTGCGATTCGGTGGCGTTGCGTGATTGCTTGCCATCCGCACATTGGGTTGCAGGCCCGGCGGAATCGGTTCAAAGAAGTACGCGCAGGTTCGATCTCAGTAGCTGGCCAGAGGCTCGGCCACGATCTCGACCGGTTGAGCCGTGGCGGCGGCACTGCCGACTTGCACCGGGCCGTCATCGGCGGCGGCGACGATCACGATCACCGCGAAAAACGCGATGAACACGGGGAGCAGCGACCAAAGGTGGTCGTAGGCATCCGGGGCCGGACGCTTGGAATTGAGCTGGTGGACACCGTGTACTTCACCATCGGCTCGACAGCCTGACAGCCGGCGCGCGACGGTTCAAAGAAAACCGCCGCGGGCGAGTAGCGCGCGGCGGCGGACCGAACCTGAAGCCGTCAGCGCACGACGCCGACACTCTGCGTGGCCCGTGCGTCCTCTGCCAGCGCCTGGTTCCACGCCCAATTGGCAATGACGGTGACTTCAGTCATCCGGCCGTTTGTCGCCGTACCAATATTCTGGTCGACCCGGGCGCCCGATGACGTGGCGACGTTGAGTGCACCGTTGGCATGCACCTGGACCCGCTCCAGCGTGCCACCGTTGAAAGCGGCGCCAATATTCTGGGTGATCCGTGCGCCGTCTTGCAGCGCCTGGTTCCACGCACGATTGGCAATGACGGTGACATCAGTCATCCGGCCGTTGGTTGCCGTACCAATGTTCTGGTTGGCCCGGGCGCTCCATGCCGTAGCACTGTCAAGTGCACCGTTGGCATGCACTTGGACCCGGTCCAGCGTGCCGCCGTCGAAAGCGACGCCAATCGATTGGCTCGCGGAGCCTGTGCGGCTGGACGCGTGATTCTTCGCGTCGTTGGCATGGACCTGTGAGTTGAGAATCCGGCCGCTTCCAACGGCTACGCCGATGTCCTGAATCGCAGCCGCGGAGGTGGCATTGGCGATGTTCCCAAGTCGGTCGGCTTGAATGAGCACGCCCGAAATTTCGCCGGAGATCGCGCTGAGCGACGACAGGCCGAGAGCGGCGATAAGGCCGACTTTGGTGAACACTCTCATCGCGAGCTCCTGAAGAGGTTGAGGTCGAGGTTTCAGCAACGGTGGAACCACGTCATGGCCTGCCCTCCGCACACTGGGTTGCGCGGCTTGCGCAACCGGTTCAAACCTCTTCTCCTCAGTGCAGCTTGAATTCCATCAGCTCGACCGTCGTCGCCTCGCGCAGCGAGCTGCCGACGGTGGTCGACACCGTGGCCTTGACGCTGCGCTTGACCTCGGGCACGTACCACACCACGTGCTCGACGCTGACGGCGCGCGCGCGCGCCACCGAGCGCGTCGCCGTCTGCCCGCGCAGCACGAGCTTGAGCGCCTTGAAGCGCCCGGCCGCGACCACGACATCTTCCTCGGCCTCGACGCGGCCCGACAGCGGCACCAGCAGCTGGTCGACGCTGCGCGTCAGCTCGGGCAGGCGCTGGCCGACGCGCAGCGGCTGCGCCGCCTGCAGGTAGGGCGCGAACTCGGGCGGCGTCAGCGTCCAGCCGGGCAGCGTGCTGAAACCGGGTTCGAGCGGCACCAGCGTCGTGCGCAGCTTGGCGTCGGAGGTCGTGGTCCAGGTTTCGGCGACGCCGTCGGCCGTGACGCCATCGACCTTCGCAGTGAGGAACAGGTCGCCGATGCGGAACTGGTCCTGCACGCGATAGCGCCAGGTGTCGCCCGCGCGTGGCAGCGTGTCGGGCCGCGCCGCCGTGGCTTGCGGTGGCGCTGCGGGAGGCACCGTGAAGACGGCGACGCGCGTCTGCGCCAGCGCGGCAAAGCGGCCGTTCGGGTACTGGCGCAGGTAGGCGCGGTATTCGTCGGCGCGATTCGACGCCTGGATGCTGCTCCAGAACGCCAGTTCGCCTGCGGCATCGACATCGGCCGCCGCTTCGCGCGTGGCTGCGACGCCGGGAACGAATGCGAATTCACCCTGCAGCGACGAGCTCTCCCAGGGGATCTGCTGTTCGCGCGTGTCGCGCACCACGCCTTCGCGAACGCGCTTGAACACATGCTCGATCGGCAGCCCCGGCGTGAGCAAGTGGCGCGCGAGGTGCGTCGCATACAGGCTGTTGGCGCCGCTGCCGTCGGCCGCCAGCTTGCCCGGCGCCGTCGCGTAGGCGAGCAGCGTGCCCACCGGCGCATCCATTTGCGCGAGGCCCTGCGCGCGCGGACCGCCCTTGCCGCTGAACGGGTTGTTGCGGCAGGCGTCGAGGATGACGATGTTGATGCGGCTGCGCGCCGTCGACATGCGCCCCAGCATGAAGCCGAGGTCCACCCCGGCGATCGGGATCTCGTCTTCGCTGCGGATCTCGGCGTCGACCGGGATCAGGTAATTGCGGTCGCGCAACTGCAGGCCATGGCCGGCGTAGTACAGCACCGCGATCGTGTTCTCGTCGAGATGGTTGCCGAACTCGCGCAGCGCGTCGACAAGGCCGCGGCGGTCGAGGTTTTCCTGCAGCGAGACGCTGAAGCCCGACTGCTTCAGCGACTTCGCGATCAGGCGCGCATCGTTGACGGGGTTGTCCAGCGGGTCGTTGCGGTAGGCGGCATTGCCGACGACGAGGGCGATGCGCTCCTCGGTGACGGCCACACCGCGCATGCGCTCGGCCGCGACGGCCGATAGCGCGGGGGCCAGCAGGACGAGCCCGAGGATGGCCAAGCCGCGCATCGACCGCCTCATGATTCGCCCCCGATCATCGAAGCGAACGCGGTGGCCGGCGGCAGCGCGGCAAAGCACTGGAACTCGGCCTCGTCGCCAGCGTCGCCGCACCACCACAGGCTGCACAGCGTGCGCGGAGCACAGCGCCCGAGCAGGCGAGCGGCCAGGCGCTCGGCCGCATCGTCCACTGCCGCGCCATCGGCCAGCGGGACCTTGGCCAGTTCGCGTTCGAGGTCGTCGATCGTGAACTCGACGTCGAGCACCTGGCGCGCCGCATCGTCGAGCGAGCGAAACCACGCGCGCGCCGCCAGCGCCGCGGCCAGCGGTTCGATCGGTTGGGCGATGGTCAACGGAAAGTGGCGGCCCACCCGGTCGACACTGGGCATGAGAAGGCCGGCCCAGCCCACGGCGCCGAGCACGCCCGGCGCCAGCCAGAAGCGCCGGATCGGCGCGACGAGGTAGGCATCGAGCCAGCCCTCGCCGAGCTCGCTGCGCGCGCTCGCCAGGCCACGCTGCAACCAGCGGTCCCAGCGGCGCACGAAAGCGTCCGGCAAGCGGCGCGACGCGAAGTCGCCGAGGTTCGGCATCTTGCCGAACCAGCCCGGGACCGCGTTCGAGCTCAGAGTCGCTTCGGACATTGGAACTGCTCCAGTTCCTGGCGCGCGATCGGGTTGAGCGCGGCCGGGCTTTTCACTTCGAAGCGGGCCTTGCGGCCTTCGACGTCGAACACGAGTCGCGAGCGATCCGGCGCCGACCCGGGCTCGGTGCGCACGCGGTCGAGCAGGCGGAACAGGGCCCACGGGCCCTGGAACACGTAGCCGGGTCCGCCGGCACCCGAGGACGGCGTGATCTGCAGGTGCACCCGACCGGCATCGTTGGGGCCCGGCCACTGCACGCTTTGCACCGCCTGCGAGCCGGGCCGGAACCTCAACAGTTGCCCATCGACATCGAGTGCGAACTCGCTGATGCCCGGATCGAGTTCGATCAGCCGGAAGTCGAGTCGCACGCCGAGCCGCCGTCCACCGTCGCGGAAGAAGGCGTCGCGAATCGCCTGGGCGCGCTGGAATTGCAGGAGCGATTCGGATGCTTCCGCCCGGGCGGCCGCGTCAACGCCGCGGTACGTCCACGGGCGTGTCGAGGTGTCGACATAGGGCATCAGGTGGCGCTGGAAGAAGCCGTCGATCAGCCCGCCGGCGCCGAACGTCCGGGTGAACTCCTCGCGCGAAATCTCTTCGGTGCCGGCGCGTGCGAGCGGGTAGTGTCCGGCAACGGCGCGACTGCACTGCGGCGCGATCTCACTCGCGATCTGCCGCGACAGGGGCTCGCGCAGCGCGGCGACGACCTGCGCCGCGCTCGTCGCCGACAGCTGCGCGAGCATGCCGCGCAGCGGCTCGGGAGCACGCTGCGCGGCCGCCGCCAGCTCATGCGTCACATCGCTCGCCGGCGGCAGCGCCTTGCGCTTGACGGCGTCCTCGACGGCCGCGAGGTGCGCCGACAACTTGCCGAGCAGCGCCTGCAGGTCGTCAACCGGTGGTGGCTGCCCGGTGAAGAAACGCCGCAGCGCGTCGAACCGCGGTCCGAGCGGATCGGCCGACGCAGGCTCGGGCGATCCCACCGGCGAGCCGATCGTCACTTCGCGAACCACCGCGCGCAGCAGCGCCAGCAGCGGTGAATCGGGGCGGGCCAGCAGGTTCGCGAGTTCGGCGCTCGCCGCGAGCGTGGGCGCGGGGACCAGGCGCAGGTCGTTGACGAATGCTTCCCAGCGCGTCGCGTAGTCGGCCAGGTACAGCCGCTGCACTTCGTCGGCCAGCATCTTTTGCGATGCCGCTTCGGCGGCCGCGGCGCTGGGCGTGCCGAGCACCCAGCTTTGCTCGCGCGCGAACTGGCGCAGCACCTCCTGCGTGCGTTCCCGCAACGATTGCTGGTACACGGCACGCGAGTACAAGGCGGGCACGCCGCCGGCGAGCGGCTGCCCGCTGGCGCGCACGAAGACGCGCCGCGCCCCCGTTCCGGCGGCCGACTCCACGGTGAAGGGCGTGGCGTCGGCCCCGAGGTCCAGAAGCTTCAGCCGGTGGTAGGCGCGCTGGGCGAGCGGGACACTGGCCACGAGGCTGCGCGCGTTGGCGACCAGCTTCGGGTCGGCATTCGACGGCGCCCCGACCTCGCCACCGGCCAGCAGGCGGTCCAGGTGCCGCCGCAAGGCATCACGCTCGCCGGCGCTCACGCTGCGTGGCAGAGTCGCGTCCCAGTCGGCGATCAGATAGGCGCGCAACGCGGCGCGATCGAAGTTCCTGCCGCCGAACAGCATCAGATAGGCCTTCAGCGCGTCATAGGTCAGCTCCACATGGTCGCGCTCGCCGGTGCGCAAGCGCTCCTCGAGCCGCGCGGCGATGCGGGGCAGGAACGATTCCATCAATGCGCGCTGGTAGGCATCGTGCGCCGCGGCGCCCAGCATCTCGCTGCGATCCAGGCCCAGCGCCAGTGGCGTTCGCGCCCGCCGAGCGTCGGCGTCGCCCGCCAGGCCGAACCGGTCCAGCGAGTCGAGCGCCGGCAGCAGCGCGGCGAGATCGGTGGGTGCGGCCTTGGCGCGCGCCACGTCGCGCTCGAGCGCCGGCAGGCGTGACGCGAGCGCGCCGATGTAGGCGCGGTTGTCCGCATAGGCGCGCCACGAGAGCGCCGCGGCCGCAGCGACGGTGCACGCGCTCAATCCGACCAGCCCCCATTCGAGCACGGCGCGACGCCGGCGCCAGCGCAGATTCGTTCCCGCGAGGCCAGCTTCGGCGAACACGATGTCGCGCAGCAGCCGGGTCACGAAGAAGGTCTTGCCGCTCGGTCGCGCCGGAGGAAGGATCCGGCTCGACAGGCCCAGCGCGCGCGCCAGCCCGCCGAGCGCGCGGTCCATGGGCGTTCCTTCCTGCGTGGCGCTGGTGAAGTAGACGCCGCGCACCAAGGGCCGCAACTCGACGCGCATGCCGGCGACCATCGTCTGCAGGAATTCGAACAGCGTCTGGTGCAGCACGCGCCATTGCGGCGGGAACGCGTAGATCGCGGCCCGCCGTTCGCGGTCGCTTTCGCCGTGCAGCTGATCGATGACGCAGTCGTTGAGCCGCTTTTCCAGCGCGGCGAAATCGCTGGCCATGCGCAATTGCGGACCCTCGCGTGTCGAGTCGGCTTCGTAGGGGAAGGTCACGCCCCAGACCTGCGCGCGCTCCTCCTTGTCGAAGTCGGCGAAGAACTCCATGAAGCCCGCGAGCAGATCGGTCTTGGTGACGAGCACGTAAACCGGGAACGCGATGCCGAGCCGGGCATGCAACTCTTCGATGCGTTCGCGCAGTTCGCCGGCGTGGGCGAGCCGTCGAGCCGGGCTCGCATTCAACAGGTCGCTCACGCTGATCGTCAGCAGCACCCCGTTGATCGGTCGGCGCGGCCGGTAGCGCGTGAGCAGCGCCAGAAAACCGAACCACGCGGCCCGGTCGGCCGCCCGGTCGCTGTCTTGCGTGGTGTAGCGCCCGGCGGTGTCGATCAGCACCGCTTCGGTGGCGAACCACCAGTCGCAATTGCGGGTGCCGCCGATGCCGCGAATCACCTTCTGACCCACCGTGGTCGCAAGCGGAAATTCGAGCCCGGAGTTCACGAGCGCCGTCGTCTTGCCGGCCCCCGGTGCGCCGATGATGATGTACCAGGGCAGTTCGTACACGTAGGGCCGGCCCGACAGCGCGGCGAGCCACGGGCGCTTCTTGCCGCCGATGCGCGAGCGTCGCAGGACACCCACCGCCTGCTCGAAGCGCTGGGTGATGACGGCCACCTCCTTCTCGCCGGGTGCCTCGGCCGACGCTGCGGGGCCGCCCGCGACCAGGCCCTCCATCAAGCGGCGGTTGCGGCGTGCGGCGCCGAGCGCGCGCCACGTCGAACGGCCCGTCGCGAGCACGACCAGGGCGCCGAGAGCCACCCATCGCGCCGGCTCCCCGGCCAGCGGCACGACACCGCCGATCGACACCAGTGGACCGACGAACCAGATGAGCGCGCCTGCGGCCAGCACGCCGGCGACCGCCAGCGCCGCGCTTGCCCAGGGAGCCGCGAACCGCTTCATCGCGTCACCCCTCCGGCCGCGGCAACCGCAATTCGATCTCGATGCGCCGATTGCGAGCCCGCGCGGCCGCGCTGTCGTTGGGCACCAGCGGCTCGACGTCGGCGCGGCCCTCGGCGCGCAATCGTTCCGCGCGTGCGCCCTGCTGCACGAGCGCGGCCAGCACCGCCCGTGCGCGCTCGTGCGACAGATGCCAGTTCGACGGGAACTGCGGCGAGCTGACGGGCGCGTCGTCGGTGTGCCCGATCACGGCGATCTGCCCCGCTGTGTCCTTCAACGCCTGAGCCACATGCGCGAGCAGATCGACCTGGCGCGGTTCGACGCGCGCGCTTCCCGGGACGAACAGCGCGTCGGCGGGCAGCGTGACGACCGAACGCAACGCCTCGTCGCGAACCTGGATCGCGCCGCGGCCGATGTCGGCCTGCAGCAGCGGCGCGAGGCGGGGCCTGGCCGCGGACTCGCTGCGGTCGACCCGCAAGGTCAGCGGCAGCGCGTGGATCTGGCGAAAGACGGGCCGGGCCAGATCGTCCAGCCGGCCATTGAACAGCAGGAACAGGCCCAGCAGGAGGCCCGCGCTCAGCGCAGCCAGGACCCACAGCGGCAGCACCGCCACGTCGCGACGGCCGGGGGCGGCAACGCCCTCCCAGCACACCGAGAGGGTCCGCGCGGACGCCGCGACCTTCGCCGGGCGGATCACCTCGAGCACGCGCGCCGCGATGGCATCGAGCTGTGCGCGGGCATCGGGCGTGCCGCGATAGCGGCCTTCGAAGCCGAGCCTCAGGCACACGTAGAACAGCTCGAGCAGGTCGGCATTCGTCGCCGCATCCTGGCCGAGGCGCTCCAGCAATTGAAACGACTTCTCGCCGCCCGAGCGTTCTTCGTGGAACTCCTGCAGGAGGTTGCGCTCGGCCCAGGTCCCGCCCGCGCCCCAAGGCGTCTGCGCGATCACCTCGTCGATGAAGCTGCACAACAGGTAGCGCGCCGCAGTGACCTTGGGCCGCGGCACGCCCTTCGCGCCGGCGAGCGCTTCGAACTCGGCGATCCATGCGAGCAGCTGCTGCCGCAAGGCGGCGGGGTCGTCGTGCGACGTCGTGCTGCGCAACTGCGCGACGAGCGCGAGCAGCGTGCCGGCGGCGCCGACGAGCGGGTTGATGCCGGCGACCAGCCGCTGCAACTCGACGTTCGAGCTGGGCGCAGCCGCTCTCGACGTGGCGGGCCGCTTCATGACGACAGTGGCCTGCCCGCCCGGCGCGGGCATCAGGATCGTGGGTTCGGGATCCTGGATGAGGGTGCGATCGTCTGCCTTCATGCCGCGTTGCCTGCGACCGACGGGGCGTCAACCACTGGAGACCACAGCCTCGCGCAGAAACCGTTCGCGCTGCGCGTCGCTTTCGAGGCTTTGCGCGACCTGGTTGAGGAAGTCGCGCCGGCTGACGCCTTCCGCCGCTGCGCGTTTGACCACCACGCGCGCGATCGGACCGATGTAGGTTGTCAGCACCCGCGTCGCGCGCTCGAGGTCCGCGGCGGTGAGAGCTGGCCCCACGTTCTCCGCCGCCGGCACCGGCGTCTCGGGTCCGGCGGAAGCCCGCGTGCGCAGCACCGCGAGCCCGTGCCCCGTCACCGCGCGGGCAAAGGCTTCACGGTCTTCGGGGCGCTCGAGCGCTTCGAGCAGGCCCGCCGTCAGCGTGTCGATGTCCTTGTGGGTGCGAGCGGCACGCCGCACCAGCACCCGGGCCACCGGACCGACGAAGCGCGCCAGCTCGACTTCGACGCCGGCCAGCACCGGTGCGCTCCACCCGGTGGGCGGGGGCGTGCTGGTGCCGGGAATCGGCGTGCTCTTGGGCAACGAAGGCGTGCCCGGCTCGACCGCGATGGCCCGCACCGTGGTCGAGATGATCGTGGCCTCCGACAGGGTGCTGTCCAGCGGCTGGGCATACTCGGCGAGGATGGCTGTGCGAAACGCCGCGGCGCTCTGGAATCGGTTGACCGGCGACTTCTCGAGGGCACGCGCGACCACCGCGTCGTACTGCGGCCAGCGGCGATGCGCATCGATGGTCGACGGCGGCACCGGATCGTGGTAGCAGACGTCGTGCATCACCGCTTCGGGCCGGCCCTGGAACGGAGGCCGCCCGGCGAGCAGCTGGTAGAACAGGACGCCGGCCGAAAAGATGTCGATGCGGTGGTCGATCTCCCCGCCCAGGTAGAGCTCCGGCGCGATGAAGCCCGGCGTTCCCATGATCACGTTGGTTCTCGTGAAGTCGGTCGATTCGATCCGCGCGATGCCGAAATCGGTGAGCTTGATGCGGCCATTGCTCATCACCAGGATGTTCGCCGGCTTGATGTCGCGATGCCACACGGCGTGGTCGTGCGCAAACTGCAGCGCGTCGAGCAGTTGGGCCATGATGCTGACGGTGTCGTGCTCGTCGAAGGTGGCCCCGCGAGTCATGTATTCGCGCAGGCTGTTGCCTTCGACGTACTCCATCGCGATGTAGGCGTGCTGTGCGTCCTCGCCATACTCGTAGACCGAGACGATGCCCGGATGGCTGAGCGCGCCGGCAGCCTGAGCCTCGCGGCGAAAGCGCCCCGACATGTTCTCGGACTTCTCGTCCTCGTCGATCAGTTCCTTGCGGATCGTCTTGATCGCCACCGGTCGCTTGATGACCGGGTCGTAGCCGCGGTAGACGACCCCCATCGCCCCTTTGCCGAGCACTTCGGTAATGGGATATTTGCCCAGCCGCTCCGGGATGTTCATGAGGGGCCTAGCTCTCCAGCATCTTCATCGCCTGGACCATGCTCGTGCGCATTCGGGCGATGGACCGCGCCAGCATCCCGATCTCGTCGCCGGAGCTGCGCTTGAATTCGGGGATTTCGAGTTCGCCCAGGCTCACCCGGTCGGCGAACTGCGACAACTTGCCGATCGGGCGGATGACCAAGGCCCACAGCATGGTGTTGAGGACGATGCCGATCACGACGAACACCGCCGCGATCGAGCCCATGAAGACCGTGAACGCTTTCTGGGCGCGCTCGAGCGGGACCTGGGTCGGCACCGAGATGATCTGTGCGCCCACCACGTCGTTGAGCGTCCAGCCGAAGCCGTTGGCGGGGCCATAGCGCTCGAGCATGGTCTTCGGCGCCGCGTCGACCGTGCTGTGGCAGCGCAGGCAGGCCGGGTTCGAGATGCGGATCGGGCGTGCGACATAGAACGACCGCCCGGTCGGGGTGTCACGGTCGCCGATCAGCTCGGTGGTGTCCTTGTTGCCGCGGAACTGGGTGATGAGGTCGGTCTCCCAGTCGACCGCCCGGTTGCGCGGGTTGGTGGGGTTGAGGACCGCTTCCTTGTAGCCGTACTCGGTGTGCTTCTTGCGCAGGTCGTTGAACACCTCGGTCGCGGAGTAGGCGGGAACCGACTGCGGCAGGAAGGTGTACTTCATCTGCGTCTCCAGCAGCGGGTTCACCTGCGACGAGGTGTAGGCGCGCGCCGCAAGCGCGGTGTCCATCAGCAGCCTCGCGTTTTGCGCGATCTCGTCGCGCGCGTTGCGCTCGAGCAGCGTCCACGACACGTAGCTCGTGGCGGCCAGGGCGAGGGCGAAAACCAGCACGAACACCAGGTTGAACTTCAACAGCAGTTTCATCACAAGCTCCTCAGCGACAGTTCACGCTGAATGGTCTGAACAGGCCCTATCGCGCAGCAGTCGACGCAGCAGCGCTTGCCGCGCGCCCGACTGCAAAGGCGGCACGCGGCGCCGGAGGATCCTTCGGCAGGTACTTCTCGGGGAACAGGATCGGATCCCACTCGGGGTGGGCAGACAGATTGGCCACCAGTGCCGCGCGGAACGCCGGCTCTCTCGCCTTGCCGCGCCAGCGCTGCATCAAGGGGCGACGCACCGCAGGCTCGGCCTTGAGCCAGGACTCCACGTCGGCGTAGCTGAAATCAGGCGCGTCCTTCGCCTGCACCGGACGGTCGCGAAAGCGATCGAGGCGCAGCGGCAGCGAGTCGCGGAAGAAGCGCGGCATGTCGCCGACAAAGGCCTGCATCGACCCCGGGTTGACGGTACCGCGCCCCGGCAGCTTGCGCCGGTAGAAGTCACCCGACTTGAACGGCACCGCGCCCACGCTGCCGCCGACCTGCCGCTCGACGACGCGGATGTCGCCGCGCTCGACGAACAGGTTGACCTCGGCCGGCGAGCTGCGCAGCACGACCACCGACGGGCTCGCCGGCATCTCGAACAGCGGCGCGCGAAGGTCGAGGCCGGGCCCCGCGGGGGGGTCTCGCTTCGCACCCGTCACCTTGACCCATCCGTCCATGATGTACAGCCAGCGCTCGGCTTTCTGCCGCGACGCAGAAGCGTTGATCATCACGCGGGTTGCCGAGCCGAACTGGGCCACCGACTGGTCGGCGAGTTCGATCTGCACGAACGTGGAGGCCGCCGTCTCGACGATGTCGCCCGCCGCGAGCCGCACGCCTTCGACCGCATGCAGGCGCCCGCTGCCGCGGTAGATCAGCGCTTGCCCTTCGAGAATCGTGATCGTGCCCGATACGTCGGCAGCAGCAGCAACGCACGGCGCCGCGATCGCCGCAGCCAGAATCAATGCACGCATCATTTTTAGCGCTCCTCGCAAGAGGGTGTCCGCCAGCGCCCTGGACGAATCTAGACCTCGCGCTTCCACACTGTCAACCGTCCGGAACCCGCGTCATTAGGGGTATGACGCAAGTTGGGGTGGGCGCGAGGTCGCGTTCACACCCGCGGCGGTAAGATCGACCGACGCCCTTTGTGTTGCCAAAGGGCCGGGAGCGGTTCAAATGATCGCGATCCGTCTCGTTTCCCACGCAGGAGAGGCACCCGGTACATCGCTGGAGGCGATCTTCGGCGAGGCGGTGAGCTACATCGGGCGGGGTGCCGATTGCACGCTCGTGTTGCCCGACCCGGAGCGCCGCATCTCGCGCAAGCACATGCAGGTCGCTTGCCGCGACGGCCAACATTTCCTTCGCCTGATCAGCACCAACCTGATGGTCGAGCTTGACGGTGTACCGCTGGCCCCGGGTGTCGAGTACGCGCTCGATGCGGGGGCGCAGATCCGCATCGGGCCCTTTGTGCTGCAGGCCGATGGCGAGAGCACGGCGTCCGCACGGCCACGGGAAGCATCGGCCGCCGCGCCGGCGCTGCGTGAGCCCAGCGACCCCGCCGCAGATGATGACTTCGCTCTCTTCGGCTCCCCCAGGCAGACCGGCCGTCCGAGCGTGTTCGACGATTTGCTGCATGCCCCGCAGGCCGATGCCTCCGCCGATGCCCCCGCGGCTCCCGCGGACATGCTGCACATCGATCTCGTGATCGGCGAGCCGACCGGATCCGGCTTGCGCCCCGCCTCTCCCGCGGCAACGCCGGACGGGGGGGCTGGCCAGCTACCGGGTTCCCCGGTTCCCGCGGACGAGTTGATCGAGGCCTTGTACGCCGGCCTGGGGATGGCCGCGCCTGAGCCGGCGGCTCGCTCGGCGGCTCAAGTGGAACTGGTCGGGGCGCTGCTGCGTGCCAGCATCCACGGCACGCTCGAACTGCTGGCGGCGCGCAGCATCGCCAAGCGCGAACTGGGAGCGAGTCCGACCCTGCTGCAGACGCGCCAGAACAATCCGCTCAAGTTCTCACCCGACGCGAGCGCAGCGCTCGCGCAATTGCTCGGGCCGCCGAAACGCGGGTTCGTCCCTCCGCTGATGGCGGTACGCGAGGCGTTCGACGATTTGCGTGCGCATGAGGTCGCGGTCCTGGCCGGCATGCGGGCCGCGCTGGAGGCCGTGCTGACCCGCTTCAATCCCGAGGCGCTGGAGCTGCGCCTGGCCGCCAAAGGCATGTGGGACAACCTGCTTCCCGTCAATTACAAGGCCAAGCTGTGGGAGCGGTACGGCGAACAGCATGCCGAGATCGTGCGCGAGATCGAGGAGAACTTCGACTCGGTCTTCGCCGGCGCCTTCCTTGAGGCCTACGAGGCGCAGCTGGCTCGCCTGACGGATTAGGCCCCCCAGTCGCTTCGCTCCTGCCCCCGAGGGGCGCCACGCCTGGGCCCGGGAAACCCGTGCCCGGCGCGTGGCTTGAGGGGCACTTCGCTTTGCTTGTGCTGGCGGCCCGGCGGAAATCTAATGTGCTGTCGCGGGCACGCCCTGCATCAGCCAGCGCGCGGCGAATTCCTCCGGCGGGAGTGGCTTGCTGAACAGATAGCCCTGGACCAGGTCGCACTCCTGCTCGGCGAGAAAGGCGAACTGGGTGTCGGTCTCGACCCCCTCGGCGACCACCGACAGGCCCAGGCCCTTGCCCAGGCGAATCGCGGCGGTGACGAGCGCCCGGTCGTCCGGATCGGAGGCCAGGTCGCGCACGAACTCGCGATCGATCTTCAGCGCGTCGAACGGAAAGCGCTTCAGGTACGACAGCGACGAATAGCCGGTGCCGAAATCGTCCATCGCAAGGCGCACGCCGAGCGCGCTCAGCGCCATCAGGGTCTCGCGAACCTCGGGCTGGTTGCGGATCAGCAGGCCTTCGGTCACTTCGATCTGCAGGCAGCCGGGAGGCAGGCCGTGCGCCGCCAGGCAATCGCGCACCGTGGCCAGCAAGCCCTCGCCGCGAAACTGCCGTGGCGACACGTTGACGGCGATGCGCAAATCGGTCCAGCCGAGTTCACGCCATTCGCGAACCTGCGCACAGGCCGAGCGCAGCACCCAGTCGCCGATGTCGACGATCAGGCCGGTGTGCTCGGCCACCGCGATGAACTGGTCGGGCTCGACCCAGCCGTAGTCGGGGCTGTGCCAGCGAAGCAGGGCCTCCGCACCGACCAGCTGCTTGCTTGCGGTGGCGACCAGCGGCTGGTAGACGAGCCGGAATTCGTCGCGCGGCAAGGCGCTGCGCAGGCGCCGCTCGACCGTCAGCCGATGCACCGAGCTGTCGTGCACCTGCTGGTTGAAATAGCGGTAGGTGTTGCGCCCGGCGTCCTTGGCGTCGTACATCGCGAGGTCGGCGTTGCGCAACAGCGTGCTCGGGCTGTCGCCGTCGTCCGGGTAGACGGCCAGGCCCATGCTCGGCGTGACGACGACCTCGCTGCCGCCGAGGTCGAACGAATCGGCGAACGCGCGCACGATCTTGTCGGCAACGGGCTGCGCGTCTTCGGGGGACTTGAGTCCGCCGACGATGACGAGGAATTCGTCGCCGCCGTGCCGCGCCACGGTGTCCTCGGCGCGGACCGCCTGGCGCAGCCGCTCGGCCGCCTGCACCAGCAAGGCGTCGCCGTGCTGGTGGCCGAGCGTGTCGTTGACCTTCTTGAAGTCGTCGAGGTCGAGGAAGATCAGCACCACATGGCCCTGGGTGCGTTCGGCCGCGCGCATCGCCTGCGACAGCCGGTCGATCGCGAGCAGCCGGTTCGGCAGGTCGGTGAGGCCGTCGTACTGCGCCTGGTGCTGCAGCCGCTCCTCGACGCGACAGCGCTCCTCGATCTCGCGCAGCAGTTGGGCATTGGCCTGGTTGAGTTGACGCGTGCGCGACTCGACCCGCGACTCGAGCTCGTCGTGCGCCGAGCGCAGCGCGTGCTCGCGGGCCTGCACCTTTTCCTGCATCGCATTGAACGCGGCGCCGAGATCGGCGAGCTCGTCGTTGCCGGCCACGCTGATCGGATGCTCGCCCTGCCCTTCGGCGACGCGCCTGGCGGCATCGCGCAGCCGCGACACCCGCCCCGACACCGAGCGCGCGAGCAG
The DNA here is from genome assembly GCA_036507085.1 of Piscinibacter sp. Taxonomy (GTDB): domain Bacteria; phylum Pseudomonadota; class Gammaproteobacteria; order Burkholderiales; family Burkholderiaceae_C; genus Albitalea. The sequence goes on along the minus strand of DASXQQ010000193.1, from coordinate 536 downwards.
GCCGATCCAGATCGCGAGCACCCCCAGGCCGACCGCCGAGGTCGTCATGAACAGGCCGCGCTGGCGCCCGTGCTGCGACACCGCCTGAGCGAACGCGTCGCCGGCGCGCAGCTCGGTGCTTTCCGCCAGCTGCTTGAGCGTGCGCGAAATCGCCTTGAAGCGCCCGGCCGATTCGAAGGTCGAGATACGCTGCACGGCATCGAGCTCCATCAGGTTGGCGTGGCGCATCGCGGTCTGCAGGTCGGCCTGGTAGCGGCGCCAGTTCTCCTCGAGACCCGCGGCCTCGGCGCGCTTTTGCGCCTTCAGTTCGCGAATGAACTCGCCGAGGTCGCGGTCGAAGGCGGCGCGCTCGGCGCGCAGCAACTCGAGCTGGTCTGACACGCCGAACAGATCGGTCAGCCGCGGCAGTTCGACCTCGAGCACGCGGATGCGGCTGATCTGCGACTGCAGCCGGTTCAGCCGCGCGAGCGGGCGAACCTGCGCGGTCAGCGTGTCTTCGAGCCGCGTCGCCGCGTCGCGAATGATCTGGTCGCCGA
>DASXQQ010000192.1:0-4333 GCA_036507085.1 Piscinibacter sp. | reverse complement strand
CTCGACGCGCTGGTCGGCGAGATGCCGCAGCATGCCGATTCCTACGACGTGCTGGGCCGCGTGCTGGTCGAGCAAGGCGAGATGCAGGCCGCGTTCGAGATCTACCAGAAGGCGGCCGAATTGACGCCGGGCAGCGTGACGCGGCTGCTCCACGCCGGCACCCTCGCCTTCTATGCCGGCCAAGCACAGCAGGCGCTTGTCGCGCTCGAACGCGCCTGCGTGGTCGGCATCAGCTCGAAGATGTTCGACGACCACGCGCTGGTGCTGCTCGCGCTGCTGCAGTTCGATGCGCGCGACGGCAAGGGCTTGCAGCGCACCCACGACCATCTGTCGCGCCGCACGGAGCGGGCCAAGGATGTCGCACGCCTGCAGCGCTTCGACGCGGCGCTGACCGCGCTGCGCTGCATGCACGACAAGAAGGTTGCGCAGGCGATGCACATGGTGCGCGAGTTGACCGACGACGTCGAAGGCGCCGACATGGACATGGAGTCCGCGTGCAACGTCGTCGCCCTGTGGGCACGGCTGAACTCGCAGGAGATCCAGCTCGACGAAATGCCCGCGCAGGTCGCCCGCGTGGCGCAGCGCTTCTGCGTGTCGCGCGCCGCAACCGAAATGCTGGTCGCCGCCGCGCAAGGCCTGGAGCCGGCAGCCGGCTTGATCCGCGAGAACCACACCACCATCTCGGCGACGGCCGAGAAGGCGATGGGCCACGCGGTCAACGGTGCGCCCACCGAAGCGGTGAGACTGCTGCTCGCGCAAGGTGCGCAGACGCGCAACGCCAAGCTGATCGAACTCGCCGGCTTGGTGGCGCAGCGGCACCAGGAGAAGATCCCCGATGTCGAGGCCTTGACCGCGGCGGCGAAGGATCTGCAGCAGCGTTACTGCAACCACGGCGCGCACTTGATCGGCGCGCGCCAGGGTGGCCGCTCGGCGGGGGGTCTGCGCCTGCGCAGCTGAGACAATGGCGCCATGCCCCGTGCCGACTCCGATCCCTTGCCACCGTCCCGCGCTCGCACCTGGAATCCCTTGACGCTGGCGCTGCTGGCGGCGCTGTGGATGGCGGTGTTCGCCAACTGGCCGTTGTGGCGTGCCATCGCGGCGCTACCGGAAATGGCGTCGCCGCGCGGCGCCTTGTTCATCGCCGGCTTCGCCGCCGCGGTGGCGGCGCTCACCTTCGCGCTGCTCGCACTGTTTTCGTGGCGCTGGACCGCGACGGCGCTGATCGCGCTGTTCCTCGTCGCAGCCGCCTGCGGCGCCCACTTCATCGGCAACTACGGCATCGTCATCGACCCGACGATGATGATCAACGTGTTGCAGACCGACGTGCGCGAGACCCGCGACCTGCTCAGCTGGCGGCTGCTCGCGAGCGTGCTGTTGCTCGCGGGCGTGCCGCTGTGGTGGCTCGCGCGCCAGCGCGTGCGGCAGCTGCCGTTCTGGCGCCAGCTCGGCCGCAACACGCTGGCCTCGCTGGCCGCGACCGCGCTGGTTGCCGCGCTCGTGTTCGCGCTCTTCGCCGACCTGTCGGCGACGATGCGCAACCACAAGTCCTTGCGCTACATGATCAACCCGCTGACCTCGTTCTTCTCGCTCGGGGTCGTGCTCGCCGATGTGCGCGCGAAGCCGGCGGGCCCGCCGCGGCCGATCGGGCGCGACGTGACCGTGCTGGCCCGCCCGGCGGGCGCCCGGCCGGCGTTGCTGCTCTTCGTCGTCGGCGAGACTGCGCGTGCCGATCACTTCTCGCTCAACGGCTACGCGCGGCCGACCAACCCCGAGCTGGCGACGCGCGGGGTGATCAGCTTCAGGAACGTGACGTCGTGCGGAACCAGCACCGCATCGTCGCTGCCTTGCATGTTTTCGCACCTGGGCCGGCGCGGCTTCGAGTCGCGCGCCGAGGACCATGAGAACCTGCTCGACCTGCTGCAGCGCGCGGGCCTGGCGGTGCTGTGGCTCGACAACCAGGCCGGTTGCAAGGGCCTGTGCGATCGCGTGCCGCATGCGAGCGCGAGCGGGCCCGCCGCGCTGTGCGCCGCCGGCGAATGCTTCGACGAGGCCCTGTTGCTCGGGCTCGACGAACGGCTCGCCGCCTTGCCGGCGGAACGCCGTGCCCGCGGCGTCGTGCTGGTGCTGCACCAGATGGGCAGCCACGGGCCAGCCTACTTCAAGCGCTCGCCGCCGAACCGCAAGCCGTTCCAGCCCGAGTGCAGGACCAACGTCTTGCAGCAGTGCCCGCACGAGGCCCTGATCAATGCCTACGACAACACGATCGCCTACACCGACCATGTTCTCGCGCAGGCGATCGACTGGCTGGCGCAGCGCCAAAGCGACTACGACGGCGCGCTACTGTACGTGTCGGACCACGGCGAGTCGCTGGGCGAGAACAACCTGTACCTGCACGGGTTGCCGTACGCGCTGGCTCCGCGCGAACAGATCCATGTGCCGATGGTCTTGTGGCTCGCACCGCAGGCTGGCGGCGTGCCGCGCGACTGCGTGCAGGCGCAGCGCGACAGTGCGCTGTCGCACGACAACCTGTTCCACACTGTGCTCGGCTTCGCCGGTGTCGCGAGCGCCGAATACCAGCCGGACCTCGACCTGATGGCGGCGTGCCGGGGCAAGCACTGAAGCGCCACGCGTTCGTCTACCATCGCCGCCATGTCCACCCAAGCCAATTCGTTCAAGTCCATCCTGTTCGCGCTCGGCGCGAACTTCGCGATCGCGATTGCCAAGACCGCCGGCGCGGTGTTCACCGGCTCGTCGGCCATGCTCGCCGAAGCGATCCATTCCTATGCCGACTGCGGCAACCAGGCCTTGCTGATCTGGGGCATGAAGGAAGCGCGGCGCGCACCGACCGCGGACCATCCTCTGGGCTTCGGCAAGGCGATCTACTTCTGGAGCTTCATCGTCGCGCTGATGCTGTTCAGCATGGGCGGGCTGTTCTCGATCTACGAAGGCGTGCACAAGCTGCACGACAGCGAGCCGGTGAAGTACGCCTGGGTCGCGGTGGCGATTCTCGGCTTCGGCGTGGCCGCCGAAGGCGTGTCGCTGTGGGGCTGCCTGCGCGAGATCGACAAGGACCGCGGCTCGCAGACCCTGTGGCAATGGTTTCGCAGCTCGCGCCAGAGTGAATTGCTGGTTGTGCTGGGCGAAGACCTGGCCGCGCTCGGCGGCCTGGTGCTGGCCCTCGGCTTCATTGCGCTCGCGATGATCACCGGCAACCCGATGTGGGACGCGGTCGGCTCGATCGCCATCGGCGCGCTGCTCATCGTCGTGGCGATCCTCGTGGGCATGGAGGTCAAGGCCTTGCTGGTGGGCCAGAGCGCCGAGCCGCGCGTGCTCGCCGCCATGCGCGCGCACCTGCAGGCGCAGCCCGAAGTGGCGCAGCTGTACAACCTGCTGACGCAACAGCTCGGCAGCGAGATCATGGTCGCGGTGAAGGCGCGAATGACGCGTCAAGCCTCGGACGTCGCGCTGGTCGAAGCGATCAATCGCGTCGAGCGGGGTCTGCGCGAAGGATTTCCGCAGGTTCGTTGGATCTTCTTCGAACCCGACGTTCGCGACTGAGCCTTTTAATCCCCGATCGCCCTGAGCCTGTCGAAGGGAGGCGTCCGGCCATCCTGAGCCAGTCGAAGGACTGAGAGGTTGAGAGCTTTTCGTGCGTGAGCACCCATCTTCCGTTCGGACTGAGCTTGTCGAAGTTCCGCGACGACCTGTGCAGGCGCTTCGACAAGCTCAGCGCGAACGGGTCTTTGTGCACGCAACGGAAAAACTCTCAGCCCCTGAGCGTGGGACTCCCGTGGCCGACACCCCGCGCGACAGCGCCCTGACGGAAGGGCTGCTGCGCGCGTTCGCGCTGCTCACCTATGGCGTACTGGTGTGGAACGTGGCCCTTCACTGGTGGGCCGACACCGGCCGCACCACCCTGCTCCTGCTGCTGCTGACCGAGAGCTTCACGCTCGCGCTCGTACTCTTCGCCCGCCGCGCCGTGGTGCGTGACCTGGCGCCCATCGCGCTGGCGGCCACGATCTACGCCGCGTTCTTCTTCGTGTTCTTCGGCTACACGGACACCGCGCGGCTGATCCCGGAGTGGGCCGGAGCGACGCTGCAGTTGGCCGGTCTGGCCTGGCAGGTGACGGCCAAGGCCACGCTCGGCCGGTCCTTCGGCCTGCTGCCCGCGCAGCGCAAGCTCGTCACCGGCGGCCCGTACCGCGTCGTGCGACATCCCATCTACCTGGGTTACCTCGTCACGCACATCGGCTTCCTGCTGAGCAACTTCTCCGTGCGCAACCTGCTCGTGCTGGCGCTGCTCTACCTCGCGCAGGCCGTGCGCATGCGGCGC
>DASXQQ010000191.1:0-9693 GCA_036507085.1 Piscinibacter sp. | reverse complement strand
ACCGGGGCGCAGGTGACGCGGCCGCGATGGATGTTCAGGCCGTGGCGCAGGTGCGGGTTCGTCACCATCGCGCGCTCGCCCTGCGCGGCGAGCGCCAGGCCGAATGGCAGCGTCGCGTGGTTCAGCGCATGGCTCGACGTTGCCGGCACCGCGCCCGGCATGTTGGCCACGCAGTAATGGATGATGTCGTCGACCTCGTAGGTCGGCGCATCGTGCGTCGTCGCATGCGAGGTCTCGAAGCAGCCGCCCTGGTCGATCGACACGTCGACCAGCACGCTGCGCGGACGCATGTGCTTCAGCATCTCGCGCGTCACCACCTTGGGCGCGCTGGCGCCTGGGACCAGCACCGCGCCGATCACCACGTCGGCGGCAAACACCTCTTCCTCGATCGTCGCGACGCTGGAGTAGCGGGTGCGCGCCCGGCCGGCGAACAGCTCGTCGAGCTGGCGCAGCCGCGGCAGCGAGCGGTCGAGGATCGTCACCTCGGCGCCCAGGCCCACCGCCATCCGCGCCGCGTGGGTGCCGACCACGCCGCCGCCGATCACCACCACGCGCGCCGGCTGCACGCCCGGCACGCCACCGAGCAGCAGGCCCTTGCCGCCGGCGGGCTTGCGCAGCGAAAACGCCGCCGCCTCGATCGCGAGGCGCCCCGCCACTTCGCTCATCGGCGCGAGCAGCGGCAGGCCGCCGTGCGCGTCGGTAACCGTCTCGTAGGCGACCGCGATGCAGCCCGATTCGATCAGGCCGCGTGCCTGCGCCGGGTCGGGTGCGAGGTGCAGGTAGGTGAAGAGGATCTGGCCGGGCCGCAGCATCTTCCATTCGACCGCTTGCGGCTCCTTGACCTTGACGATCATCTCGGCCTTGTCGAACACCTCGGCGGCGCTGGCCGCGATCCGCGCGCCCGCCGCCACATACGCCGCATCGGTGGCGCCGATGCCGGCGCCGGCGCCGGTTTGCACCAGCACGTCGTGGCCGGCCACGGCGTACTCGCGTACCGCCATCGGCGTGAGACCGACGCGATGTTCCTGGACCTTGATTTCCTTGGGTACGCCGACTCGCATGTTCGTCTCCTGTTGTTGGTCCCGCCAGTGTAGGAACGGCCCTCCCATATTTGGTGCTGTTGATGCGGCGCGCGACAGCGCATCTGTGCGAACGAGGCGGCGCGAAACGCAGGCCCGCCGAGACTTCCTCAGCCGCGGCGCAAATGCCAGGCCTTGGGCCGGGTGAAGGTCTGGATGCCGTAGGTCGACAAGGTGAGGCCGATGCCCGAGTCGCCGACACCCGACCACGGCAGGCGCGGGCTCACCCGGTCGCAGCAGTTCCAGTACACCGAGCCGGCGGTCACCCGCGCGAGCAGGCGCTGCGCGCGCGCTTCGTCGGGCGTGTAGACGCCCGCGGTGAGGCCGTAGCGGCTGTCGTTCATCAGCGCGAGCGCTTCGTCGTCACCGGTGACTTTCTGGATGCCGATGATCGGGCCGAAGCTTTCCTCGCGCATCAAGGCCATCGTGTGGTTCACCTCGGTGAACACCGTCGGCTCGAACCAGTTTCCCGGCTGCTCGATGCGCTGGCCGCCGATCGCCAAGCGCGCGCCCTTCGCGACGGCATCGGCCACCTGCGCCTGCAGCACGTCGAGTTGCGGGGCGCGGGTGATGGCACCGAGGTAGGTCGCCTCGTCCAGCGGGTCGCCGAGCTTGAAGCCGCGCACCGTCGCGACGAAGGCGTCGACGAAGGCGTCGTGGATGCGCTCGTGCACATAGATGCGCTCGACCGAGCAGCAGCTCTGGCCGGTGTTGTACATCGCGCCATCGGCAAGCGACTCGGCCGCTGCCAACGGATCGGCGTCGTCGCAGACGTAGCTCGGGTCCTTGCCGCCGAGTTCGAGCTGCAGCTTGACCAGGCGCGGTCCCATCGTCGCAGCGATCTTCGCGCCGGTGGCGTGCGAGCCGGTGAAGAACACGCCGGCTATGTCCTGCGCGAGCAGCGCCGCGCCCACGTCGCCGGCGCCGATCAAGGGCACGAACACCTCCGCCGGCACGCCCGATTCGTGCAGGAGCCTGCCGATGTGCAGTCCCGTCAGCGCGGCGAACTCCGAGGGCTTGTAGAGCACCGCGTTGCCGGCCAGCAGCGCCGGCACGAACACGTTGCCGCCGACGAAATACGGGTAGTTCCAGGCGGAGATGTTGGCTATCACGCCGAGCGGCTCGTGGGCGATGCGCTCGGTCATCGCGCCGTCGCTGAACACCGTCTCGCTGGCCGTGCTGGGCTCGATCTGCTCGAGGAAGAAGTCGATGCGCGCGAGCAGACCGTTGACCTCGTTGCGCGACTGGCGAATCGGCTTGCCGACCTCCGACGTGAGGGTGGCCGCCAGCGTCTCGACCTGCTGCGTGAGCGCGGCGCGAAAGCGCGCGATGCAGGCCTTGCGCTGCGCGAGCGGCGTCGCGGCCCAGGCCGGCTGCGCGGCGCGCGAGCGCTGCGCCTTGGCGGCGACGCTGGCCGCGTCGTCGGCCGGCAGTTCGGTGATCAGGGCACCGGTTGCAGGGTTGTGGATCTTCAGGGTGTGCATCGCGTTCGCGCGGCGCGGGCCGCGTCCAGAAAGTCCTGCAGGATGGGGGCGTCGTCGAGCGTGCCGAGCTCCTGGCGATGGAACTCGGGGTGCCATTGCACCGCGGCGACGAAGCTCGCGCCGGGACGGCGAACCGCCTCGATCACGCCATCGTCCGGACAGCGCGCCTCGACGACCAGGCCGCTCGCCAGGTCCTTGATCGCCTGGTGGTGCACGCTGTTGACCTTGGCGCGAGCGACACCGGGATAGAGCTGGGCGAGACGCGAACCGGCGACGAACTCGACATCGTGGAAATGGCGGTCGTACAGCGCGGCCTCGCGGTGCGCGATGGCGTCGGGGCGCTGCGTCGCGATGTCTTGATGCAGCGTGCCGCCGAATGCGACGTTGAGCAGTTGCAGGCCGCGGCAGACGCCGAACACCGGCTTGCCGGCGGCGATGAAGGCGCTCGCGAGCGCGATCTCGTAGTCGTCGCGGATGCGGTCGCCGTTCCAGCCCTCTTGCAGCGGCGTTTCGCGGTAGCTGCCGGGCCAGAGGTCCGACCCGCCTTCGAGCACCAGGCCGTCGAGCCATTGCGCGTAGTGCTCGAGCGTGACGTCGCCCCGGCGCGTGTCGCCCTGCGGGTTCGGGATCATCACCGCCAGCGCGCCGCCGGCCATCACCCAGTGCGCCACCGATTGCTCGACGTACTGCAGCGTCTTGCCGGTGAAGATGGTTCGCGCCGGATCGGCGTGGAAGAAGCAGGCGCTGATGCCGATCTTCAGCCGATCCATCACATCGCCGCCTTGAAGAAGCGCTCGAAGTCCGCCGCCGTGCAGGGCCGCGGGTTGGTCTGGTGGCAGATGTCGGCGGTGGCGAGTTCGACCAGGCGCGGCAGCTGCTCCGCCTTCACGCCGCGCTGCGCCAGGCCGCCGGTGATGCCGATCGTCGCCTTCAGCTCGCGCAGCCACGGCACGAAGGCCGCTGCGCCGCCGGCAACGCCGCAGACATGCGCGAGCTCGTCGAACTTCGCCGGCACCGCCTCGGCGTTCCACGCGAGCACGGTGTCGATCATCAGCGCGTTGGCCAGGCCATGGTGCAGGTCGGCCACCGCGCCGAGCGCATGGGCGCAGGAGTGGACCGCGCCGAGGTCCTTCTGGAACGCGATGGCGCCCATCATCGACGCCATCATCATGTCGCCGCGCGCGCCGAGGTTCGCCGGCTGGGCCACCGCGGTCGCGAGCGCGCGCGCCGCGATGCGCGTGCCTTCGAGCGCGATGCCGTCGCACAGCGGGTGGTAGGCGGGCGAGAGGTAGCTCTCGATGTTGTGGGTCAGCGCATCCATGCCGGTGGCGGCGGTCACCGCCGGTGGCAGGCCGAGCGTGAGCTCGGGGTCGGCAAACACCGCCTTGGCGAGCAGCTTGGGCGAGAACACGACGCGCTTCACATGCGTCACGTTGTCGGACACCACGCTCGATCGGCCCACCTCCGAACCGGTGCCCGCGGTCGTCGGCAAGGCGACGAACCAAGGCAGGTCGATCGCGATCGGCCGCACATGCGGGTGGTCCCACACGTACTCCATCACGTCGCCGGCGTGCACCGCCATCACGCCAACGAGCTTGGCGACGTCGAGTGCAGCGCCGCCGCCGAAACCGATCACCGCGTCGGCGTGATGCGCCTTGAACGCCGCTGCGCCGGCCATCACCTGGCTGGCGGTCGGGTTGCCGAACACGCCGTCGAACACCGCCGTTTCCAGGCCCGCCAGATGGCTGCGGAACTCGGCCAGCAGCGGCAGCGCGGCCAGCGCCTTGTCGGTGACGATCAAGGGCCGGGTGCAGCCGGCCTCGCGCAGGTGGTCGGCGACGAGCCGGCGCGCGCCGGGGCCGAAGTGGATCGCGGTCGGAAAGGAGAAGCGGGTGATCATGACAACCCCTCGTCCGATGAGTACATCGGCCGGTCCCCCGAGGGGACGCGGGCCGGCTTGGGAGCGGCCCGGCGCTCGGCCCGCATAAGACAAGCTGACGCTGGATGCTTCATGGTGTCGTACTCGCTGTCTGGCGAACCTGCACCCAGCGCAGCTCGATCGCGTCGCTCGGCCACTGCACCGCGTGCACCTTCTTGCTCATCGCCCAGGTCAGCGTGCGCCGGTACAGCGGGATGTAGGGCAGGTCGTCGCGGATCAGGCGCAGCGCCACGCCGATCATCGCCCGGCGGCGCGTCAGATCGGGCTCGACGCGGATGTTGTCGATCAGGGTGTCGAGCGAGCGGTTCGAGTAGCGCCCCGCATTGAAGGTGCCGCCGCCGTCCTTGTCCCAGGTGTGGAACAGCGCATTCAAGGACTGCCACGCGTCGGTCGTCGGCGTCCAGCCGAATTCGACGAAGCTCGCGCTCGCCTGGCTCAGCTTCGGGAAGAACTGATTGGTCGGCGACGCTTGCAAGGTGGTGCGGATGCCCACCTGCGCCAGCATTGCGGTCGCCGCCTGGCAGACGTTCTCGCGGAAGGCGATGTTCACGCAATCGAGCGTGACCGCAAAGCCGTTCGGGTAGCCGGCCGCCGCCAGCAGCGCCTTCGCTGCCTTCGGGTCGTAGGGCAGGCGCTGGTCGAGCTCGGGCAGCACGCCGTCGACGCGGGTCGACAGGAAGCCGCCGGTCGGCACGCCCTGCCCGCGCAGCACCTTCTTGACGATCAGGTCGACGTTGATCGCCTGGTAGACCGCCTGGCGCACCCGCTTGTCCTTGAACGGGTTGCGATCCTTCACGTCGCCGCGCAGCAACTCGTCGCGCGACTGGTCGAAGGTGAAGTACTGCTGGCCGAGGTCGGGGATTTGCAGCAGCATGAGGCGCGGCTCGGACTTCAGGCGCTCGACGTCCTGGAACGGCGGGTCGAGCACCAGGTCGATCTCGCCCGAGGCGAGCGCGGCCAGTCGCGTCGCGTCGGACTTGATGGCCACGAAGCTCACCTCGTCGACGTTGCCGGTGCGCTTGTCGCTGCGGCCCCACCAGCCGGGGTGGGCCTTCAGCACCGTCTTCACGTCGGGTTCATAGCGCTCGAGGCGGAACGGGCCGGTGCCGTTGGCGTTGCGCACCGCATAGGTTTCCTGCTTGCCGTTGAAGTCCTGCGCCCGCTCGACGCCGTGCTTGACACACCAGGCCTTGCTCACCATCGCGAGCAGGAAGAACTTGTCCGGCAGCACCGCGTCGGGCGTCGACAACGAGACGTCGATCGTCAGGTCGTCGACCTTCTTCGCGCCGGTGACGCCCTTCAGATGGAAGGCGCGCTGCGACGGCGCGGCGAGGATTCGCTCGATCGAGAACACCGCATCGTCGGCGGTGAACGGCGTACCGTCGTGGAACTTGACGTTGGGCCGCAGCTTGAAGCGCCAGGTCTTCGCGTCGATCGGCTGCCACGACGCCGCGAGCCCGGGCTCGAGCCGGTACTGCTCGTCGCGCCAGACCAGCGACTCGTAGATCTGGGTCACGACGCGGGTGTGGTACAGCAGCGCGAGCGCATGCGGGTCCATCGTCTGCGGGTCGAAGCCGCTGGCGATGCGCAACGGCGCGGCTTGGGACGCGCTTGAAAATGCCATCACCGCAGAGACGCAGAGGGCGCAGAGAAAGCGCAGGGATGACTTCATGCTCGGTCCTCAGATGATCTCGAAGTAGCGCTTCAATTCCCAGTCGGTCACGCCGTCCAGCCACTGCCGCCATTCCCATTCGCGGGTGGCCGCGAAGTGGTCGACGAAGTCGTCGCCCAGCCAGTCGCGCGCGATCGCCGACTGGCGGAAGTTGCGCGTGGTCTCGATCAGCGTGCGCGGCGCGCGCGGGATGTTCTCCGCTCCCTGGTTGGTGCCGGTGATCGGCGGCGTGGTGAGCTTGAGGCCTTTCTCGATGCCGTGCAGGCCAGCGGCGAGCACCGCGGCCATCGCGATGTAGGGGTTGATGTCGGCGCCGGGGCAGCGGGTCTCGAGCCGCGTCGCCTTCGGGCTGCCGGCGATCACCCGAAAGCTCGCGGTGCGGTTGTCCATGCCCCAGGTCGGTTTCACCGGCGCCCAGAAGCCGTCGACCAGGCGCTTGTAGCTGTTGATCGTCGGCCAGAACATCGGCGCGAACTCCATCAGGCAGGCCACCTGGCCGGCGAGGTAGCTCTCGAAGAGCTTGCTCATCTTGCGCGGCGATTTGGCGTCGTAGAACAGGTTGGTCTTGCCGTCGGACAGGCTCTGGTGGATGTGCCCGCTGCAGCCGGGGTACTGCTGGCTCCACTTGGCCATGAAGCTCGGCATCACGCCGAAGCGCGAACCGATCTCCTTCGCGCCGGTCTTGAACAGGATCGCGCGGTCGGCCGCTTCGAGCGCCTCGGAAAACAGGATCGCGACCTCGTAGACGCCGGGCCCGGTCTCGGTGTGCAGCCCTTCGATGGGGATGCCGAACGCCAGCATCTCGTCCATCAGCGCGTTGAAGTACTCGCGCTTGTGATTCATGCGCAGCAGCGAATAGCCGAACATGCCCGGCGTGATCGTCTCGGGGCCGACGCCCTTCTTCGCCGCCCAGCTCTGCGGCGTCTCGGCGAAGTTGAACCACTCGAACTCGACGCCGCACATCGGCCGCACGCCGAGCTTGTCGGCGCGCTTCAGCACGCGCTTCAGCGTCTGCCGCGGGCAGATCGGGTAGGGGCTGCCGTCGGGTCGGATGAACTCGCCGAGGAAGAACGGCACGCCACCGTCCCAGGGCACGCGGCGATGGGTGTCGAGGTCGAGGCGCGCGGTGGCGTCGGGGAAGCCGTGCTGCCAGCCGGTCAAGGTGGCGTTGTCGTAGCAGTTGTCGCTCGAGTCCCAGCCGAACACCACGTCGCAGAAGCCGAAGCCGCTGTCCACCGCGCCGAGGAACTTGTCGAGGTGCAGGTACTTGCCGCGCAGCACACCGTCGATGTCGCTCGCCGCCACCTTGACCTTGCCGCTGCCGCTCTTCAGAACGGCCTCGACGGCCGGGTGCTGCTTCGCCTTGCTTGCCATTCGCTTGCTCCCTGTCAATGTGCGGCCATGCCCATCTCGCGCAGCGCGTCGGCCACCGCGTTGACCGCCTGCGTCATCTCGTTGCGGCCGATCGCGCCGATGCAGCCGACGCGAAAGGTCTCGAGCTGCGTCAGCTTGCCGGGGTAGAGGATGAAGCCGCGCTGCTTGGCCGCCAGATAGAAGGCCTTGAAATCGTAGTCCGGATGCGCCGGCGCGTGGAAGGTCACGATGATCGGCGCCTGCCATTCCGGTTTGAGAAAGGGCTCGAGACCGAGCGCGGCCATGCCGTCGAGCAGGCAGCGGCAGTTGTCGCTGTAGCGCGCCAGGCGCGCCGGCTGGCCCCCCGCCTCGTCGAACTGGCGAATCGCCTCGGCCAGTGCCGCCACCACGTGCGTGGGTGGTGTGAAGCGCCATTGGCCGGTCTTCTCCATGTACTGGTGCTGGTCGAACAGGTCCATCGCGAGCGAATGCGAACGGCCCTCGCAACCGGCGAGCACCGCCTTGCGGATGAAGACGAAGCCCATGCCGGGCACACCTTCGAGGCACTTGCCGCTGGCCGCCACCAGCGCGTCGAACTGCAGCTCGCGCGCGTCGATGGGCAGCGCGCCGAACGAGCTCATCGCGTCGACGATCAGGCCCTTGCCGTGGCGCGCGCAAACGTCGCTCACCGCCTGCAGCGGATTGAGCACCCCGGTGCCGGTCTCGCAGTGGATGAAGCCAATGTGGGTGATGCTCGCGTCGTCGCGCAATCGCGCATCGAGCTCGTCGGCCGACACCGGCTCGTCCTCGGCGCGCGCGACGATCGTCGTGCGCCGGCCCATCAGCGTGGCCAGGCGCGCGAGGCGCTTGCAATAGGCGCCGTTGTCGAGCACCAGCAGGTGGCCGTCGCGCGGCACGACGGTCGCCACGGCGGCCTCGACCGAGAAGGTGCCGCTGCCTTGCAGCGGCACGACGACATGCGAGTCCTGCGCATGCGCGATCGCGAGCAGCTGGCGCCGCACGTCAGCCGTCAGCTCGTTGAAGTCGGCGTCCCACGAGCCCCAGTCGCGCAGCATCGCGAGCTTCGTGCGCAGCGTCGTCGTCAGCGGGCCGGGGGTCAGCAGGATGGCGTCGCGGTCCACGTCGGTTCTCCTTCAGCGCAAGGCCGGCTGGCGCCAGGCCTGGGTGCGGCGATCGACCCACCAGCCGAGCGCGATGAACAGCAGCGTCACCGCCGTCGACGCGGCGGCGATCAGCACCGCGCAGGCGGCGGCCGCGCCGATCTCGCCGGCTTCGTCAAGGTTGAGGATCGCGATCGCCGCGACCTTGGTGTCGGGCGAGTAGAGAAACACCACCGCCGAGATCGTCGTCATCGCGTTGATGAAGAAGTAGCGCGCGATGTCGACCAGCGCCGGCGTGCAGATCGGCAGCGTGACGCGCCAGAAGGTCTTGAAGAACGGCACCTTCAGCGACGCCGACACCGCCTCGAACTCGGTGTCGAGCGCCTTCAGCGCGGTGACCGCGGTCAGGTGGCCTGTGGTGTAGAAGTGGACGATGGTGCACAGCACCAGCAGGGCGAGCGTGTGGTACAGGCCGTTCAGCGGATTGGCCGGCTGGTTGAAGAAGAAGATGTAGCCCAGACCGAGCACCAGCCCCGGCACCGCCATCGGCAGCATCGCGAGCAGGCGCACGATCGGGCGCGCCCAGTCGAGGCCACGCGTCTTTTCCAGCATGTAGGCGCCGACAAACACGAGGGCCGTGCCGAAGAAGGCCGTGCCCGCGGCGAGCTTCAGGCTGTTGACGAACGCGACGCCGACCTCGGCGTCGACGAGGCCGAGCGTGTAGTGCTTCAGGCTCGGCGTCAGGTTGTAGGGCCAGAAGCTCGCGAACGACGCGAACACCGCCATGCCGAGCATCGCGAGCATCAAGGCGCTGACGAACACGCAGTAGCCGGTCATCGCGGCGTCGAAGCCGGGCGCCGGCTTCGGCCGGTACGGCACGGCGCGCGCGGTGAGCATCGCGGTCTGCTTGCGCTGCACCAGCCAGTCGATGGCGAAGGTCAGCACCGCCGGCGTCAGCAGCAGCAGGCCGACCACCGCGCCGCGCTGGAAGTCCTGCTGGCCGATGACGAGCTTGAACACGTCGGTGGCCAGCATGTTGAAGTTG
>DASXQQ010000190.1:0-11169 GCA_036507085.1 Piscinibacter sp. | reverse complement strand
CTGCTCGCTCCTGTTGCGGGTGAACTTCGGCCAGGCCTGCGCGCCGGGGATGATGGGCGCGAGCGCGGCCATCATCTGGCAGCCGTTGCACACGCCGAGCGCGAAGGTGTCGCTGCGCTCGAAGAAGGCCGCGAACTGGTCCGCCAGCACCGGGCTGAACATCACCGAGCGGGCCCAGCCCTCGCCGGCGCCGAGCGTGTCGCCGTAGCTGAAGCCACCGCAGGCGACGAAGCCCTGGAACTGGTCGAGCCGCGCGCGCCCGGCCTGCAGGTCGCTCATGTGAACGTCGAAGGTGTCGAAGCCGGCTTGCGCCATCGCGTAGCTCATCTCGACCTGGCTGTTGACACCTTGCTCGCGCAGGATCGCGAGCTTCGGCCGACCCTTGGCGATGAACGGTGCGGCGATGTCTTCGGACGGATCGAAGCCGAGGTGGACGTGCAGCCCGGGGTCGTCCGCCCGGCCCGCCGCCTCGTGCTCGGCGTCGGCGCAGGCCGGGTTGTCGCGCAGCCTCGCGATGCGCCAGCTCACCTCGTCCCAGGTCTGATGCAGATCGCGCAGGCCGGCGCTGAACACCGCCTTGGCGTCGCGCCAGACCTCGATCACGCCGCGCTCGTTGGGCTTGCCGATGAAATGGCTGTGCTTGCTCAGGCCATGCTCGCGCAAGACCTGCATCACTTCGTTGCGCTCGGCCGTGGGCACCTGGATGACGGCGCCGAGCTCCTCGTTGAACAGCGCGCGCAGGGTTAGTTCGTTGCGCCGCGGGCCCACCTGGCTGGCCCAGTTCTTCGAGTCGCCGTATTCGGCGCGGCTGTCGGCGATGCCGTCGCCTTCGGTGACGAGCATGTCGACGTTCAGGCTCACGCCGATGTGGCCGGCAAAGGCCATTTCGCAGACCGTGGCCCAGAGGCCGCCGTCGCTGCGGTCGTGGTAGGCGAGCAGCTTGCCCTCGCCGCGCAGGCGGTTGATCGCGTCGACCAGCGCTTTGAGCTGCGCCGCGTCGTCGAGGTCGGGTACCTCATTGCCGAACTGGTTCAGCACCTGCGCCAGCATCGAACCGCCCAGGCGGTTCTTGCCCTTGCCCAGGTCGATGAGGATCAGCGTCGTGTCGCCGGGCTGCAGCTGCGGCGTCAACGTCGGTCGCACGTCGGCGAGCGTCGCGAAGGCGGAGACGATCAGCGACACCGGCGCGGTCACCTGTTTCACTTCGCCGTCGTCGTTCCAGCGGGTGCGCATCGACAGGCTGTCCTTGCCGACCGGCACGCTGATGCCGAGCGCCGGGCACAGTTCCATGCCGACCGCCTGCACGGTGTCGTAGAGCGCGGCGTCTTCGCCCGGTTCGCCGCAGGCGGCCATCCAGTTGCAGCTGAGCTTCACGCGCGCGAGCTCGATCGGCGCGGCAAGCAGGTTGGTGATCGCCTCGCCGACCGCCATGCGGCCGGATGCCGGCGCGTCCAACACGGCGAGCGGCGTGCGCTCGCCCATGCTCATCGCTTCGCCGCGAAAGCCGCTGTGGTCGGCCAGCGTCACCGCGCAATCCGCGACCGGCAACTGCCACGGCCCGACCATTTGATCGCGGTGGTTGAGGCCACCCACGGTGCGGTCGCCGATGGTGATGAGAAATCGCTTGCTGGCCACCGTCGGGTGGCGCAGCACGTCGAGGGCCACGGTGGACAGCGCGACGTCGGTGAGGTCGAGTTCGGCCAGCTCACGTTCGACGCGCTGCACCTCGCGATGCATCTTCGGTGGCTTGCCGAGGAGCACCTCCATCGGCATGTCGATCGGCTTGTCATCACAGCTCGGATCGTCGAGCACAAGTTGCTTCGCCTCGGTCGCCACGCCGACCACGGCAAACGGGCAGCGCTCGCGCTCGCACATCGCCTGGAAGACCGGCAAGGCCGCCGGGTCGACCGCCATCACATAGCGTTCCTGGCTCTCGTTGCACCAGATCTCTTTCGGCGCGAGGCCGCTTTCCTCCAGCGGCACCTTGCTCAGGTCGAAGCGCGCGCCCTTGTGGGCGCCGTCAACAAGTTCGGGGAAGGCGTTCGAGATGCCACCCGCGCCCACATCGTGGATCGCGAGGATGGGGTTGCCATCGACTAGCGCCCAGCAGTGGTTGATGACCTCCTGCGCGCGGCGCTGGATCTCCGGGTTGCCGCGCTGCACCGAGTCGAAGTCGAGCTCGGCGGCGTTGGCGCCGGCGGCCATCGAGCTGGCTGCGCCGCCGCCCATGCCGATGCGCATGCCCGGCCCGCCGAGCTGGATCAGCAGCGTGCCGGCGGGGAATTCGATCTTCTGCGTCTGGGTCGCCGAGATGCTGCCCAGGCCCCCGGCGATCATGATCGGCTTGTGATAGCCGCGGCGCTGGCCGCCCACGTCCTGCTCGTAGACGCGGAAATAGCCCGCCAAATTCGGCCGGCCGAATTCGTTGTTGAACGCTGCACCGCCGAGCGGCCCGTCGATCATGATCTGCAGCGCACTCGCGATGTGTTCCGGCTTGCCATACGGCAAGCGCTCCCACGGTTCGTTGGTGCCCGGCAGGACCAGGTTCGACACGCTGAAGCCGGTCAGCCCCGCCTTCGGCTTCGAGCCGCGGCCGGTTGCGCCTTCGTCGCGGATCTCGCCGCCAGCACCGGTCGACGCGCCGGGAAACGGCGAGATCGCCGTCGGATGGTTGTGCGTCTCCACTTTCATCAGGACATGCGCCGTCTCGCGCCGCGCCGCGTAGAGCGGCGCGTTGGTGAAGCCCTGCGGCATCCAGCGCTCGACCTCGCCGCCTTCCATCACCGAGGCGTTGTCGCTGTACGCGACCACCGTGTGCTGCGGCGCGAACTGGTGCGTGTTGCGGATCATCTGGAACATCGAGTGTTCCTGCGGTTCGCCGTCGATCGTGAACTTCGCGTTGAAGATCTTGTGCCGGCAGTGCTCGCTGTTGGCCTGCGCGAACATCATCAGCTCGACGTCGGTCGGGTTGCGTTTCAGGCCGGTGAAGGCATCGACCAGGTAGTCGATCTCGTCGTCCGACAGCGCGAGGCCGAAGTCGCGGTTCGCCGCCGCGAGCGCGGAGGGGCCGTGCCCCAGCACGTCGACATGCTCCATCGGCCTGCCCGGCTGCTCGTCGAACAGATGGGCCGCGTCTTCGCGCCGCAGCAGCACGCTTTCGGTCATGCGGTCGTGCAGCAGCGCGGCGGCGGCGCTCAGCTCTTCGTCGCTCAGCGCCTTGACGCCGCCCAGCACCCCGCTCTTCAGTGTGAGCCGGTATTCGGTGACGCGCTCGACCCGCTTGATCGCGAGGCCGCAGTTGTGCGCGATGTCGGTCGCCTTGCTGGCCCACGGCGAGACCGTACCCAGGCGCGGCGCGACGACGATCAGCGCGCCGTCCAGCGCCCCGGCGTAGGGCTCGCCGTAGCGCAGCAGCGCCTCGAGCTTGTCGAGCTTCTCGACCGCCTCGTTGGCCAGCGGCGTCTCGCTCCAGACCCAGTGCACATGGCGGGCGTGAACGCCGGTGATGCGCGGGCTCACCGCCTGCAGCTTCAGCAGCAGGGCCTGGGTGCGGAAGGGGGAGAGCGCGTTGCCGCCCTCGAAGTGAAGCAGGTGCTTGGAGGTGGAGGTCACGCTGGCGGCTCGGGCTTTGAGGAAGGCCTAGGAAGCCCGGAGCGGCTTGTGGCCGCCCCGGTGGAAACCCGCGATTTTACGGGGTGAGTGAGATAATTCGCCGCATGACGATCACCATCAAGTCCGCGACCGACGTGCAAGGCATGCGAGTCGCCGGAAAACTCGCCTCCGAAGTGCTGGACATGCTCACCGCCCATGTGAAGCCCGGCATCACCACCGAACAGCTCGACCGGCTGGCGCACGACCACATCGTCAACGTGCAAGGCGCCGTTCCGGCGCCGCTGAACTACGCGCCGCCGGGTTACACGCCCTATCCGAAGTCGATCTGCACCTCGATCAACCACCAGGTCTGCCACGGCATCCCGAACGAGCGGCCGCTGAAGAACGGCGACATCGTCAACATCGACGTCACCGTCATCAAGGACGGCTGGCACGGCGACACCAGTCGCATGTTCATCGTCGGCGAAGGATCGATCGCCGCCAGGCGGCTGTGCAGCTTCACCTACGAGGCGATGTGGAAGGGCATTGTGAAGGTCAAGCCCGGGGCCCGCCTGGGCGACATCGGCCACTCGATCCAGACCTTCGCCGAGAACAACGGCTTCTCGGTGGTCCGTGAGTTCTGCGGTCATGGCATCGGCCTGAAGTTCCACGAAGAGCCGCAGGTGCTGCACTACGGCCGCCCCGGCACGCTCGAAGAGCTGGTGCCGGGCATGGTGTTCACCATCGAGCCGATGATCAACGCCGGCAAGCGCGAGATCCGCGAGATGGGTGACGGCTGGACCATCGTCACGAAAGACCGCTCGCTGTCGGCGCAATGGGAGCACACCATCCTCGTCACCGACAGTGGCTACGAGGTGCTGACCCTGTCAGCCGGCAGCCCGCCGCCGCCGGCCTTCGTCACCACGGCCCAGGTCGGCGCGCCGAGCACCGTCGCCTGAGCTTGTCGAAGGCCCCGATCATCCTGAGCCTGTCGAAGGAAGGACTGAGCGTGTCCGCTGTCCCCGAGGTTCGCGCCGACGCCCGCCCCGCACGCAGCGTCAGCGAACTTCGCTCGCGTTTCCGCGAGGGCAAGGCGGCCCTGCTCGCGCACTTCCGCGAAGCGCGCGCGACCTCGCCGTCGGCGACGCGCTTGTTGCGCGCGTTGACCAAGCACGTCGACCAGACCCTGCTCGACCTCTGGCAGCACGCGCTGATGCCGCCGGGCGCCGCGCTGCTGGCGGTGGGCGGCTACGGTCGCGGCGAGCTGTTCCCGCATTCCGACGTCGACGTGCTGGTGCTGTTGCCGCCCGACCTGGCGCACGCCAACGACGCGCTCAAGTCGTCGATCGAAGGCTTCATCACCGCCTGCTGGGATATCGGGCTCGAGATCGGCTCCAGCGTGCGCACGGTCGACGAATGCATCGAAGAAGCCGAGCGCGACGTGACGGTGCAGACCGCGCTGCTCGAGTCGCGCTACCTGTGCGGATCGCGCCGGGTGTTCAACCAGTTCCGCCACGCCAACGCGCGGGCGATGGATGCCAAGGCCTTCCTGCGCGCGAAGACGCTGGAGATGAGCCAGCGCCACCAGAAGTTCGAGGACACGCCCTACTCGCTCGAACCCAATTGCAAGGAAAGCCCCGGCGGCCTGCGCGACCTGCAGGTCGTCATCTGGGTGGCGCGCGCGGCGGGCCTGGGCAAGAACTGGAACGAGCTCGCGGCCAAGGGGCTGATCACGCCGTTCGAGGTGAAGCAACTGCAGCGCAACGAAGGCCTGCTCAAGCTCATCCGCGCGCGGCTGCACATGGTGGCCGGTCGGCGCGAGGACCGTCTGGTGTTCGACCTGCAAACCGCCGTCGCGCAAAGCTTCGGCTACCAGGCGACCAAGGGCCAGCGCGCATCCGAAGTGCTGATGCGCCGTTACTACTGGGCCGCCAAGGCGGTGGCGCAGCTGAACCTGATCCTGATGCTCAACATCGAGGAGCGCATCAACGGCCTGCAGGACGCGCCGATGCGCCCGATCAACGAGAAGTTCCTCGAGCGCGGCGGCATGTTGGAGGTCGCCACCGACGACCTCTACGAGCGCGATCCGCACGCCATCCTCGAGACCTTCCTGACCTACCAGACGACCGTCGGGCCAAAGGGCCTGTCGGCGCGCACGCTGCGCGCGCTCTACAACGCGCGCGAACTGATGAACGGCGACTTTCGCCGCGACCCGGCGAACCGCGCCACCTTCATGAAGATGCTGCAGGCACCCGAAGGCCAGACGCATGCCTTCCGCCTGATGAACCAGACCTCGGTGCTGGGCCGCTACCTGTGGGTGTTCCGCCGCATCGTCGGGCAGATGCAGCACGACCTGTTCCACGTCTACACGGTCGACCAGCACATCCTGATGGTGCTGCGCAACGTGCGCCGCTTCTTCATCCCCGAGCATGCGCACGAGTATCCGTTCTGCACGCAGCTCGCCTCGCAATGGGACCGGCCGTACATCCTCTACGTCGCCGCTCTGTTCCACGACGTGGCGAAAGGCCGCGGCGGCGACCACTCCGACCTGGGCGCGCGCGAGGTCCGGCGCTTCTGCCGCGACCATGCCATCGAGCGCGACGATGGCGCGCTGATCGAGTTCCTGGTCAAGGGCCACCTGACGATGTCGCGCATCGCCCAGAAGGAAGACCTGTCCGACCCCGAGGTGATCGAAGGCTTTGCCAAACTGGTCGGTAACGAACGGCGATTGACCGCGCTGTACTTGCTGACGGTGGCCGACATCCGCGGCACCAGCCCGAAGGTGTGGAACGCCTGGAAAGGCAAGCTGCTCGAAGACCTGTACCGCCTGACGCTGCGCGCGCTGGGCGGCGCGCGGCCCAACCTGGACGCCGAGATCGAGGCGCGCAAGCAGGAGGCGCGGCACACGCTGAACCTGTATTCGATGCTGCCGGGCACCGAAGCCGAGTTGTGGAACACGCTCGAGGTCAGCTACTTTGCGCGCCACGATGCCGGCGACATCGCCTGGCACGCGCGTTCGCTCAACCGCCTGGTCGATTCGAAGGCGCCGGTCGTGCGCGCACGCCTGTCGTCGCTCGGCGAGGGCTTGCAGGTGCTGGTGTACTCGCCCGACCGGCCGGACCTGTTCGCGCGCATCTGCGGCTACTTCGATGGCGCCGGCTTCAACATTCTCGACGCCAAGGTGCACACCACCAAGGCGGGCTACGCTCTTGACACCTTCCAGGTCATCAGCCCGACGCTCGACCATCACTACCGCGACCTGATCGCGCTGGTGGAGACGCAGCTCGGCCAGGCGCTGGACGCCACCGGCGCGCTGCCCGAGCCGAGCCGCGGGCGGCTGTCGCGGCGCGTCAAGTCGTTCCCGATCACCCCACGGGTCACCTTGCGCCCGGACGAGCGCGCGCAACGCTGGCTGCTGGGCGTCTCGACCAGCGACCGCTCGGGCCTGCTCTACGCGATCGCGCGGGTACTGGCGCGCCACCACATCAACCTGCAGCTGGCGAAGATCACAACGCTCGGCGAACGGGTCGAGGACACCTTCCTGATCGACGGATCGGCGCTGCAGCAGAACCGGGCGCAGATCGAGATCGAGAGCGAATTGCTCGACGCGATCACGCCGTAGGCGTGATCGCGTTCCGCGTGGTCACACAGCTCCCCCAAGCCCCCTCCGTGAGGGGGCTCCAGCATGGATCACCGCCGGCCTGAAGGCCGGTCCTTGCCCGCGACAATAGGCCATGCCCCTCGTCACCATCACCGCCACCGACGCCATCCAGCGGCTCAATAGCTTTGACACCGTCATCGACGCCCGCTCCGAAGGCGAGTACGCCGAAGACCGCATTCCGGGCGCAGTGAACTGGCCGAGCCTCAGCGACGCCGAGCGCCAGCTCGTGGGCACCGAGTACAAGCAGGTCTCGCCGTTCATTGCGAAAAAGCGCGGCGCCGCGCTGGTGGCGCGCAACATCGCGGCACACATCGAGCGGGAGGTGTTCGACAAGCCCAAGGACTGGCAGCCGCTGGTCTACTGCTGGCGCGGCGGCAAGCGCAGCGGCTCGCTCGCGCTGGTACTCGACCAGATCGGCTTCAAGGTGCACCTGCTCGAAGGCGGCTACCGCGAATACCGGCGCGCGGTGCTGGCCGAGCTGCAGCAGCTGCCGCAGCGCTTCGAATACCGCGTCGTCTGCGGCAAGACCGGCTCCGGCAAGAGCCGATTGCTGAAGGCGCTGCGCGAGCACGGCGCCCAGGTGCTCGACCTCGAAGCGCTGGCGAACCACCGCGGCTCGGTGCTCGGCCTGGTGCCCGGTAGCCCGCAGCCGGGCCAGAAGCAGTTCGATTCGCGCGTCTGGGATGCGCTGCGTCACCTCGACCCGGCGCGTACGGTGTGGGTGGAAAGCGAGAGCAAGAAGGTCGGCGAATTGCGGGTGCCCGAAAGCCTGATCGAGCGCATGCGCGCCGCACCGTGCGTGCGCATCGAGCTGCCGCTCGAAGCCCGGGTCGCGCTGCTGATGGAGGACTACGACTTCTTCGTCAGGGACGTGCCGGCGTTTTGCGAACGGCTCGATGCGCTGCGCGCGCTGCGCGGCAACGAGGTCGTCAACGCCTGGCAAGAGGCGGCACGGGCCGGACGGATCGAGAGCGTCGTGCGCGACCTGCTGGTGACGCACTACGACCCGGTGTACCTGCAGTCGATGCAGCGAAATTTTGCCGGGTTCGATGCGGCGGCACGGCTCGATCTCGCCGATGCGAGCCCGCCGGCCTTGGCCGGCGTCGCGCGCACGCTCGCGGAATAAAGAATCCCGGCACGCGGCCGGGATTCGAGGTTGATCGAACGAGCGAGCGCCCGGTCCGTCATCCCATGTGCAAACCACCGTTGATGGAGAAGTCGGCCCCCGTCGCAAAGCCCGACTCGTCCGACGCGACCCAGGCCACGATCGACGCGATGTCTTCCGGCGTGCCCAGGCGCTTGACCGGGATGCCGGCAACGATCTTGTCGAGCACGTCCTGGCGGATCGCCTTGACCATGTCGGTGGCAATGTAGCCCGGGCTCACGGTGTTCACCGTCACGCCCTTGCTCGCCACTTCCTGCGCCAGCGCCATTGTGAAACCGTGCATCCCCGCCTTGGCGGCGGAATAGTTGGTCTGGCCGAACTGGCCCTTCTCGCCGTTGACCGAGCTGATGTTGATGATGCGGCCCCAGCCGCGCTCGAGCATGTCGTCGATCACCTGCTTGGTGACGTTGAACAGGCTCGTCAGGTTGGTCTCGATCACCGCGTCCCAGTCGGCGCGGCCCATCTTGCGGAACATGCCGTCGCGGGTGATGCCGGCGTTGTTGACCAGCACGTCGACCGGGCCATGTTCGCTCTTGGTCTTCTGGAACGCGGCGACCGTCGAGTCCCAGTCGCCGACGTTGCCCACCGAGGCGTAGAAGCTGTAGCCCAGCGCCTTCTGCTCGTCGAGCCACTTGGTGAAGTCGCGGCTCGGGCCGCAGCCGGCGATCACCTTGAAACCGTCCTTGTGCAGGCGCTGGCACATCGTGGTGCCGATGCCACCCATGCCGCCGGTCACGTACGCTACTTTCTGGCTCATTTCTCAACTCCTGTTCTTCACTGTGCTGGAACCGATGCCTCTAGCGTGGTCGCCGCAGGCACGCGGGTCAATCGGGTTCCCCCGGAGGGAAAAATTTCAACGCTCGACGGTGAGTGCAACGCCCATGCCACCGCCGATGCACAGCGAAGCGATGCCCTTCCTGGCGTTGCGGCGCTGCATTTCGTGCAGCAGCGTCACCAGGATGCGGCAACCGGACGCACCGATCGGGTGCCCGATGGCGATGGCGCCGCCGTTGACGTTGACCTTGCTCACGTCCCAGCCCATCTCCTTGTGCACCGCGCAGGCCTGGGCGGCGAACGCTTCGTTGATTTCCAGCAGGTCGAGGTCGGCCGGCTTCCAGCCGGCGCGCTCGAGCGCCTTCTTGGATGCCGGCACCGGGCCCATGCCCATGTAGGCCGGGTCGACGGCGGCGGTGGCATAGCTCGCGATGCGCGCCAGCGGCTTGAGGCCGAGCTGCTCGGCCTTCTTGGCGCTCATCACGACCACGCCGGCCGCACCGTCGTTCAGGCCCGAGGCATTGCCGGCCGTCACGCTGCCGCTCTTGTCGAAGGCCGGGCGCAGGCCGGCCAGCGCGTCGGCGTTGGTCTTCTTGTTGATGAACTCGTCGTTCGCGAAGACGATCGGGTCGCCCTTCTTCTGCGGGATCGTGAACGGAACGATCTCGTCCTTGAATTTGCCGGCGTCCTGCGCCGCCGCGGCTTTCTGCTGCGAGGCCAGCGCCAACGCGTCCTGCTCGGTGCGGCTCACCTCGTACTTCTTGGCCACGTTCTCGGCGGTGATGCCCATGTGGTACTGGTTGTAGACGTCCCACAGGCCGTCGACGATCATCGAATCGACGAGCTTCCAGTCGCCCATGCGCTGGCCGTCGCGGGAGTTCGGCAGCACATGCGGCGCGAGGCTCATGCTTTCCTGGCCGCCGGCGATGATGATCTCGGAGTCGCCGTCGCGGATGGCCTGCGCCGCCAGCATCACGGCCTTCAGGCCCGAGCCGCAGACCGCATTGATCGTCAGCGCCGGCACGCCGTTCGGCAGGCCGCTCTTGATCACGGCCTGACGGGCCGGGTTCTGGCCGGCGCCGGCCTGAAGCACCTGGCCGAGGATCACCTCGTTGATCTGCTCGCCGCTCAGGTTGGCGCGCTTGAGCAATTCGACGATCACCGCGGCGCCAAGCTCGGGCGCGGGGGTCTTGGCCAGGGTGCCTCCGAACTTGCCGACGGCAGTGCGGGTGGCGGCAACGATCACGATATCGGTCATGTCAGTCTCCAGAGTCGAGTCGAAAAGAGAGGGAGAGATTCAAGCTTTCTGCTTCACATAGCGGCCCGGTGCGGGCTCGATCACCTTGTGCTTGCGGCTGCCCGGCGCCTTCGGGGCGGCGACCCACTCGCCGGCGTGGCCCTCGAGCCACGTCGCCCAGTCGGGCCACCAGCTGCCGCGGTGTTCGCGGGCCTCGTCGAACCAGGCCCTTGCGTCGCTGGGCAGCGCGGTGGCGCCGGTCCAGTGGCTGCGCTTGTTCTTGGACGGCGGGTTGATCACGCCGGCGATGTGTCCCGACGCGCCGAGCACAAAGCGCTTCTCGCCCCTGAGCACCTGCACGTTCCGGTAGGCGCCCTGCCAGGGGACGATGTGGTCCTCGCGCGAGGCATAGACATACACCGGGGCGTCGATCAGCCCGAGGTCGAGCTTCTCGCCGCACACCGTCAGCTTGCCCGGTTCGACGAGGTTGTTCTCGAGGTAGGTGTTGCGCAGGTACCAGCAGTACATCGGTCCCGGCAGGTTGGTGCTGTCGCTGTTCCAGTACAGCAGGTCGAACGGCGGCGGGGTCTCGCCCTTCAGGTAGTTGCCGACCACGTAGTTCCAGACCAGGTCGTTGGGGCGCAGGAAGCTGAACGTCGACGCGAGTTCCTGGCCTTTCAGCAAACCGCCGCCGTGCGGGCTCGCCGGGCCCAGCGTCATTTCGCGCAGTTGCACCATCGC
>DASXQQ010000189.1:0-3075 GCA_036507085.1 Piscinibacter sp. | reverse complement strand
CGCCGCGCCGCGCCGCCCAAGGCGCGCCGGTCAGCCCGGCCCGCTCGTTCCAGGTCCTTCAATCCAGCCGCGCGCCCGCGCAGCTGTGCCTGTTTCTGCGCCCAGGCGCTATCGACGTCAAGTGAAGAAGCACTCACTGATCGACTGAGCTCGGCGAAGGCGCCGACCATCGTGAGCCAGTCGAACGATTGACGTCCAGGGGAGCGGGCGAACCGGGGTAGGAGAGAGCGAGTCCCCGGCCAGCCGTCCCGCTCCCCTTCTTTTTTCCCCTATTCATTCGCCGGGGCACGACCCCTACACTGGCTCGGCCATGCTCGTGCGGCGCTGCGCCGGCGGAGCAGGCCGAAGGCGGCGGAAGCCATTCTCCGCGGCAAAACGCACGCTGCCGTCTGGCTTGGCGATCACAACGCCGAACCCGTGCCGCTCGCCTTCGCGACAATCGTCCCAACACATCAGGGGGTCGTCGTGAGGGGTGCGGTTGGGCGTCGTGTCGGTTTCTGTGCTGGCGGTTCGGTGCTGCTCGCCGGCCTGTGGCTGGCCACGCCGCCCATCGCAGCGCAGACCGCGTCGAGCGCGACCGCCGCGGCTCCCGCCACCACCGACCGAATCGCCGCGCTCGAGCAACAGGGCAACGCCGACCCGCGCCGCGCCGCGGCCGAGCTCGAGCGGCTGCTCGCATCGACCGCGCCCTACAGCGCCGAGCGGCTCGAACTGCTGACGGTGCGCGGCAGCCTGCTCGCGGCAGCGCAGGAACCGCAAGCCGCCGAAGCGGTGGCGCAGCAGCTCGAAGGCTGGGGCGGCGGCGTCAACGCGCGCAGTGCCGCCGCAGCGGCGGCGCTGGTGCGCGCGCGCTTGCTGTCGCAGCGCGGCAACCTGCAGAAAGCCGACGCGCTGATCGCCGAGGCGCTCGCCCGGCTGCCCGCCGACGCGAGCGCGCTCGCGCGGCTGCGCTTCCTCGCCACGCAGGCGAAGATCAAGGACGACGCGGGCAAGCTCGAAGAAGCGGTGCGCGTCGGCCACGCGGCGCTGCAGCTGGCCGACCAGCTGGCCGCCGGCTGGCGCCAGGCGCTGGCGCGCAGCAGCCTCGCCTACAGCTACTTCGAGGCCAAGCAACTCGAGCGCGCGTTCAGCCTGAACGCCGAGGCGCTGGCGATCGCCGAGCGCATCGGCGACGACATGGCGCTCGCCCGCGCCCACAACATGCAGGGCATCCTCCTCGACGAGCAGGGCGACCTCGAGGGCGAGCGGCGCGAAATGCAGGCCGCGATCGACGCGGCGCGGCGCAGCGGCGCGCGGTCCGACGAGGCGCTGTACCTCGCCAACCTGTCCGACTTCTATCTGAAGAGCGGCCAGTACAAGACCGCGCTCGCGCTCGCCGAACAGGCGCTGCCGCTCACGCGCGAGCTGAAGGACGTGAACGGCGAGACGGTGGCGCTGACCAACATCGGCCTGGCTCACATCTCGCTGAAGAATTTCGACACCGGACGGCGCTTCGTCAACGAGGCGATCGCGATCGACGAGCGGCGCGGCGCGATCGTCGGCGTTTCCAACGAGTACGCCGAGATGGGCGTCTACCTCGAGAAGGCGGGCGACCCTGCCGGCGCGGTGCAGGCCTACCACCGGCACCGCCAGATCGCCGACGACGTGCTGCAGCGCGACCAGCAAAAGGCGATCGTCGAGATGCAGGAGCGCTTCGACGCCGAACGGCGCGGCCGCGACCTCACGCTGCTCAACCGCGAGGGCGAGCTGAAAAGCGAACAGCTGCGCCGGCGCGACCTGCAGCAGCGCCTGTGGTGGCTGTTCGCCGCGACCTTCGTGCTGTCGTTCGGCGTCGTCGTGATGCTGGTGCGCCGGGTGCGCCGCAGCAGCCTCGCGCTGGAGTCGAGCAACCGGCAGTTGCTCGTGCAAAGCGAGCGCGACCCGCTGACGGGCCTCGCGAACCGGCGTCACTTCCAGGCAGCGATGGCGCAGCTCGCGGCCGATGGCAAGCTCGACGGCACGGTGTTCCTGATCGACATCGACCACTTCAAGCGCATCAACGACCGGCACGGCCACAGCGCCGGCGATGGCGTGCTGGTCGAAATCGCGCGACGCCTGCGCGAGACCTTGCGCGAGCCGGACCTGATCGTGCGCTGGGGCGGCGAGGAATTCCTCGTCGTCGTGCGCACGCTGCCGCCGCAGCAGGTGGAGGCGCTCGCCAACCGCATGCTCGACGCGATGGCGCAGGTGCCGGTCGTGCACGAGGGTGCGCCCATCGCGGTCACCGGCTCGATCGGCTTCGCCACCTTCCCGATCGAGCCGATGCGCCTGAACGTCTCGTGGGAACGCGCGATCAACCTGGTCGACACCGCGATGTACCTCGCGAAGGCGCACGGCCGCAACCGCGCCTACGGCGTGCGCCTGCTGCACGCGAGCGACGAAGGCCTGCTCGACGAGATCACCCGCGCGCTCGAAGACGCCTGGCGCGAAGGGCGCGTCGCGTTGACCCTGCTGCAGGGTCCGGGGCCGCGGGAGGTCGTGGCATGAGGCACTGGCGCGTGGCGTCGGCCGTGGCGGGCCTCGTCTGGCTGGCCGCGGCCGCCGCGGCCAGCCCGCTCGAGGAGCGGGTCGACGCGCTCGTCCTCGACGGCTTCGAGCGGCCCGATGCGGCGCTCGCACGCCTCGAACCGCTGCGCGAGCCGGGCGACCGCTCGCCCGCCACGTCGCGCCTGTTCCTGCAGGCCGCCGGCATCATCGAGGCGCAGGCCGGCCGAGACCGCGAGGCCGGCGCGAACGCCGAGCGGCTGCTGGCACTGTCGCGCGATGCGCCCGACCCACTGGCCGGGGCCGCCTCCAACCTCGTGCGCGCCCTCGTCGCCGAAGCGGCCGGTCAGTTCGATGTCGCCGCCGCGCTGGCCGAGGCGGCCCTGAACGTCTACCGGCCGGCCTGCCCGGCGGCGGCCGCGCTGGGCCCGGCCTGCGACTGGCGCGCGGCGTGGCGTGCGCTGCATGTGCTGGAGCGGCGCTCGCTCAGCCTCGGCCAGTGGGTCGACGCCCATGCGCAGCTGCAAGCCGCGTTCGATCTCGCCGACGCCG
>DASXQQ010000188.1:0-7290 GCA_036507085.1 Piscinibacter sp. | reverse complement strand
GACAACCTGGGCGTGCCGCGCAACAGCGCGCTGGCGCAGAACGCCGACCAGGCCTTCTTCGACCTCGGCCTGTGCGCGCGCGAAGGCGGTGACCTGGCCGCGCGCGGCGACCTGTGCGGCGCATTCAAGGTGCCGTCGCTGCGCAACGTGGCGCTGCGCCAGGTCTTCTTCCACAACGGCCGGTTCAAGACGCTGAAGGACACGCTCAGCTTCTACGTGCAGCGCGACACCATCCCCGAAAGGTTCTACCCGCTGAACCCCGACGGCAAGGTGAACAAGTTCGACGACCTGCCGCCGCAGTACCACGCCAACGTCAACACCAGCGAGGCGCCCTACAACCGCAAGCCGGGCGACGCGCCGGCGCTGAGCAACGCCGAGATCGACGACGTGATCGCCTTCCTGAAGACCTTGAGCGACGGCTACCGGCCGTGACGCTTCCCGAATTCCAACTGAAACGGTCCCGGAGGAAACCGATGTCCCGAAGCCGCCTGCTGGCGACCCCGTTGAAGACCGCACTGGCCGCGAGCCTGCTGCTCGCGAGCAGCGCCGGCTTCGCGCAAAGCCCCACCGAAGCCGAACTCGCGCGCAAGCTGGACCAACTCGCCGCCGAGCTGGCCAACGTGAAGGCACAGCTCGCGCAACTGCAGCAGCAGCGCGCCGCACCGACGCCCACGGCCTCGCCGGCGCCCGCCGCAACGCCGGTTGTCGCCAGCCCGCCGCCACGCCCGGCGGAGCCCGCGACCGTCCTGTCGAGCTACGGCGAGATCAACTACAACCGTCCGACCCGCGCGAGCCAGAACGCGCAGGCCGATGTGCGCCGCTTCGTGCTCGGCGCCCAGCACCGCTTCGACGCGAAGACCAAGGTCGTCACCGAGCTCGAGGTCGAGCACGCGGTGTCGTCGGCCGACGATTCCGGCGAAGTGGAAGTCGAGCAGGCCTACATCGAACACCAGCTGACCCCCACCTGGGCCGTGCGCGGCGGGCTGTTCCTGATGCCGGTCGGTCTGCTCAACGAGAACCACGAACCCACCGCCTACTACGGCGTCGAGCGCAACTTCGTCGAAACCGCGATCATCCCGACCACCTGGCGCGAAGGCGGGCTGCAGATCGTCGGCAGCTTCGACAACGGCCTCACGCTGCAAACGGGCCTCAGCACCGGCTTCGACCTGAGCAAGTGGGACGCGAGCTCGAGCGAGGGCGCCGAGTCGCCGCTCGGCGCGATCCACCAGGAGCTGTCGCTCGCCAAGGCGCGCGACCTGTCGGTGTTCGGCGCACTCAACTGGCGCGGCATTCCAGGTCTGCAGCTCGGCGGCTCGCTGTTCACCGGCGGCGCCACCCACGGCCAGGCCGCCGCCAGCGCGCGCGTCACGCTGTGGGATGTGCATGCACGCTGGACACCCGGCCGCTGGGACCTGGCCACGCTCTACAGCCGCGGCGGCATCTCCAACACCGCCGCGCTGAACGCGGCGCTGGTGGGCAACCCGACGCTGATTCCGAAGTCCTTCGACGGCTGGTATGCGCAAGCCGCGTACAAGGTCTGGTCGCATGAGGACTACGCGCTCTGGCCGTTCGTTCGCTACGAGCAGTTCAACACCGCGCGCAGCTTCGCCGACCTCGGTCCCGGCCTCACGCCGGCCGGCGCAGCGACCGAGCGAGTTGTCACCGTCGGCGCGAACTTCCAGCTCACGCCCGGCGTCGTGCTGAAGGCCGACCTGCAGCGCTTCCGCGAGAACAAGGACGCGAACCGCGTCGACCTCGGGATCGGCTGGAGCTTCTGATGCGCGTCGTGCTCGCCGCCTCGGCCGTCGCGCTCGCGCCGGCGAGCGCGTTCGCGGTCGACTACCTCAGCGCCGAGCAGGCGGCGAAGCTGATGTTCCCCGACGCCGACCGGTTCGAGTCGTGCGAGCTCACGCTCGACGCGGCGCAGCTGCAGAAGCTCGACGCGCAGGGCGTGCGCGCGCGTTCGGCGCGCTGGCCGCTGCGCGTCGCGCAGCGCGGCGGCGCGACGCTCGGCTTCGTCGTGGTCGACGAGGTGATCGGCAAGTTCGAGCTCATCAGCTACGCGGTGGGCATCGGGCTCGACGGCGCCGTCAAGCAGGTCGAGGTGCTGTCGTACCGCGAGAGCCACGGCCACGAGATCCGGCTGCCGGCGTGGCGCCGACAATTCATCGGCAAGACGGCGGCGTCGCCGCTTCGCGTCGGCGAGGACATCGCCAACATCAGCGGCGCGACGCTGAGTTGCAGCCACGTGACCGAGGGCGTGCGGCGCATCGTCTCGGTTGTCGATGCGGCCCGCCGCAGCGGGAGCCTCCAGTGATCAACCGCCTCGCGCCGCATCCCTGGCTGCGCCGCGCGCGGCCCTTGCTCGGCACGCTGGTCGAAGTGGCCATTGCCCGCAGCGGTGCGCATGACGACGCCGCGATCGACGCGGCATTCGGCGCGATCGCCGAGGTCCAGGCCTGCCTGTCGCGCTTCGATGCCCACAGTGACGTGGCGCGCTTCCATGCGCTGCGCGCCGGGCAAAGCCTCGAGCTGCGGCCGCACACCGCGCAGGTGCTGGCCGCCGCGCAGGCCTTGCGCGACGCCAGCGTTGGCCTGTTCGACATCTCGGTCGGCACGGCGCCCACCGGCTGGCGCCGTGACGCCGCGCAGCTCTACAAGTTGAGCGACGCCGTGCGCCTGGACCTCGGCGGCATCGGCAAGGGGCATGCGGTCGATGTCGCGGTCGACGCCTTGATGCAGCGCGGTTGCCGCGCCGGCTGGGTCAATGCCGGTGGCGACCTGCGCGTGTTCGGCGACGCCGAGTTGCCGGTGTCGGTGCGCGACGAATCGGCCGGCGGCGTGCGCCCCTTCGCCACCCTCGCTGAGGGCGCGTTCGCCACCAGCTGCCTCGAGCACGCCGGCCGCCGCGCCCATGCCAGCGTCGCCGCGCCGCGCTGCCTCTGGGCCGACGCGCTGACCAAGGTCGTCGCGCTCAGCGGCGACGCGGCGCATCCGCTGCTGGCGCGCCACGGCGCACAGGCCTGGCTGCATTGAAATGACGCGCCACGCCCACCGTCTCCCCCGCTGGCAGCGGCGATCGCTCTACGCGGTCGGCGCGATGCTGCTGCTCACGGGCATCGTCTGGCTGGCGATTCACTACGGCATCGGCGGCGGCGCCGGCGAGCTGCCGCATCCGCTCGAAGCCTGGGCGATGCGTCTGCACGGGCTGGTCGCCTTCGGCGCGCTGTTCATGTTCGGCGTGCTGGCGGCGTCGCACGTGCCGCAGGGCTGGCGCATGAGCGGGCGGCACCGCTGGGCCAGCCAGCGCGGCACCGGCTTCACGCTGTGCCTGCTCGGCGGCATGCTCGCCGCCACCGGCTACCTGCTGTACTACTTCGCGCCCGAAGCGCTGCGGCCGGCGCTCGGCTGGGTGCATTCGCTGGCGGGCATCGGCATGGGCGGGGTGGCCGCGGTTCACCGCCGGCGCAGAAGTCACCGAAGCGTCGACTTTGACGCAACTCACGGCGATAAGGCCTTGCGCAAGGCCATATCGAAATGAGAGAGAATCTCATTTGCATCCATCCGCACACCCCCACATGCTGCTCACCGACCTGCCCAACGGCGCCCACGCCACCGTCGAGGGAGTCGTCGCGGCTTCGTCCGAGGTCGATGCGGTGACCTTGCGCCGGCTCGGTGAACTCGGCTTCATTCCGGGCGAGCCGCTGCAGCTGCTGCGCCGCGGCCCGGGCGGGCGCGAACCGCTGGCGGTGCTGATCGGCGAAACGATGTTCGCGCTGCGCCTCGTCGAAGCGCAGTGCATCGCGGTGCGACCGGCCTGAACGCGATGTCGGCCCACCACGCGCGGTCGCACGCCGCGCCGGCATGGAGCGTGGCGCTGGTCGGCAACCCGAATTGCGGCAAGACCGCGCTGTTCAACCTGCTCACCGGCGCGCGCCAGAAGGTCGCCAACTACGCCGGCGTCACCGTCGAGCGCAAGGTCGGCCTCGCGCGGCTGCGCAATGGCCAGAGCGTGTCGGTGGTCGACCTGCCCGGCGCCTACAGTCTCACCCCCGCCACCCCCGACGAACAGGTCACGCTCGAGGTGATCGAAGGCCGGCGCACCGGCGAGGCGGCGCCCGACGCCGTCGTCGCGGTGGTCGACGCGACCAACCTGCGGATGAACCTGCGCCTCGTGCTCGAGCTCAGGCGGCTCGGCCGACCGATGCTCGTCGCCCTCAACATGGCCGATGTGGCGCGCGCCCAGGGACTCGCGATCGACATCAAGCGCCTCGCCGCGGAACTTGGCTGCCCGGTCGTCGAGACGGTGGCGGTGAGGCACGACGGCCATGCCGCACTGCTCGCCGAACTGGAGCGCGAGCTCGCCGTCGGCGTGCCGCCGCAGCGCGCCGACCAGGCCGAGTCCGAGGCCCCGTCGGCGGCCGAACTGCAGCGCGAGGTGCGCCGCATCCTCGCCGCCGCGGCGCCGAACGCGACGCAGTTCCAGCGCTTTCATCACCGCATCGACGCGGTCGTGATGCACCCGGTGGGGGGCCTCGCGATCCTCGCTGCGCTGCTGTTCCTCGTGTTCCAGGCGGTATTTTCTTGGGCCAACGTGCCGATGGACGCGATCAAGTCGGCGATGGTCGCCACCGGCCAATGGACCACCGCCCACCTGCCCGAAGGCCCGCTGCGCAGCCTGCTGGTCGACGGCGTGATCGCCGGCGCCGGCAGCGTGATCGTGTTCCTGCCGCAGATCCTGATCCTGTTCTTCTTCATCCTGCTGCTCGAGGATTCGGGCTACCTGCCGCGCGCCGCGTTCCTGCTCGACCGGCTGATGGGCACGGTGGGCCTGTCGGGGCGCGCCTTCATTCCGCTGCTGTCGAGCTTCGCCTGCGCGATCCCCGGCATCATGGCCACGCGCACGATCGCCCACTGGCGCGACCGGCTCGCGACGATCATGATCGCGCCGCTGATGACCTGCTCGGCGCGGTTGCCGGTCTATGCGCTGCTGATCGGCGCGTTCGTGCCCAACCGCGCAGTCGGCCCGTTCAACCTGCGGGGTCTCACGCTGTTCGCGCTGTACGTCGCCGGCGTCGCTTCGGCGATGGGCGTGGCTTGGGTCTTCAAGCGCGTCTGGATGAAAAGCCGCTACCAGCCGCTGATGCTCGAGCTGCCGCCCTACCGCGTGCCGGGGCTGCGCAACTTGGTGCTCGGTCTGTGGGAGCGCGCCCGCATCTTCCTGCGCCGCGTTGGCACGATCATCTTCTCGCTGATGGTGGTGCTGTGGTTCCTGTCGAGCACCCCCGCGCCGCCGCTCGGCGCCACCGGGCCGGCCATCCAGTACAGCGTCGCCGGCTGGCTCGGCCAGGCGCTGCAGCATGTGTTCGCGCCGATCGGCTTCAACTGGCAGATCTCGATCGCGCTGGTGCCCGGCCTCGCGGCGCGCGAAGTGGCGGTGGGCGCGCTCGGCACCGTCTACTCGCTGTCGGCCGCCGGCGACTCGGTGGCCGACACGCTGGCGCCGGTCATCGCGCAGGGCTGGTCGCTCGCCACCGCCTACGCGCTGCTCGCCTGGTATGTGTTCGCACCGCAGTGCATCTCGACCCTCGCGGTGGTCAAGCGCGAAACCAATTCGTGGCGTTATCCGGTGCTGATGGCGGCCTACCTGTTCGTGCTCGCCTATGGGGCGGCGTTCGTCACCTACCGCGTGGCGCTCTGGCTCGGGGGCTGAGACCTTGTTGGCGCAGTCGCTTGTCGTCGCCTTGGTCGTTCTGGCCTGCACCGTCTATGCGGCATGGACGCTGATGCCGTCGGCCGCACGACGCGCGATGGCCACGGCGATGCTCAAGCTCCCATTGCCCGACCCGCTGGCGCGGCCGCTTCGCGAGGCGGTGCAATCGGGCAGCGGGTGCGGCAGTTGC
The DNA here is from genome assembly GCA_036507085.1 of Piscinibacter sp. Classification (GTDB taxonomy): domain Bacteria; phylum Pseudomonadota; class Gammaproteobacteria; order Burkholderiales; family Burkholderiaceae_C; genus Albitalea. Next base: position 1,387 of record DASXQQ010000188.1, on the reverse strand, counting down.
GACAGCTGCGCCGATGCCGGCGCCAAGGCGCCGACCGCCGTGCAGCCGGTGACCGTGCACCGCCGGCTGCGCCACTGACGCGCTACTTCAGGCCCTTGGGCAGCGGGAAGTGCGTCGTCTCCTCGACGCCCGGCATGCTGCGCACCGACACCGCGCCGAGCGAGCGCAGCCGCGCGATGACCTGCTGCACCAGCACATCGGGCGCCGACGCGCCGGCGGTCAGGCCGACGCGCTTCTTGCCCTCGAACCACTCGGCGCGCAGGTCGTCGGGCGAGTCGACCATGTAGGCGTGCGTGCCGAGTCGCTCGGCCAGTTCGCGCAGCCGGTTGCTGTTGGAGCTGGTCGGGCTGCCCACCACCACCAGCACATCGACGCGTGGCGCGAGCACCTTCACCGCGTCCTGCCGGTTCTGCGTCGCGTAGCAGATGTCCTGCTGCTTGGGCTCGCGCACTGCGGGGAAGCGGCGCTTCACCGCGGCGAGGATCTCCGCCGCGTCGTCGACCGACAGCGTGGTCTGCGTCACCACCGCGAGCTTGGCCGCCTGCGCGACCTGCACCTGCTCCACATCGGCCACATCCTCGACGAGGTAGATGCCTTCGCTCAGCTGCCCCATCGTGCCCTCGACCTCGGGGTGACCCTTGTGGCCGATCATGATGAAGTCGTAGCCCTCCTTGTGCAGCTTGGCGACCTCGACATGCACCTTGGTCACCAGCGGGCAGGTCGCATCGAACACGCTGAAGCCGCGCGCGTCGGCTTCGCGGCGCACCGCCTGCGACACGCCGTGGGCGCTGAACACCAGCGTCGCGCCGGGCGGCACCTCGGCCAGGTCTTCGATGAAGATCGCACCCTTGGCTTTCAGGTCGTTGACCACATAGGTGTTGTGCACGATCTCGTGGCGCACGTAGATCGGCGCGCCGAACTTGGCGAGCGCGCGCTCGACGATCTCGATCGCGCGGTCGACGCCGGCGCAAAAGCCGCGCGGCTCGGCCAGCACAACCTCTTCGACATCCGCATTCGCGCCGCGCATCACAGCACCCCGATCAGTTGCACTTCGAAGGTCACTGGCTGGCCGGCGAGCGGGTGGTTGAAGTCGAACAGCAACCAGTCGTCGCCGAGTTCGCGCACCACGCCGGCATAGGCGCCGTGGCCATCGGGGGTGGGGAACTGCACCACGTCGCCGACCTGGTACTGCTCGTCGGGGTCGCCGAGCTCGTCGAGCAACGAACGCTTGACCCGCTGCAGCAGCTCGGCATTGCGCTCACCGAACGCCTCGCCCGCCGCCAGCTCGAACGAGGTGCGCGTCCCTTCGGCCAGCCCAATCAGCCGCGACTCCATCGCCGGCGCGAGTTCGCCGGTCCCGAGCGACAGCGTGGCCGGCTTGTCGGCG
>DASXQQ010000187.1:0-9505 GCA_036507085.1 Piscinibacter sp. | reverse complement strand
TCCTTGCGGATGCGCACGATCGGCGCGAGCACGGTGGGCAGCGCCTGCATCTGCGCGATCGCCTTGTTCATTTCGCCTTCGACGGTGTCATGCGTGAGGATGATGACATCGGTTTGCGCCGCCCCCTCGACCCCGCCGTTGTCGTTCGGGCGCTGAAGCAGCGCGTCGATCGAAATGCCCAGGTCGGCGAGGATGCCGGTGATGCGCGCCAGCACGCCGGCCTTGTCGGCCACCTGCAGGCGCAGGTAGAACGAGGTCACGACCTGCTCGATCGGCAGGATCGGCGTCGGTGCGAGCTCGTCGGGCTGGAACGCGAGGTGCGGCACGCGGTGGTTCGGGTCCGCCGTGTGCAGGCGGGTGATGTCCACCAGGTCGGCGACCACCGCCGACGCGGTCGGCTCGGCGCCGGCGCCCTTGCCGTAGTACATCGTCGTGCCCACCGCATCGGCATGCACCAGCACCGCGTTCATCGCGCCCTCGACATTGGCGATCAGGCGCTTGGCCGGCACCAGCGTCGGGTGCACCCGCAGCTCGATCCCATGGTCGCGGCGCTTGGTGATGCCCAGCAGCTTGATGCGGTAGCCGAGCTGCTCGGCATACGTGATGTCGGCCGCCTGCAGCTGGGTGATGCCCTCGACATGCGCGCGGTCGAACTGCACCGGGATGCCGAAGGCGATCGCGCTCATGATCGTCGCCTTGTGGGCCGCGTCGACGCCCTCGATGTCGAAGGTCGGGTCGGCCTCGGCATAGCCCAGCGCCTGCGCCTCCTTCAGCACCGCGGCGAAGTCCAGCCCCTTGGCGCGCATCTCCGACAGGATGAAGTTGGTGGTCCCGTTGATGATGCCGGCGATCCATTCGATGCGGTTCGCGGTCAGGCCTTCGCGCAGCGCCTTGATGATCGGAATGCCGCCAGCGACCGCCGCCTCGAAGGCAACCATCACGCCCTTCTCGCGCGCCGCCGCGAAGATCTCGGTGCCGTGCACCGCCAGCAGCGCCTTGTTGGCGGTGACCACATGCTTGCCGCTGGCGATCGCTTCCATCACCAGCGCCTTGGCGATGCCGTAGCCGCCGATCAATTCGATGACGATGTCGATCTCGGGATTCGCGATCACCTCGCGCGCATCGGCGACAACCTTCGCGTGCTCGCCGACGACAGCCCGGGCACGCACGGTGTCGAGGTCGGCCACCATCGTGATCTCGATGCCGCGGCCGGCGCGGCGACGAATCTCTTCCTGATTTCGGCGCAGCACGTTGAACGTGCCGCTGCCCACGGTGCCGATGCCCAACAGGCCGACTTGTATCGGTTTCATGGCTTGCAGATGCTCAAAGAGAGTGACGTTTGCGGTAGTGCTCGAGGAAGCGCGCGATGCGGCCGATCGCGTCGGTCAGATCGTCGGAGTTGGGCAGGAAGACCAGGCGGAAGTGGTCGGGCTGCAGCCAGTTGAACCCGGTCCCCTGCACGATCAACACCTTCTCCTCGGCGAGCAGCTCGTAGGCGAACTGCTGGTCGTCGGCGATCGGGTAGACCTTCGGGTCGAGGCGCGGAAACATGTAGAGCGCTGCCTTCGGCTTGACCACGCTGACGCCCGGAATGTCGCTCAGCAGCTGGTAGGCGAGGTCGCGTTGGCGGCCCAGCCGGCCGCTCGGCGCGACCAGGTCCTTGATGCTCTGGTAGCCCCCGAGCGCGGTCTGGATCGCGAGCTGCCCCGGCGTGTTCGAGCACAGACGCATCGAGGCCAGCATGTTCAGCCCCTCGATGTAGTCCTTCGCGTGGCGCTTCTCGCCCGACACGACCATCCAGCCGGCGCGGTAGCCGCAGGAGCGGTAGTTCTTGCTCAGGCCGTTGAAGCTGACGAACAGCACGTCGTCGGCGAGCGAGGCGATGCTGGTGTGCGTCTCGCCGTCGTACAGCGTCTTGTCGTAGATCTCGTCGGCGAACACCACCAGCTGGTGCTGGCGCGCGACCTCGACGATCTCCTTCAGCACACTGTCCGGGTAGAGCGCGCCGGTCGGGTTGTTCGGGTTGATGACGACGATCGCCTTGGTGTTCGGCGTGATCTTCTTCTTCATGTCGGCGATGTCGGGCATCCAGCCCGCCTGCTCGTCGCAGACATAGTGCACCGGCGTTCCGCCCGAGAGCGCGACCGCCGCGGTGTACAGCGGGTAGTCGGGGGCCGGGATCAGCACCTCGTCGCCGTCGTTGAGCAGCGCGTTCATGCTCATCACGATCAATTCCGACGCGCCGTTGCCGAGGTAGACATCGTCCACCGTCACGCCAGGGATCTGCTTTTCCTGGGTGTAGTGCACCACCGCCCGGCGCGGGGCGAACAGGCCCTTGCTGTCGGTGTAGCCCGCCGTGTGCGGCAGGTTGCGGATCATGTCCTGCACGATCTCGTCGGGCGGCTCCAGCCCGAACGCGGCGATGTTGCCGATGTTCAGCTGGATGATCTTGTGGCCCTCTTCCTGCATCTCGCGCGCCTTGTCGAGCACCGGGCCACGGATGTCGTAGCAGACGTTGGCGAGCTTGCTCGACTTGACGATCGGTTTCAAAGGGCCTCCGGGATACTTTTGCCGCAGCGCAAAACTTATAATTTAACCACACGCACTCTGGTGGCCCCCTTGAAGCTGCAAGCCGATCGCATCGACGGAACGAACGCCATTTCGCGCCATGGTCCCGAGGGCGTCATCGTCAACGGCGTCGAGCACACCACGAGCGTCGTCGTGCCGTGGAAAGGCCAGGTGCTCGCCTGGCCGGTGAGCGACTTCGCGGCCCTCAGTGCGGAGCACTTCGCGATGGTCGCAGGCTTGAAACCCGAGCTCGTGATCTTCGGCAGCGGCCGGCGCATCCGCTTCCCGTCGGCCGCGCTGCTGCGACCTCTGATCGACCAGCACATCGGCATCGAGACCATGGACACCGCGGCGGCCTGTCGCACCTACAACGTGCTACTGGCCGAAGACCGGCCGGTGGTCGTGGCGCTGCTCTTCGAAGCGGCAGCAGCATCCCCAGTTTGAGTCGGGCAAAGCGGCGGCCGTGACGGGCCGAGGCCTTATAATCACCGGCTACGCCCACAAGGCGCAACCAAGCAGAATACTTCATGACGCCAGCCCTCAACAAACCCCTCCCGGAATTTGAAGCGCTTGCAACCGGTGGCGTGAAGTTCACGCCGCAGGCTTACGCCGGCCAGATCGTCGTCCTGTACTTCTATCCGAAGGACAACACACCCGGCTGCACCACCGAGGCAATGCAGTTTCGCGACCACCACAAGGACTTCATCAAGTCCGGCGCGGTCGTGTTCGGCGTGTCGCGCGACAACATGGCCTCGCACGACAAGTTCAAGCAGGCGCTCGAGCTGCCGTTCGAGCTGATCGCCGACACCGAAGAAAAGCTCTGCCACATGTTCGGCGTGGTCAAGAACAAGATCATGTACGGCAAGAAGGTCAAGGGCATCGAGCGCAGCACCTTCCTGATCGACGGCAGCGGCGTGCTGCGCGCCGAGTGGCGCGGCCTCAAGGTCGCCGGCCACGTCGAGGAAGTGCTGAAAGCCGTGAAGGCGATCAAGAAGACCGGCTGAGCCGCGTCTTCTCACAAGAAAGGGCCGGCCCGCGGGTCGGCCTTTTCATTTGGGCATGTGGTTTGCTGGAACGCGACAACGGGTTGTAGCGACCCCCAAGATGTGCATAATGAGCCATGCCCGTGAGTTGTGAAACGCGCACTCTCTCCTTCAAAGCCGCACAGGTGACTGTGCGGCTTTTTTCTTTTCCCAGCCGGACCGAAACCACCCCATGCCACTGCCCAAGCCGCCTGCCAAACGAGCTGCCCTCCTGACCCTCAACGACTTCGAATCGCAGGCCGCACCCAAACCCGGCAAACGGGCCCACAAGACCAGCCTCTCCGCCGAGCCGGCCTCACCCGCCGAATTGAACCTGTACGACTCGGCGGCCGAGACCGCGCCGGTCATCGCGCCGACCGAGATGAAGCCGAGCGCGCCGCCGCTGGCCCAGCGCGCGGCGCCCGAGCCGCGCTCGCGCAAGCCGCGCGGCAACGGCCCGGCCAAGCTGTTCGTGCTCGACACCAACGTGCTGATGCACGACCCGATGTCGCTGTTCCGCTTCGAGGAGCACGACATCTACCTGCCGATGATCACGCTCGAAGAGCTCGACGGCCACAAGCGCGGCATGACCGAAGTGGCCCGCAACGCGCGCCAGGTGAGCCGCGACCTCGACGCGCTGGCCGCGAGCATGGGAAGCCGCGATGCGAGCGGCATGTCCGAGGGCCTGGCGCTGTCGCGCACCGGCCACCGCGAAGCCGCCGGCAAGCTGTTCTTCCAGACCAACCTCGTCAACGTGAGCCTGCCGGCGGGCCTGCCGCAGGGCAAGGCCGACAACCAGATCCTCGGCGTCGTGCAGGCGCTGCGCGAACAGAAGCCGGCGCGCGACGTGGTGCTGGTGTCCAAGGACATCAACATGCGCATCAAAGCGCGTGCCTTGGGGCTGCCGGCCGAGGACTACTTCAACGACAAGACGCTGGAGGACGGCGACCTGCTCTACACCGGCGTGCTGCAGTTGCCGTCCGATTTCTGGGACCGTCACGGCAAGACGATGGAGAGCTGGAACCAGGGCGGCAGCACCTTCTACCGCATCAGCGGGCCGCTGGTACCGGCGCTGCTGATCAACCAGTTCGTCTACCTCGAGGCGCCCGGCGCTGCGCCGCTGTACGCCAAGGTCACCGAGATCACCGGCAAGACCGCGGTGCTGAAGACGCTGCGCGAATACACCCACCAGAAGAACGCGGTATGGGGCGTGACGGCGCGCAACCGTGAACAGAACTTCGCGCTCAACCTGCTGATGGACCCGGAGTGTGACTTCATCACCCTCACCGGCACGGCGGGAACCGGCAAGACGCTGATGACACTGGCCTCGGGCTTGTCGCAGGTGATGGACGACCGCCGCTACACCGAGATCATCGTGACCCGCGTGACGGTGCCGGTGGGCGAGGACATCGGCTTCCTGCCCGGCACCGAAGAGGAAAAGATGGGCCCGTGGATGGGCGCGCTCGACGACAACCTGGAAGTGCTGTCCAAGGGCGACGGCGGCGCCGGCGAATGGGGGCGCGCCGCCACCAACGACCTGGTGCGCAGCAAGATCAAGATCAAGAGCCTGAACTTCATGCGCGGCCGCACCTTCCTGAACAAGTACGTCATCATCGACGAGGCGCAGAACCTCACGCCCAAGCAGATGAAGACGCTGATCACCCGCGCCGGCCCGGGCACGAAGATCGTCTGCCTGGGCAACCTCGCCCAGATCGACACGCCTTACCTCACCGAAGGCAGCTCGGGCCTGACCTATGCGGTCGACCGCTTCAAGGGCTGGCCGCATTCGGGCCATGTGATGCTGGCGCGCGGCGAGCGCTCGCGGCTGGCAGACTTCGCCTCCGAGGTGCTGTGAGGCTCAGCCGCTGACCAGGTCCTTGATCTGCTGCAGCGCCACCGGGTCCTCGATCGTCGTCAGGTCGCCCGGATCGCGCTGCTCGCAGACCGCCTGGATCGCGCGCCGCAGCAGCTTGCCGGAACGCGTCTTCGGCAGCACGTTGACGAAATGAACGCGTGACGGTCGGGCCACTGCGCCGAGTTGCCGGTCGACCGTCTTCATGATCTCGCCTTCGAGCTTGAGTCGCGCTGCGGCATCGCCGAGCGCGCTCGCGTCCTTGGGGACGACGAAGGCCATCGCGACCTGGCCCTTCAGCGCGTCGGCCACACCGACCACCGCGACCTCGGCGACGTTCGAGTGGCTCGAGATGCTCTCCTCGATCTCGCGCGTGCCCAGCCGGTGGCCGGCGACGTTGATCACGTCATCGGTGCGGCCGAGGATGAAGAAGTAGCCGTCCTCGTCGCGAATGCCCCAGTCGAAGGTCGTGTAGACCATCTTGCCCGGCACGCTGTGCCAGTAGGTCTTGACGAAGCGCTCATCGTCGCGCCACACCGTCTGCATGCAACCGGGCGGCAAAGGGCCTTCGATGACGACCACGCCCTTCTGGTTCGCCCCGGTCAGCTCCTCGCCGCTGTGCTCGTCGAGCAGCTTGACGTCGTAGCCGTACATCGCGAGGCCGGGGCTGCCGAACTTGCTGGTCTGCCGTTCCACGCCGTTGGCCAGCGCCAGAATCGGCCAGCCGGTTTCGGTCTGCCAGTAGTTGTCGATGATGGGTATGCCCAGCCCATCGGCGATCCATTTCGCCGTGGTTTCGTCGAGTGGCTCGCCGGCCAGGAACAGCGCGCGCAGCGAGCTCACGTCATGCTGGCGCAGGTACTTCGGGTCCTGCTTCTTCAGCACCCGCACCGCGGTGGGCGCGCTGAACATCGCCGTCACCTTGTACTTCTCGACCAGGCTCCACCAGACGCCCGCGTCGGGACGGATCGGCAGGCCCTCGTACATGATCGTCGCCATGCCGGCGATCAAGGGGCCGTAGACGATGTAGCTGTGGCCGACCACCCAGCCGATGTCGCTGGTGGAGAAGTAGGTCTCCCCGGCCTGGCCGCAAAAAATGTATTTCATGCTCGCCGCCAGGGCGACCGCGTAGCCGCCGGTGTCGCGCTGCACGCCTTTCGGCTTGCCGGTCGTGCCGCTGGTGTAGAGCGTATAGCTCGGGTGCGTGGCGTCCACCCACACGCAGGGCACCTGCGCGTCGAGTTGGCGCTCGCGCAGTGCGGCGTAGTCGGCGTCGCGGCCCTCGACCATCTCCATGGTCGCCATGCCGCGGTTGACCAGCACGACCTTCGCCGGCTTGTGCTCGGCGAGGCGAATCGCTTCGTCGAGCAGCGGCTTGTACGCCACCACCTTGCCGGCGCGGCTGCCCGCGTCCGCGCTGACGATGACGAGCGGCTGCGCGTCGTCGATGCGGCTCGCAAGGCTCACGCTTGCAAACCCGCCGAACACCACCGAATGGATCGCGCCGATGCGCGCACAGGCGAGCATTGCAAACGCGGCCTGCGGAATCATCGGCATGTAGATCAGCACGCGGTCGCCCTGCTTGACACCCAGCGACAGCAGCACCGCCGCCATGCGCTGCACCTCGGCATGCAGTTCGCGATAGCTGTAGACGCGTTCCTCGCCGGTCTCGCTGGAGACGAAGATCAGCGCGTTCTGCTCGGCGCGGTGGCTCAGATGGCGATCGACCGCGTTGTGGCACAGGTTGGTCTGGCCGCCGGCAAACCAGCGCACGAACGGCGGCTTGCTGTAGTCGCAGACCTGCTCGAAGGGCGTGTGCCAATCGATCAGCGCGGCCTGTTCGGACCAGAAGCCGTCGCGATCGGTGATGGACCGTTGATGAAACTCTTTGTAGCGGTTCATGGCAGCTGTCTCCGTCTCTGCGGCCGATTCTGCATCGCATTTCGCTCGCGAAACCTGGCTCTTGGTCACCTCGCCGGCGCGCCTCGAACCGAAGCCCCGCATTTGACGGGCCTTTGTCGCTCCACCTATCCTGCGCGCGATGCTCGATTTCCGGCCCCTGCTCGTCCTCAGCTTCGCCGCCATCACCGGCATGGCGCAGGCCGCGCCGAGCGCAGATGCCGAGGCCGCACCGAGTGCAGCAGCCGCCAGCGCCCCGAGCGCCCTGCCCGACGTCACTCACGCCCCATCGAGCCTCGTCCGGCGGGTTCGCGACCAGGCCTCCGACATGGTGCTGACCGCGATGAACTTCCTCGGCGTGCCGTACCGGCGCGGTGGCTCCAACGAAACCGCCGGCTTCGATTGCAGCGGCTTCACCCGCCACATCTTCGAGATGAGCCTGGGCCTCGTACTGCCGCGCCGTGTCGACGAGCAGGCCAGCGCGCCCGGCCTCGTCGCGGTGAAGCGCGACGATCTGATGCCCGGCGACCTGGTGTTCTTCAACACCTTGAAGCGCACCTTCTCCCACGTCGGCATCTACCTCGGGGAGGGCAAGTTCATCCACGCACCGCGCCCGGGGGGCGAGGTGCGGGTCGAGGACATGCGCTTCACCTACTGGGCCCGCCGGTTCACCGGCGCGCGCCGCGCCGAGCCGGTCGCCCAGGCGTTTCCCGCCGCTGCGGCGGCGCCCGCCGCCCACTGATCCCCTGCCGCCGACAAGCCCGCCGCCGCGCCGGGGCGGCGCCACAGGGGCAAAATGCGGGGATGGCCGAAAAAGTCGTACCGCTTGCCGACCACCGCTACGCCTCGCGCGTGCCGGTGGTACCCGCCGTCGCGATGCCGGCCACCGGATCGCTGGCCGACACGCTGGGCCGGCCGCTGCGCGACTTGCGCATCTCGGTCACCGACCGCTGCAACTTTCGCTGCAGCTACTGCATGCCGAAGGAAGTGTTCGACAAGAATTACCAGTTCCTGCCGCACTCCTCGCTGCTGACCTTCGAAGAGATCACCCGCACCGCGCGCCTGTTCGTCGCCCATGGCGTGCACAAGATCCGCCTGACCGGCGGCGAGCCGCTGCTGCGCAAGAACCTCGAGCTGCTGGTCGAGATGCTGAACGGCTTGCGCACGCCCGACGGCCAGCCGCTCGACCTCACGCTGACGACCAACGCCTCGGTGCTGGCGAAGAAGGCGCAGGCGCTGAAGGACGCCGGGCTGCGACGCGTCACCGTCAGCCTCGATGCACTCGACGACGCGATCTTCCGCCGCATGAACGACGCCGACTTTCCGGTCGCCGAGGTGCTGGCCGGCATCGAGGCGGCCGAGCGCGTCGGGCTTGGGCCGATCAAGGTCAACATGGTGGTCAAGCGCGGCACCAACGACGGCGAAATCGTCGCGATGGCGCGCCACTTCAAGGGCACGCCGATCATCCTGCGCTTCATCGAGTACATGGACGTGGGCGCCACCAACGGCTGGCGCATGGACGAGGTGCTGCCGTCGGCGCAGGTGATCGCGCGGCTGAACGACGTGTTCCCGCTCGAAACGATCGAGCCGAATTACACCGGCGAGACGGCCGAGCGCTGGCGTTACCGCGACGGCAGCGGCGAGATCGGCGTGATCTCGAGCGTCACGCAGGCGTTCTGCCACGACTGCAACCGGGCCCGGCTGTCGACCGAAGGCAAGCTGTACCTCTGCCTGTTCGCGACCCAGGGCCACGACTTGCGCGCGCTACTGCGCGGGGACTACAGCGACGAGCAGATCGCCGCAGCGATCGGCCTGATCTGGCAGGCGCGCGGCGACCGCTATTCCGAACTGCGCAGTGCGCAAGCGGCCGACACCGGAGGCGGTGAGCGCCGGGTCGAGATGCACTACATCGGTGGGTGAAATGGACCACCCCCGAAGCGCCTTCGGCGCTCCCCCTCTAGGGGGCAACACCAGCGGACCGGCGGAGCCGGATCCGCGGTGTCCGCTGGATGGGGCGGCCATCCCGAAGGAAGAGATTACCGGCCTGATCCTCGCCGGCGGGCGCGGCAGCCGCATGGGCGGCGTCGACAAGGGTTTGCAGACCCACCTCGGCGTGCCGCTCGCGCTGCACGCGCTGATGCGCCTGGCGCCGCAGGTCGGCCAC
>DASXQQ010000186.1:0-3426 GCA_036507085.1 Piscinibacter sp. | reverse complement strand
CAGGCGCGGCTGCGCGCGCTGGCCGAGGGCTCGGCATTTCAGCCGCCGGCGATGCGCAACGGCGATGACGCTGAGCAGAAACGCATCCTCGACGAGGAGCGCCGCCTCTACGAGACGCGACTGTCCGAACTGAACACGATGGTTGCGATCAACCAGCAGCAATTGCAGCAGCGCCAGCAGGAACTGAGCGAGATGCGGGCGCGCAAGTCGTCGGCCGAGCGCAGCGTCGAATTCGGCCAGCAGGAACTCGCCAAGACCAAGCCGCTGCTGGCCAGCGGTGCGGTCTCCGAAGTCGACATCCTGCGGCTCGAACGCGAGCTGTCGCGCGGCCGCGGCGACGCCGAGCAGGCCGGCGCGCAGATCGCCCGCGTTCAGGCCGCGATCGGCGAGGCGCAGCGCAAGATCCAGGAGACCGAGCTGACCTTCCGCAACGAGGCACGCAAGGAGATGGCCGACGTGATGGGCAAGCTCAACGCGCTGAACGAAGGCGCGGTGGCGCTGGCTGACCGCGTCGACAAGGCGCAGGTCAAGAGCCCCGTGCGCGGTCGCGTGCAGCGGCTGCTCGCCAACACCATCGGCGGGGTGGTCCAGCCGGGCAAGGACATCGTCGAGATCGTTCCGCTCGACGACAACCTGGTGCTCGAGGCCAAGGTGCAGCCGAAGGACATCGCGTTCATCCGCCCGGGTCAGGACGCGACGGTGAAGTTCACCGCCTACGACTTCTCCATCTACGGCGGTCTCGCCGCCAAGGTCGAGAACATCAGCCCCGACACCATCGTCGACGAACGCGGCAACGCGTTCTACCTGGTGCGCGTGCGCACCACGCAGACGCACTTCAGCGACAAGATGCCGGTGATTCCCGGCATGACCGCCGAGGTCGATGTGCTGACCGGTCGCAAGACGGTCATGGCCTACCTGCTGAAGCCGGTGCTCAAGGCCAAGGCCTACGCATTGCGCGAGCGCTGAGCCGCCCCGGGCGGCTGGCACGCCAAAAAAATCCCCTCAAGTCCTCCCGCGGCGCGTCGAAATAGCCGATACGGCTTGTTACGACTTGCGTCGGCTCGATTCGCGCCGCGAATTTCTTATCGCCATTCAAGCGCGCTAGTTCGGTGATTCTGTTCACGAAATCACCGCCGGTCGGAGTGCATAAGAAATGTGTCCAAACGTTATCCTCTGAGCCATCGCACCTGCTCGGTCCATGCCATGCCCACTCTGATCCAGACGACCCACGGAAAAGTCATCGCCATGCAAGGCTCCGCCCTCATCCGCGGCGCCGACGGCAAGATGCGAGCCCTTCACGTGGGCGACATCGTCGAACGCGGCGACGTGATCCTGACCACGCAGAACGGCATCGTCGAGATGAAGCCGGAGGCGGGCCCGAACGTGGCCGCGACACCGGGGGCGAACGACATCGACCGCGTGATCACCGGGTTGAACGAAGACAACCCGGCCACCGCTCCGGCCGCCACGCTCGCCGGTGACGGCGCGGGCGACCTGAGCCCCGGGCTGAGGGTCGACCGCGTGGTCGAAGTCGCCAGCGCGAGCGCGCTGACGCAAAGCGCCGGCATCGCCACCGGGCCACTGCCTTTCACCGGAACCAACAGCATCGACCAGACCTCGACGTCGGTTCTCAGCGCCGGATCGAGCGTTGTCAGTGCAGTCGAAGAAGGCCCCTCGGTCAACCTGGGGCTGCCCGCGCCCAGCGGCGCCGCGGCCGGCGCGGTGGTGACCGTCACCCAGGTTCCCGCGATCGGCGAGGTGCACAAGGCCGACGGCAGCATCGTCGGCGCCGGCACGGTGCTGGCGGTGACCGACCTGCCCGGCCTGCAGTACGTGCCGCCGGCCGACTACAACAGCAGCGCGAACGTCGGTGACTTCGAATACACCGTGAGCAGCGGCGGCGTCACCGCGAGCGGCAGCGCGAGCATCGATCTGAGCGCGGTCAACGACGCGCCGGTGGCCACCGACGCAGCGGCATCCGGCCTCGAAGACGCGACGCTGCCGATCTCGCTCGGCGGCCAGGACGTCGATGGCAACGTCGCGAGCGTCACCGTCACCGCCATTCCGGGCGGCAGCACCGTGCTGCTGGCCGACGGGGTGACGCCGGTGGTCGTGGGGCAGGCGCTGACGCCGGCCGCCGCGGCGGGCCTGCTCTTCAAGCCCGCGCCCGACTTCAATGGCGACACCGCCATCACCTTCACCGTGACCGATGACGCAGGCGCGGTGTCGGCACCGGCGAGCGTGGCCCTCAACGTCATCGCCGTCGACGACGCGCCGCTCGCGCTGGCCGATGTGGCCACGACGCTCGAGGACTCGCCGATCAGCGGCAACGTGCTCGTCAACGACAGCGACGTCGACGGGCCGGCGCTGAGCGTCAGCAGCTTCGGCGTGGCGGGCAGCCAGTACGCGGCCGGCGCGAGTGCCGTCTTGCCGGGCCTTGGCGTGTTCACGATCGCTGCCGACGGCAGCTACAGCTTCACGCCGGTGCCGAACTACAGCGGCGCCGTGCCGGTCGTCACCTACACCGCCACCGACGGCACGTCGAGCGCCAGCACGACGCTGAGCCTGAGCGTGACGGCGGTCAACGACGCGCCGGTCGCGGCCGACGACCTCGCGTCGACGCCGATCAACACGCCGATCACGATCACCGTGCTCGCCAACGACTCCGACGCCGAGGGCGACGCGCTGAGCGTGAGCAACGCGGTGCTGGCCGATCCGACGCAGGGCACGTTGACGGTGAACGCGAACGGCACGCTGAGCTTCACGCCGGCCAGCAACTTCGCCGGCACCGCCAGCATCAGCTACACCGTGACCGATTCGCAGGGCGGCTCGAGCAGCGCCAGCGTCACCGTCAACGTCGGCAACAACACGCCGCCCACCGGCGCGGACAGCGCGCATGCGCTGGCCGAAGATGGCAGCTATGTCGTGCAATCCGGCGACTTCGGCTTTGCCGATGCCGACGCCGGACAGACACTGTCGAACGTTCGCATCGATGCGCTGCCCGCCGCGGGCGCGCTGCTGCTCAACGGCAGCGCGGTGCTTGCCGGCCAGGTGATCTCCGCCGCCAACCTCGATGCCGGCAACCTCGTGTTCGTCCCGGCCGCCGATGCGAGCGGCGCACCCTACGCATCGTTCAGCTTCAGCGTGCAAGACAGCGCCGGCGCATTCGACGCGGCGCCCAACACGCTGACGCTGAACGTCACGCCGGTCAACGACGCGCCGGTGGCGGTCGCCGACAACGCAAGCGCGCTGGAAGCCGGCGGGCTGAACAATGAAATCCCCGGCGTCAACCCGTCGGGCAACGTGCTCGCCAACGACACCGACGTCGACAGCGGCGACACCCAGGCGGTGTCGGCGGTGGTGGGTGCGGCGGCCGGCACGGTCGGCGGCGTCACCGCCGGCGCGTTCGGCACGCTGGTGCTGAAT
>DASXQQ010000185.1:0-35938 GCA_036507085.1 Piscinibacter sp. | reverse complement strand
ACCGTCGTGCTGGACCAGGCGGATCGATTGCCGGCCGCGTCGCGCGCCCGGGCGCGCAGCACATGCTGGCCGGCGGTGTAGGCGCCGGTGTCGACGCTCACCGAGTAGGGCGCGACCGTGTCCTCGCTGCCGACGCCGATGCCGTCGACCTGGAACTCGACGCCGGCCACGCCGACGTTGTCGCTCGCGCTGGCGACGAGGTCGATGCTGCCCGTCAAGCCGTCGGCCAGGTTGGCCGGCACGACCAGCGTGGCGGTCGGCTCGACGGTGTCGGTGCTGCCCGCGTCGCCGCCGCCACCGCCGCAGGCGACCAATACCAGGCTGCCGAGAACCCGCATCGCCCGACGGCCGAATCCCGAGACGCGTTCGTTCATACCGGATCCTCCAGTCAATCGTCGAGAGCGATGTTGCCTGCTGCGAGTCGCCCTGTCGTCGTCCTAGGGTTTGTCCGATGCCGACCCGTCACCCAGGTGGCAGGCCCGCGCGATGCTTCGCGCTATATCCGAGGGGGAAACTTCCCCCAAGGAGCCGCTGTGTCGAATGTCCCCGCTGACCGCCCCCACCTGAAGAACTGGCCGAAGCGCCTGCCGCGCGAGCTGGTGGTGCCAGAGACCTCGCTGTGGGTCAACCTGGAGGTGTCGGCGCGGCGCCATCCGGACAAGCCGCTGTACACCTTCTTCGGCTGCGAGCTGACGTTCGCGCAGGCGCATGCGCAGGCCGAGGCGGTGGCCGGTTGGCTGCAGAGCGTCGGCGTGCAGGCCGGCGACCGGGTGTTGCTGACCATGCAGAACTGCCCGCAGTACACGGTGGCGACCTACGGCATCCTGCGTGCCAATGCGGTGGTGGTGCCGGTGAACCCGATGAACCGCAGCGACGAGCTCCAGCACTGCATCAGCGACTCGCAATCGCGCGTGGCGATCTGCAGCGCCGAGCTGGCCGGCGTCGTCGAAGCCGCCAGCGCCGCGTTGCCGCAGGGCGAGCGGCTGCGGCAGGTGCTGGTGACGCGCTACACCGACGCGATGCCCGCCGGCGAGGTCGCGCCCGAGTTCGCGCCGCCGCCGGCGATGGACGCCTGGCTGCGCAGCGACCCGCCGCTGCCCGCGGGGGTCGTGCGCTGGACCGAGGTGCTGGCGAGGAAGCTCGTGCCCGGCCCGCACACCGCGACGGCCGACGACATGGCGATCCTGCCCTACACCTCGGGCACCACCGGCAACCCCAAGGGCTGCATCCACACCCACCGCACGCTGATGCACAACGTCATCGGCGGCGGCGTCTGGGGCTACTGCGGCGCCGAGTCGGTGAGCCTGGGCGTGGTGCCGATGTTCCACATCACCGGCATGCTGTACGGCGTGCACTCGCCGGTCTATAGCGGCTGCACCGTGGTGTTGATGCCGCGCTGGGACCGCGAACTCGCCGGCCGCCTGATCTCGCGTTACCGGGTGACGCACTGGACCTGCATCCCGACGATGATCATCGACCTGCTGGCCAGCCCCCACTACGCGAGCTTCGACCTCACGAGCGCCCCCGAACCTGCCGCTTCGCGTCAGGCCCCCCGAGGGGGTCAAGGAAACTTGGGAGCGGCCCGGCGTTTCCTTGAGAGCCTGCGCTACCTCAGCGGCGGCGGTGCGGCGATGCCGTACGCGGTGGCCGAGCGGCTGCGCGACGAATTCGGCCTGCTGTTCGCCGAGGGCTACGGCCTGACCGAAACGGCCGCGCCCAGCCACGCCAACCCGCCCGAATGTCCGAAGCTGCAATGCCTGGGCATCCCGATCTTCGGCGTCGACTCGCGCGTGGTGGACCCGCTGACGCTGCAGGAGTTGCCGGTCGGCGAGGTTGGCGAAATCATCACCCACGGTCCGATGGTCTTCAAGGGCTATTGGCGCCACCCCGAGGCCACCGCCGCGGCCTTCGTCGAGTTCGAAGGCAAGACCTTCTTTCGCACCGGCGACCTCGGTCGGATGGACGAAGACGGTTACTTTTTCCTCACCGACCGCCTGAAGCGGATGATCAACGCGAGCGGCTTCAAGGTCTGGCCGGCCGAGGTGGAGCTGCTGCTGTACAAGCACCCGGCGGTGCAGGAGGCTTGCATCATCGCCGCGCGCGACGCCTACCGCGGCGAGACGGTGAAGGCGGTGGTGGTGCTGCGCAGCGAGGCCATGGGCAAGACCGCGCCGGAAGACATCACCGCCTGGTCGCGCGACCACATGGCGGCCTACAAGGTGCCGAAGATCGTCGAGTTCGTCGATGAGCTGCCGAAGTCGGGTGCCGGCAAGGTGATGTGGCGTTTGCTGCAAGACCAGGAAGCGCAGCGCGGGGTATGAGCCGGGCGGATAATCGCCCTCCGCCGCGCCGTGCGCAGCAGCCCGACGCGGCCCGTTCGTTCAACCTCGTGTTCAAGGAGCTCGTCATGCAAACTCTCTCCCAGGTTCGCAGTCTCCGACTCTCCCTGCTCGCCGGCGCCGCGCTGGCCTTCGCAAGCGGCGCGTTCGCGCAGGAGATGAAGCTCACGCTGAGCGGCGACGCCGAAGTGCCGCCGGTCAAGACAGCGGCGACTGGCAACGGAACAATCAAGGTGGCGCCCGACATGTCGGTCAGCGGTGAAGTGACGGCCACCGGCTTCGCCGCCACGATGGCGCACATCCACGAGGCGCCGGCGGGCCAGATGAACGGTGCCCCCATCATTCCGCTGAAGCAGGAAGGCGACAAGTTCGTCGTGCCCGCCGGTGCCAAGCTCACCGACGCCCAGTACAAAGCCCTGAAGGCCGGCAACCTGTACGTCAACGTGCACAGCGCCGCCAACCCGGGCGGCGAAGTCCGTGCGCAGTTGAAGCCCTGACCGTCGCCGGGGCGAAAGGGACCTGCAGGGTGGGCTGAAACCCGCCCTGCAGCGCGCTGCGAGGAGCTCGCGATGCATCTCGAAGGTTCATGCCACTGCGGCGCGGTCACGTTCAGCCTGCGCTCGCACAGCCCGGTGCCGTTCATGCACTGCCATTGCTCGATCTGCCGCAAGACCGCGGGCAGCGGCGGCTACGCGATCAACCTGGGCGGCGACGCGGCGACGCTGAAGGTGCGCGGCCGCAAGCACATCGGCGTCTACCACGCGGTGCTGCGTGAGCCCGGGCAGCGCGCCACCCGCTCGAAGGCCGGGCGGCACTTCTGCCTCAAGTGCGGCAGCGCCCTGTGGTTGTGGGACCCGCGCTGGCCGGAACTCGTGCACCCGCATGCGTCGGCGATCGACACGCCGCTGCCCAAGCCGCCCGAAGTGGTGGAGGCCGGGCTCGCCTACGCGGCGCCATGGGTCGACGTGCCGCGCGGCCCCGGGCATGTGCACTGCGAGCGCTGGCCGGCCGAGTCGCTCGAAGAGTGGCACCGCCGCCACGGCCTGTGGAGTGTCACGCCGCCAGCTTGAACACCGCCACCGAGTCGACCAGTTTCTGCGCCTGCGCCTTCAGGCTTTCGGCCGCCGCCGCCGACTCCTCGACCAGCGCCGCGTTCTGCTGCGTGGCCTGGTCCATCTGCGTCACCGCCTGCTCCACCTGCGACACGCCGCTGCTTTGTTCGGTGCTCGCGGCGCTGATCTCGCCCATGATGTCGGTCACCCGGCGGATCGATGCCAGCACCTCCTGCATCGTCACGCCGGCGCGGTCGACGAGCGCGCTGCCTTGCTCGACGCGCTCGACGCTGTCGGAGATCAGCGTCTTGATTTCCTTGGCCGCTTCGGCGCTGCGCTGCGCGAGGTTGCGCACTTCGGCCGCGACCACCGCGAAGCCGCGCCCCTGTTCGCCGGCGCGTGCCGCCTCGACGGCGGCGTTCAGCGCCAGGATGTTGGTCTGGAACGCGATGCTGTCGATGACGCTGATGATGTCGACGATCTTCTTGGAGCTGTCGTTGATGCCTTTCATCGTGTCGACGACCCGCCCGACCACGTCGCCGGCACTGACCGCGACCGTCGATGCGCCGATCGCAAGCGTGTTGGCCTGGCGTGCGTTGTCGGCATTCTGCTTGACGGTGCTCGACAGCTGCTCCATCGACGACGCGGTCTGCTCGAGCGCGCTCGCCTGCTCTTCGGTGCGCGAGCTCAGGTCGTTGTTGCCCTGCGAAATCTGCGCCGACGCCGAGGCGACGATCTCCGAGTTGGCCCGCACCCCGCTGACCACCCGCGCCAGATTGGCCTGCATCGCCGACAGCGCCTGCAGCAAGGCGGCGACTTCATCGCGGCCGTCGACCTCGATCGTTCGGCTCAGGTCGCCCTCGGTGATGGCGCCGGCGACCTGAACTGCGTGGTCCAGCGCTCGCGAGACGCTGCGAACCAGGAACCACCCGAACAGCGCCGCGAACAGCACGCCGACGCCGACCGCGGCGATCGCCGCGATGCGGATGACGACATAGCGCGCCTGCGCGGCCTCGTAGGCCTTGCGGCCCTCGTCGAGCTGCAGCTGCATCAGGGCCTTGATGCCGTCGCCCACCGGAACGTACAGCGGCCGCACCGCATCGACGACCAGGCGCTGGGCTTCCTTCAGGTCGTTCGCGCGCAGCGCGGCGATCGTCGGCTTGAGGCCTTCGACGACGAAGCGCTTGCGCGCCTCGGCAAAGGCCTTGGCGATCTTCTCTTCCTCGGGTGCCAGCGAGGTGGCCATGTAGGCCTCCCACACCTTGGTGATCGCGGCGATGTTGGCCTCGACCTGCGCCGTGTTGCGGGCGATATCGTCGGGCGTCGGCGTGACCAGGCTGACCGCGAGCGCGAGCCGGTTGCGAAGCAGCCGTTCCTGGATCTCGGCGACCTGTCCCATCGGCACCGTTCGGCGTTCGTACACCGACAGCAGCGCATCGTTGGCCTGGCCGATGCCCGCGAGCCCCATGCCGCCGATGGCCAGCAGCAGTGCCGACAGGACGCCCATCAGAAGGATCAGCCGGGTGGAAATCTTGAACTTGTTCAAAGCGACGCTCATGCGGACGCGCTCCTTCGTGAGACTGGACAGACACTCCCATGGCGCGCTCATGACGGCGTTTACGGAAGATTACTGGCGCCGCGGCGACGGCTTGCGGGGATAAGGCACCGCAATCCGCCCCATCTCCGGCAGATCGGTCACGCAGCGAAGAGGGACAGCGGCACGCAAAACGGCCTTCCCGAGCCGCGGCAGGCGCGGCGCGGGAAGGCCTTCAGGGAGCGCGGGAGCAGGACCCCGGGCGAGCGCCGCGGGGTCCTGGTGCGTTCAACGCGGCTGCTTGACGATGCGCAGGTAGGGCTTGGGCGCCTTCCAGCCCGCCGGGAACAGCTTCTTCGCGTCCTCGTCGGTCACCGACCCGGCGATGATCACGTCTTCGCCCTGTTTCCAGTTCACCGGCGTGGCGACCTTGTGCTGCAGCGTCAGCTGCATCGAATCGATGACCCGCAGGATCTCGTCGAAGTTGCGGCCGGTGGTCATCGGGTAGGAGAGCATCAGCTTGATCTTCTTGTCGGGGCCGACGACGAAGACCGAGCGCACGGTGGCGTTGGTGGCGGCGGTGCGGCCTTCGGAGGTGCCGGTTTCCTCGGCCGGCAGCATGCCGTAGAGCTTGGAAACCGCCAGGTCGCTGTCGCCGATCATCGGGTACTTGGGCAGGTAGCCCTGGGTCTCCTCGATGTCCTTGGCCCAGGACTGGTGGTTCTCGACCGGGTCGACACTCAGGCCGATGATCTTGCAGTTGCGCTTGGCGAATTCGGGCTCGATCTTGGCCATGTAGCCGAGTTCGGTGGTGCACACCGGGGTGAAGTCCTTCGGGTGCGAGAACAGGACGGCCCAGCTGTCGCCGATCCATTGGTGAAAATTGACGGTTCCCTGGGTGGTCTTGGCCGTGAAGTTCGGTGCTACATCGTTGATGCGAAGTGACATGGTCGTTCCTTCTGCAGTGAGGTCAGGTTTGAAGAATAGCCCCTGCGCGGGCCTCCCGCCACCACCGCTGGTCCGCGTCAACGCGCCGTGGCGAGCGCGCGCCGAAAGCCGCCCGACAGCACGAAGCGCGGGAAGGTGAGCCACTGCTCGAAGAACAGCCGCGCCAGCGCCTGGCCGGGGCCGGCGAACGGCTCCGGCGGCACCTGTTCCATCCGGTGGCCGCGTCCCTGCAGCGCGAGCGAGACGCCCATCCCCGACAGCGCCACCAACGCCAGCGGCCACGCGCCGCGCCACAGCGCGAGAACGAGCGCCACGTTGCCGGCCAGGAACAACGGCACGGCCACAATATGGATCAGCAGGTTGGCGCGGCTGCCGTGGTAGCGGGGATAGCCCTGCCACTGCCATTCGAGCAAACGGGTGAGGTTCATGCGGATCTCCCAGGTTCGTGACGGCGAGCATACGGGGGTGCGGGCACGCTTGTTGCCCACTGTTGCAGCGTGAGCGGGCACTCCAGGCGAGCCAAGCTGGTACTTTTCGGCCCCCATCACGACAAACATTCAAGAGGTGGTCATCATGAAATTCGGACGTCGATTACTTTTCATCCTCGCGACCGCGCTGCTGGGCGTGCTCGCCGCCTGTGGCGGTGGCAGCAGCGGCTCGGACACGGGCACCTTGCGCGTCGCGC
Source organism: Piscinibacter sp. (assembly GCA_036507085.1). Lineage (GTDB taxonomy): Bacteria > Pseudomonadota > Gammaproteobacteria > Burkholderiales > Burkholderiaceae_C > Albitalea. Next base: position 29,380 of record DASXQQ010000185.1, on the reverse strand, counting down.
TGACCGATGCGCCGGCCTGCGGCTATGACGCGGTCAACGTGACGATCCAGAAGGTGCGCGTGCACAAGAGCAGCACCGCGAGCGATACCGACGCCGGCTGGTCGGAAATCGTTCTGAGCCCGGCCAAGCGCATCGACCTGCTGACGCTAACCAACGGCGTGCTGTCCGAGCTCGGACAAACCCCCCTGCCCACCGGTAAATATACCCAGCTGCGGCTGGTGCTTGGTAGCAACGACAGCACCACGCCGATGGCCAACTCGGTCGTGCCCAGCGGCGGCAGCGAGACCGCGCTCACGACGCCGAGCGGGCAGCAGACCGGCCTCAAGATGAACATCGACCTGGACGTTGCCGCCAACAAGATGATCGACCTGGTGCTCGACTTCGACGCCTGCAAGTCGGTGGTGCGCGCCGGCTCGTCGGGCAAGTACCTGCTGAAGCCGGTGGTCAGCGTGATCCCGCGCTTCATCTCGGGCGTCAGCGGATTCGTCGGCACGGCCGTCGCGAACGGCAACACCCTGATCACGTTGCAGCAAGCCGGCGTGGTCGTGAAGGCGACCGCACCCGACAGCAGCGGGGCGTTCCTGCTGCAACCGGTGGTGCCCGGCACCTATGACCTCGTCATCACCGCGCCGGGCCAGGCCACCGAGGTCATCACCGACGTGGTCGTTGCGACCGACACCGTCACCCCGCTGGGCACCTCGGCCGCGCCGCTGAACCCGACCGCGAGCGCGAGCGGCACGGCGGCCGGCACGGTGACGACCGCGACCACGCCGATCGACGCCGACGTGCGTGCGCTGCAGACGCTGACGGGCGGCCACACCATCGAGGTGGCCAGCGGCTTCGTCAACAGCATCACCGGCGCCTATTCGTACACGCTGCCGGTCGGCGCACCGCTGGTCGCGCCCTACGTCGCCGCTCCGGCAACGCTGACGTTCACCGCCGATGCGGCGGTCGCGGGCAAGTACATGTTGCAGGCGGTTTCCGGTGGCGTGACGAAGTCGGCCGGGCCGATCACCTTGACGTCCGGCATCACGATCACGACGGACTTCACGTTCCCGTAGGAGAGTGGGGCGGGGGTGCCAAGAGCCGTCCTTCGGACGGCAGGATTTAACGCACGACTCCCCCGCGCCCCCTCCGAGAGGGGGCTCCGGCATGTTCGAGGACACCACCCAGCCCTCCTCCGCGAGGAGGGCTCCAGTTTGTTTGACAGGCCTTGGCGAAGTCGATCGCGGCGAACACGCCGTGCGACATGCGAGGTGTTGCCGGCCGCAGGGCCGGCTTGTCAAACAAGCTGGAGCCCCTCTCGCGGAGAGGGGCTGGGGAGAGCCGTCCAACCTGCTGGAGCCCCCTCTCGGAGGGGGCGCGGGGGAGTCGTGTGGTAAGTCATGCCGTCCGAAGGACGGCCTCAACGCCGATCAAGGATTCAGCCGTTTTCCTTCGACTTGGGTGGCTAAAAACCAGAACCCGGCTCCTTCAGGAACTCGATCTCGTCGGGCGTCGATGCCCGCCCGAGCACCGCGTTGCGGTGCGGGAAGCGACCGAAGCGCGCGATGACGGCGCGATGCCGCTGCGCGTAGTCGAGGAAGTCCGCGGCTTCGGGCGCGCTCGCCGCGAGCTGGCCGAACAGGCGCAGCGCCTCGTCCTGCGCGGCCAGGTCTTCGGCGTGTTCGAACGGCATGTAGACGAAGACGCGCTGCAGCGGCGGCAGGGCTGCGTCCTGTCGCGCCGACACCATCTCCCGCGCCGCAGCCAGCGCGAGTGTGTCGCCGGCGAAAGCGCGCGGCGTGTCGCGGAAGACGTTGCGGGCGAACTGGTCGAGCAGCACGATGCGTGCGAGTGCCGACGCCGGCTGCTGCGCCCAGTCGCGCAGGCCGCTGCCGAGAGCACGATCGATCAACGGACCGAAGCGGCGCGCGATCTCGGCGTCGAACGAGGCATTCTTGCGAAACCACGCGGCGTTCATCCGGCCATGGCCGGCTGAACCGGGGGCGCCGAACCAGAAGTCGAGGACGCCTTGCGCGTCGGACGAGATGGCAGGCTCCACCCGACGCGCAAGCTGCTGCCACAGGTAGCTGAACTCGAGTGCCTGCAAGTGCGCGCGCTGTTCGTTGTCAGCCGCACCGCCGTGGCCGCCTTCGATGTTCTCGTAGTACAGCACCGCGTGTCCGTGCTCGAGCAGGCGCGCCACCATCTTGCGCGCGTGGCCGGGATGCACGCGGTCATCGCGGGTCGAGGTGGTGAACAGCGCCTTCGGGTAGCGTGCGTCGGGCTGGACCCGGTGGTAGGGGCTGTAGGTGGAGATGAACGCCCAGTCCTCGCTCAGGTCGGGGTTGCCGTACTCGGCCATCCACGACGCGCCGGCCAGCAGCACGTTGAAGCGCCGCATGTCGAGCAGCGGCACCTGGCAGACGACGGCGCCGAACAGGTCGGGCCGCTGCGTCAGGGCCGCGCCGACCAGCAGCCCGCCGTTGCTGCCGCCCATGATGCCCAGATGGACCGGGCTGGTGATCCGCTGCGCGATCAGGTCTTCGGCGACCGCTAGAAAATCGTCGAAGCTGCGCTGCCGCTTCGACTTCAGTGCGCTCTGGTGCCAGGCCGGTCCGAACTCGCCGCCGCCGCGGATGTTGGCGACGACGCGCACGCCGCCGTGCGCGTGCCAGGCGCGGCCGAAGCCGGCCGAATACGCCGGCTGCAGCGAAATCTCGAAGCCGCCGTAACCGTAGAGCAGCGTCGGGTTGCAGCCGTCGGCAACCGCGCCGCGTGGCCAGATGACGAAGTAGGGCACGGCTGTGCCGTCGCGCGAGTTCGCGAAACGCTGTTCGACGCGCATGCCCTGTGCGTCGAACAGAGGCTCGCGCGACTTCAGCAGCTCGCGCGCGTCGCTGCCGGTGCTGGCGAGGAACAGTGAGTCGGGCGTGAGGAAATCGGTGTAGGTCAGCAGGTAGTCGTTGGCGAGCGTGTCGCCCTCGATCAGCGGGTCGTGCAGGCCGGCCACACCGAGCGTGCCGGGGAAGGGCGCCTCGATCTCGCCGAAGCGGAACTCGCTGCCGTCCTTGCGCCATTGCTCGAGCTTGCTCGCCACGTTGTCGAGCACGTTGACGATCAGGTGGTCGCGCGTGGCCGTGTAGCCCTCGAGCGAGCGCGTCGCGGTGGGCGCGAACAGCGCGCGCAGCCGGCGCTCGCCGGCGAGGTAGTCGGCGGCATCGGCCACCAGCAGCGAGCCGGCGCGAAACGTCTGCTCGCCGGCGCGCCAGTCGCTGCGCAACTGCAGCAGCAGGCTGTCGCGCATGAAGCCGATCGATGCGTCGTCGGGGATGTCGATCGGCCTCAGCGCCTCGCCTTGCAGCAGGAAGCTGCGACGGTGGTAGAAGTCGAGCGAGCGGACGAACACGGTGCGCTCGAAGCCGGGCGTGCGGTCCACCGACACGCCGACCGACACGTCCTGCGGCTCGCCTTCGAACACCGTCACCGCATCGGCCAGCGGCGTGCCGCGCCGCCAGCGCTTGATGACGCGCGGATAGCCGGAGTCGGTCATCGAGCCGGGGCCGAAGTCGGTGCCGACGTAGAGCGTGTCGGCATCGATCCATTCGACGTCCGACTTCGCCTCGGGCAGCTCGAAGCCATCGGCCACGAAGCGCAGCGCCTGCAGGTCGAACTCGCGCATCACCTTCGCATCGGCGCCGCCGCGCGACAGCGAGACCAGCGCGCGCCGGTAGTCGGGGCCGAAGGCGCTGGCGCCGGCCCAGACCCAGTTTTCGCCCTCGGCCGCGGCCAGCGCGTCGAGGTCGAGCACGGTCTGCCACGCCGGCTGCGCCTGCCGATACTCGGCGAGCGTCGTGCGCCGCCACAGGCCGCGCTTGTGCTGCTCGTCCTGCCAGAAGTTGTAGAGCCAGTCGCCGCGGCGCGTGAAGTAGGGAATGCGGTCTTTCGCGTTCAGCACCTCGAGCAGCTGTGCGCGCGTCGGCGCGTATTCGGGGCGCGCCATCAGCTCGGCCTGCGAGGCGGCGTTGCGCTCGCGCACCCACGTGAGAGCTCGCTCGCCGTGGACCTCTTCGAGCCAGAGGTAGGGGTCGTCGGGAGACGGGCTGCCGGCCACGTCAGGCCTGCAGCGACAAGGTGTCGGGATGGCGTCGCATGTAGGCGCGAACGTAGGAGCACTGCGGGTCGACGCGCAGGCCCTGGGCGCGTGCATGGGCGAGCGCTGCATCGACCAGCGTCGCGGCGATGCCGCGGCCCTGGATCGGCGGCGGCACGTAGGTGTGCGTCATCTGCATCACGCCGTGGGCGAGGCGGTAGTCGGCGACGCAGAGGTGGCCATCCACCCGCGCCTCGAAGCGGCTGCCGGCGGCATTGTGCTCAACCTGAGCTTGCATCGTGGTCCCTGTCTCGATACGTTGCTGGCGATTCTCGGGCACCTGAAATGCCGGTGCTGCCTCAGGGGTTGCCGTACAAGCGCTGCGGATGGACCTCGATCGAACGCGTTGTGTCGCCGATCCACACCGCGCCGTCCTGCACGGTCACCTGCAGCTGCATGCTGCGCTGCGCCAGCGACGCGAGCGCCTGACTCTGCTCAGCGCCCAGTTGCCACACCGACAGGTTGCGTGCACGGGTGATGCGCGTTTCGATGCCGCTCCACCAGATCGGCGTGCTCGCGCTGAAGCTGAAGACGCTGACCTGCGCGGCGCGCGCGCTCGCGCGCATCAGCCGCTTGTCGTCGGGTTGGCCGACATCGATCCAGTGCTCGAGCTGGCCGGTCAGGTCGCGCCGCCAGAGGCTCGGCTCGTCGGTGTCCCACAGGTCTTTCGCGAACTCGAGCGCGCCATGGTCGTTGCTCGCCGGCACGTTGAGCGCGAACGCAAGCAGGCGAACCATCATCCGCTCGTCGGTTTCCGACGGATGGCGCGCGATCGTCAGGCCATGGTCGCCGTAGACCTGTCGGTCCATGTCGGCGAGCTGGAGGTTGGCTTTGTAGATGGTGGCTTTGAGCGCCATGGCGAGCCTCGATTGGGGAGCGGCGATTAGACCAGAGGCGACAATCGGGCGACGGAACCAGGAGTCGACGATGAGCATGAAGAAGACCGACCTCGCGAAAAATCTCGCGCTGAAGATCAGCGGCCAGATGAAATCGCAGGGCGTCCCGGGCCGCTTCGCGCAAGGGTCGGGCGAACTCATCGACAAGCGCGAGCAGCGCCGCCGCGACGCGGCCGCCGGCCTGGTGCCCTTCGCCTGCAAGCTGCCGGCCGATCTGGTCAAGCAGCTGCACGAACGCGCGCTGTCGCACGAAGGCGGGATGAACGCGCTGGTGGCCGAGCTGCTCAGCCGTCCTTCGGACGGCTTGACTTAACGCACGGCTCCCCCTGCCCCCCTCCGAGAGGGGGCTCCAGCATGTTCGACGACTCCACCCAGCCCTCCTCCGCGAGGAGGGCTCCGGCATGCATGACGAGCCGGCCTTACGGCCGGCCACACCCTTCGCGAAGTCGATCGCGGCGAATGCGCTTTGCTCCATGCGAGGTGTTGCCGGCAACGCCGGCCCGTCAAAACAAACTGGAGCCCCTCTCCTGGAGAGGGGGCTGGGGTGAGCCGTCGAACATGCCGGAGCCCCCTCTCGGAGGGGGCGCGGGGGAGTCGTGCGTTAAGTCATGCCGTCCGAAGGACGGCTAGGGGCCGCGGCTGAACAACCCCTTCACCCGCTCCGACAGCGACTTCACGGCCCGATCGAAGCCCAGGCTCACGACCAGCCGCTGGCTGATCGCGCGCGCCACGATCTGCCCCAGTTGCGCGGGGGTGAGTCCGCCCTGCTGTCGCCCGAGGTCGCGCAGGACGATGTCGGGCAGTCGGGCCGACACGGTGCGCCCGGCGAGTGCGGCGGCGCTCGCCTGCGCGCGCGCATTGCGGATGATGAGTTCATCGACGATCAGCCGGCGTCCGCCGCCGCTTTCGCTGTCGGACGTCGGCGATGACGACGACGGGCTGACCGCTTGCGTGATGTTGCGCATCAGCGCATCGAAGTTGGTCAGGGTGTCGCCCTTTTCGTAGATCACGTCGGGTGCGTCGATGACGATGCGCTTGATGACGACCACCGAATCGGGAAGGGTGTGCAGATTGAGCGCGACCTCGATCACGCCGACCTTCAGCGCATGCGGCGTGCGAAAGCCGCTCGGGTTGCCGACCACCAGGCCGCGGATCGTGCCGACGCCGTCGGTGCTTCGGATCTCCACCGCGTCGACGCTGACGCGCGCCTGCGTCATCTGGCCGCCGTAGTGGGAAATGCCGCGTCGGACGACGCTGTCGAGATTGGCGTGCAGCCACCAGGCGGCGGCGCCGACGAGCAGCGCGAACAGGCCCAGCGCGGCGAGCAGGATCTTCTTCATGTGCATCAGGGCTTTTCCGCGACCGCCTTCAAGCCGGCCAGGCCCGCCTCGAAGTCCTTGCCAACCATGCCGTCGGCGCCCAGCGCCATCCAGTGGAACAGCGGGTTGCGGCCCATGTCGCCGTTCATCGTCCAGGTCACGCGGGTCGCGCCGCCCTCGGTCGCGAAGCGGAGGTCGCCGCTGGAGGTGGTGCCGAAGTCGGGAAAGTACAGGTCGTAGGCGACGCGCCGGGCCGGCTCGGCCGCGGTGAAGGTCATGCTGCCGTCGCCTTCGCTCTTGCTGTGCCAGCTCCATTTCGCGCCGGCGCCGCTGGGCGGTCCCGCGTACTCGATCTGCATCGCCGGGTCGCGCCGGTTCCACACCGACCACTGCGTCCAGCCGCGCGGGTCAGCGACCAGCGCATAGATCCGCTCGGCCGGCGCGTTGATCACGACGCTGCGCGTCACCGTGAACTTCGGCGACAGCAAGAGGCCGCCGATCAACAGCACGGCGACCAGCGCCAGCACGGCGGCCGCCAGCCATTTCAGCACTTTCATGAGCCGTTTCTCCTTCGATGCAGGTTCGCGAGTCTGCGCTCGCGCGCGCGCTCGTTCAAGCCCGGGCATGATGGCAGCACCACGCAGCGAGGGGGGCGGCCATGGCAGCGAAAGAATGTGACTTGTTCATCATCGGCGCGGGCAGCGGCGGCGTGCGCGCCGCACGCCTGGCGGCGCAGCGCGGCGCCCGGGTCGCGGTGGCCGAGATGGGCGCGCTCGGCGGCACCTGCGTCAACCGCGGCTGCATCCCGAAGAAGCTGTACAGCTACGCCGCGCACTACGCCGAAGCCTTCGAGGAAGCACACGGTTTCGGCTGGCCGGTGCAGGCGCCGGCCTTCGACTGGGAGCGGCTGAAGGCCAACCGGGCGCGCGAGATCGAGCGGCTCAATGCGGTCTACGGCACGGTGTTGAGCGCCCACGGCGTGACGCTGCTGCGCGGCCAAGCGCGACTCGCCTCGCCGCACGAGGTGGACATCGGCGGCGAGCGCTGGCGCGCCCGCCATATCCTCGTCGCGACCGGCGGTCACCCGCTGCTGCCCGATGTGCCCGGCGCCGAGCACGCGGTCAGCTCCGACGCGATGTTCGACCTGCCGCGCTTCCCGCGCCGGCTCGTGGTCGTCGGCGCGGGCTACATCGCCTGCGAGATGGCGTCGATCTTTCGCGGCCTCGGCGCGCAGGTGACGCAACTGGTGCGCGGCACGCAGTTGCTGCGCGGCTTCGACGACGACGTGGCGCGCTTCCTCGCGATCGAGATGGGCAAGAAGGGCGTCGAGCTGCGCCTGCGCACCCACGTGCAGCACATAGCCCGGCGCGACGACGGCTTGCGGATCACCCTGTTCGACGGCCAGACGCTGGACGCCGACACGCTGCTCTACGCGACCGGGCGCGGCGCCAACACCCGCGGCCTCGGGCTGCAGGAGATCGGCGTGCACCTCGGCCCGCGCGCCGAAGTGCGGGTCGACGCGCACTACCAGTCGAACCTGCCGTCGATCCACGCGCTCGGCGACGTGACCGATCGGCTCCAGCTCACCCCGGTGGCGCTGGCCGAGGCGACGGTGCTCGTCGATCGCCTGTTCGGCAGCGGCATGCGGCGCATGGACTACGAGTTCGTTCCGACAGCGGTGTTCACCCACCCGAGCGTCGGCACGGTGGGCTGGACCGAAGCCGAGGCGCGCACGCGCTTCGGCGCGCTGCGCACCTACCTGAGCGAATTCAAGCCGCTGAAACACACGCTGTCGGGCGTCGACGAGCGCACGCTGATGAAGCTGGTGGTCGACGACGCGAGCGACCGCGTCGTCGGCGTGCACATGGTCGGCGCCGACGCCGGCGAGATCGTCCAGGGCTTCGCAGTGGCACTGCGCGCCGGCGCGACCAAGGCGGTGTTCGACTCAACGGTGGGGATTCACCCCACGTCGGCGGAGGAGTTCGTGACGATGCGCGAGCCGGTGATGGCATGATGCGCGCCGCATCGTGTCGTCCCCGAGGATCCTGAAATGACTTCCGCCGCATTCCGTTCGCGCCCGCTGCGCGTTTTGCGCGTTCTCGCGTCGCTGTCCTGCGCCGCCTCGCTGCTCGCACTGTGGCCGGCGCATGCCGCCGACAAGTCGATCGGCAGCAGCTACCCCAAGGGCACCGGCCGTGGCCCGCTGATGAGCCGTGCCGAACTGCGCCAGTGCATGGCCCAGCACGAGAAGGTCGTCGCGGAGCGCGACGAGGTGACGAAGCTGCAGGAGCAGATCAACAAGGAGAAGGACGAGCTCGCGCGCAGCGGCGCCGAGCTCAAGGAGCAGATGGTCTGGCTCGACCGCTACAGCCCCGAAGCAGTGGCCGAGTTCAACGCCCGATCGAGCGCGCGTGACAAGCTGATCGATGCCTACGAAGCGCGCGTGCCGGCCTACAACCGGCGGGTCGAGGCCCTGCTGGCTGAGCGGGCCGCGTTCGCGAAGAGCTGCGAGAACCGCCGCTTCGACGAGAAGGACGAGATCGCGATCAAGAGCGGGAAATGACACTTCTAGAATGGCCGTTCTCCCACCCCGAGACCCGCCATGACACTTGCCACGAGCAACCCGCTGCTGCAGCCCTGGAACGCGCCCTACGGCCTGCCACCGTTCGCCCGCATTGACCCGGCCCACTTCAAGCCCGCGTTCGAGCAGGCGCTGAGGGAACAGCTCGCCGAAGTCGAGACCATCGCCAACGCCTCGCAGGCGCCGAGCTTCGACAACACCCTGGCTGCGTTCGACCGCAGCGGCCGGCTGCTGGCCCGCCTGGACGGCCTGTTCTACAACCTGACCTCGTCCGAGACCTCGCCCGCGCTGCAGGCGGTGGAGATGGAGATGGCCCCGCTGATGGCGGCGCACGCGAGCGCGATTTACATGCACGCCGGGCTGTTCAAGCGCATCGATGCGCTGCATGCGCAACGCGACACCCTCGACCTCGGCCCGGAACAGCGGCGCCTGCTCGAGCGCGTGCACCTCGACTTCGTGCGCGCCGGCGCCCAGCTTGCGCCAGCGGCGCAGGCGCGCTACGCGCAGGTGATGGAGCGCCTGGCCGAGCTGACCACGCGCTTCGCGCAAAACGTGCTGGCCGACGAGTCGTTTTACCAACTGGTGCTGCGCGGCGATGCGGAGCTCGCCGGCCTGCCCGACTTCGTCTGCGCCGCGGCGCGCCAGGCGGCGGTGGAGCGCGGGGTGCACGACGCCTGCGTGATCACGCTGTCGCGATCGCACATCGTGCCTTTTCTCACCTTCTCCGAGCGGCGCGATCTGCGGGAGCAGGCCTACCGGGCCTGGACCACGCGCGGCGAGCACGAGGGCGCGCACGACAACCGCCCGATCGCGCGCGAGATCCTCACCCTGCGCCGCGAGCAGGCGCGATTGCACGGCCACGCGAGCTACGCCGACTACGCGCTGGCCGACACGATGGCCGGCACGCCGGCGGCGGTGACCGCGCTGCTGCAGCAGGTGTGGGGCCCGGCGAAGGCGCGGGTGGCGCAGGAGCGTGAAGCGCTGCGCGCGCTGCTCGCGTCGCGCGGCGAGGCGCTGCAGATCGAAGGCTGGGACTGGCGCTACCTCGCCGAGAAGCTGCGCCAGCAACGCTACGACCTCGACGAAGCGGCGCTCAAGCCCTACTTCCCGCTCGAGCGCATGGTCGAGGCGGCGTTCGATTGCGCGAACCGCTTGTTCGGCCTGCGTTTCGTCGAGCAGCCGGCGATCCAGGTCTATCACCCCGACGTCAAGGTCTACGAAGTGCGCGCTGCCGACGACGCGCTGGCCGGCGTGTTCCTGCACGACAACTTTGCGCGGCCGAGCAAGCGCAGCGGCGCCTGGATGAGCTCGTACCGCCAGCAGTCGCGCAACGGTGACGAGGTGCTGCCGATCGTCGTCAACAACAACAACTTCGCCAAGGGCGCTCCGGGCGAGCCGACGCTGCTGAGCTTCGACGACGCGAGCACGCTGTTCCACGAGTTCGGCCACGGTCTGCACGGCCTGCTGTCGAATGTGACCTACGAGCGCCTGTCGGGCACCAACGTGCTGCGCGACTTCGTCGAGCTGCCGTCGCAGCTGTTCGAGCACTGGCTCGAGGAACCCGAGGTGCTCAAGCGCCACGCGCGCCACCACCGCACCGGCGAGCCGATCCCCGACGAGCTGGTGCAGCGCCTGAAGGCGGCGCGCCGCTTCAACCAGGGCTACGAGACGGTGCGCTACGCCGCGTCGGCGCTGGTCGACATGGCGGTGCATTCGTTGGGCGCCGCCGAAGCGCCCGACATCAGCGCCTTCGAGGCGGCCGAGCTGGAGCGCATCGGCATGCCGCCGGGCATCGGCATCAACCATCGCCTCGCGCACTTCCAGCACCTGTTCAGCGGCTCGAGCTATGCGGCCGGCTATTACGTGTACCTGTGGGCCGAGGTGCTCGACGCCGATGGCTACGAAGCCTTCGTCGAAGCCGGCGACCCGTTCGACCCGGCGGTCGCGCAGCGACTGCGCCGGTTCGTCTACGCCTCGGGCAATTCGCTCGAACCGTCGCAGGCCTACCGCGCCTTCCGCGGCCGCGCGCCGACGGTGGAGCCGATGCTGCGGCAGCGGGGCCTGCTCCGTCCGAAGGACGGCATGCTTTAACGCACAGCTCCCCCGCGCCCCCTCCGAGAGGGGGCTCCAGCATGTTGGAGGGCTCTCCCCAGCCCCTCTCCGCGAGAGGGGCTCCAGTTTGTTTGACGAGCCGGCCTTTGCGAAGTGGGTAACGGCGAAGGCGCTGTGCGACACGCGAGGTGTTGCCGGGCGCAAGGCCGGCTCGTCAAACAAACTGGGAGCTGTGTGATAAGTCGTGCCGTCCGAAGGACGGCTAGGTCTAGGTTCGGCGCGCTTCGAGCAGCTTCTCCAGCGACGCCAGGAACGCGCTGAAGTTGATCGGCTTCGTCCAGTAATCGACGAAGCCCGCCGCCAGCGCGCGCGAGATGTCTTCCGGCATCGCGTTGGCCGACAGCACGATGCACGGCGTGACTGCCGTCTCGGCCTGCGCGCGCAGCCGGCGCAGCACCTCGAAGCCGTCGATGTCGGGCAGCTGCATGTCGACCAGGATCAGGTCCGGCCGCAGCGTGCGGGCGCGCGCGACACCGGCAATGCCTGTGGGCTCGGACACGATGGCCAGCCCCGAATGGCTTGCCACCAGTTCCTCGACCACCATCACGTTGATCGGGTTGTCTTCGATGTAGAGCAGCTGCCCGCTGCGCTCGATGCGACGCGGCGGCGCCGCCGCCGTCGCGACGGCGCGCTGCGGCGTGGCCTCGAGGCGGGCCCCCGCGGCAGCGGGCAGGCTCACCTCGAACATCGTGCCGATGGCGGGTCGGCTGGTGACCGCGATCGAGCCGCCCATGCGATCGACCAGCGCCTTCACGATCGCGAGGCCGATGCCGGTGCCTTCGATGCCTTCGCGCTCGATGCCGAGCCGGTTGAAGGGCTCGAACAAATGGCTGCGCTGCTCGGCGTCGAGTCCGCGGCCGGTGTCGCTCACGCGCAGGATGACCCGATCGACGCGGGCCTCGGCCTCGACGGTCACCTGGCCGTGCGGCCGGTTGTACTTGATCGCGTTGCTCAGCAGGTTGATCAGCACCTGGCGCAGGCGGATGCGATCGGCCCAGGCGACGCCGTCGATCGACGTCGTCTGCACTTTCACGCCGAAGCTGCGCGCGAGCGGCGTGACCAGCGGCAGCGCCTCGGCCACCAGATCGTCCAGCGGCACCGGCCGCAGATCGAGCTTGAGCTGGCCGGTCTCGAGGCTGGACAGGTCGAGCACGTCGTTGATCAGCGACAGCAGGTGCTCACCGGCGGTGCGGATGTGGTCGACGCGGCTGCGCTGTTCGGGCGACGCGCTCGCGCTGTCGAGCTGCAGCAACTGGGCGAACCCGAGCACCGCGTTCAGCGGCGTGCGCAGTTCGTGGCTCATGCGGGCGAGGAACTGCGACTTGGCTTCGCTTTCGCGCTGCGCGACGATGCGCTCGCGCCGCTCGGTTTCGGCGTTCACCCGCTCGGTCACGTCCCAGTTGATGCCGATGAAGCGCAGCCCCAGGCCGCTCGCGTCGCGGATCGGCGTCGAGCGCGACGCCAGCCAGCGCACGCTGCCGTCGGGCCAGACGACGCGAAATTCATAGGCCGTGCTGAAGCCGGTCTGCCCCGCTTCGCGCAGCCGCGCCTCGACCATGCCGCGATCGTCGGCATGGATGATGGCGAGCCAGTCGTCGACGCTCGGGCTTTCGAGCTGCGGCTCGCGCCCGCGCAGGCGGTACATCGCGTCGTCCCAGACCGATGCGCCGCTGGCCGGGTCCCATTCCCAGGTGCCCATGCCGACACTGCGCGCCGTCAGCGCCACGCGCTCGTTGGCGCGGCGCAGCGCGGCCTCGGTGCGCACGCGCTCGGTCACGTCGATGGTGATGCCGAAGATCATCGGCCGGCCGTTGCGCAGCACGCGGCGCGCCCGGTTCTCCATCCAGCGCACCTCGCCGTCGGGCCGCACGATGCGGTACTGCTCCTGGCGCGTTCCTTGCGCCGAGGCGAGCAGCGACTCGCGCGCGCGGCTCATCATCGGCCGGTCGTCGGGATGGATGATCTGGTTGACCCATTCGTCACGCGACGGTGCGCCGAGCTCGCTTGGGCGACCCATCATGCGGAACATCTCGGCGTTCCATTCGCCGTGTTCGGTTTCGGGGTCGCGGCTGAAGATGCCGAGTCCCGCCGCGTTCGTCGCGTCGTCCAGATGCTGCGCGAGTTCGCTGGCGCGGTGTGACTTCTCGACCCGGTCTGTCACGTCCAGCGCGATGCCGACGAACTCCATCGGCAGACCCGCTGCGTCGCGCCGCAGCACGCGGCGCGTCAGCACATGGCGCCAGCTGCCGTCGGAGCGGCGGTAGCGCGCCTCCATGTCGACCGGCGCTTCGCTGTCCAGCGCCATGCTCGCCGTGGCCTGAACGCGCGGCAGGTCGTCGGGGTGGATCAGCGCGCGAACCTCCTCCAGCGACAGGCCGTCGGGACGCGGCGGGATGTCGAGCACCTGGAACGCGCGGTAGTTGTAGTGGATGCGGTTGGTCTTCAGGTCGTGGCGCCAGATCGCGATGTTCCCGAGGTCGACCGCCAGCCGCAGCTCTTCGCTGGTGTCGTTGAACGACTGCGCGAGTTCATAGACCTCGGTGTCGTCGACCATGATGCCGATGGCGCGTTCGGGCACGCCGGCCGGCGAGTTCTTCACTTCCCATTGCGAGTGCAGCCGCCGCACCTGCCCGTTCGGCCACAGCACGCGGTAATGCGCGTCGTAGCGTCCGGCCTTGCGCCACGAATGGGTGTCCTTGATGCCGGCCAGGTCGTCGGGGTGGATGCGCTGCACCGCGGCCGAGAAGTTGGGTGTGCCCTCGACCGGGTCGAGGCCGAAGAAGCGGAACACATGGCGGTCCCAGTGGCCCTCGCCGGACGGGACCTTGCGCTCCCACACGCCGAGGCGGCCGAACTCCTGCGCCATTTCGAGCAGTTCGGCCAGCCGGTGCTTCTCGCTGAGGTCTTGCAGGCAGACGGCGATGCGGGGCGCCCCGTTCAGCGGCTGCGCGCTCAGGCAGCCCGAACGAAGCTCGCCGCTGTGGTGGCGCCATTGCAGCTCGATGCGCTCGAGCGGCGCGCCGCGCGCGAGCGCGCGCTCGACCTCGCTCCAGCGCGCGCCGGGTGCGCAGTGATCGGCCAGCAGCTCGACCAGCTTGCGGCCCAGCACTGTGGCTGCCGCGTGCCCGCTCGCGTGCTCGAAGCCGCGATTGATCCAGACGATGCGGCCCTGCGCGTCGAGCAGGGCCAGCAGGTCCGAACTCATCGCCGCGAGAGTGGTCCACGCGCCCTCGTCAGGCGACGCGTCAGCAGGGGTCGCTTGGCCGGGCGTGTCCATGGGCGGTCAGAATATCCCGCCGCCGCGTCTGTCTTCCGCGCAGGAGGCAGCGGTCAGCGTCAATCTGCGACTTGCAGCACGAGCTTGCCGAAGTTCTCGCCGTTGAACAGCTTCAGCAAGGCCTCGGGGAAGGTGTCCATGCCGTACGCCACGTCCTCCTTCGACTTCATCCGCCCGTCCTTCAGGTAGGCGGCCATTTCGGCGACGGCGACGGGGTAGCGGTCGGCGTAGTCGAAGACGACGATGCCTTCCATGCGCGCCCGGTTGACCAGCAGCGACAGGTAGTTCTTCGGGCCCTGCACCGGCGCGGTGTTGTTGTACTGGCTGATCGCCCCGCAGATGATGATGCGCGCCTTGCGGTTGATGCGCGCGAGTACGTGATCGAGGATGTCGCCGCCGACGTTGTCGAAGTAGATGTCGACGCCGTTCGGGCAATGCGCCTTGAGGCCGTCGCGCACGCTGCCCGACTTGTAGTCGATGCAGGCATCGAAGCCGAGCTCGTTCACAACCCACTCGCATTTCGCCGGCCCGCCGGCGATGCCGACCGCACGGCAGCCGTGGATCTTCGCGAGCTGCCCCACCGTCTGGCCCACCGCCCCGGCCGCGCCGGAGACCACCACCGTGTCGCCGGCCTTGGGCTGGCCCACGTCCATCAGGCCGAAGTAGCCGGTCATGCCGGGCATGCCGAGCACGTTGAGCCACTGCGTCAGCGAGCCGAGCCGCGGGTCGATCTTGAAGATGCCGTTGCGCTTGAGCTCGGCTTCGGGGATCAGGCAGTATTCCTGCACCCCGAGGCCGGCGCTGACGGTGTCGCCGGCGGCGAACGCCGGATTCTTCGACGCCACCACCACGCCGATGCCGCCGGCGCGCATCACCTCGCCGACACCCACCGGCGCGATGTAGCTCTTGGCGTCGTTCATCCAGCCGCGCATCGCCGGGTCGAGCGACAGGAACAGGGTTCTGACCAGCACCCCGCCGGATGTCGGTTCGGGCACCGCTTCGGTGGTGAAGTCCCAGTTCGCGCGCGTGGGCAGGCCCACGGGCCGGGCAGCCAGGCGCACCTGGTGATTGGTCAGGCTGTCGATTGCGGGCATGTCGGTCTCCGTTGGGGCAACGCGGCGTCGATGGTAGCTCGCCCGGCGCTGTGGGAATCGTCCGACAGCACGAACCGTTGCCAGCCGATACAGGCAGGCCCCCGTGCTACTTAAATTTGGCGAGATGCTGTTGGCCGTTTCCTTGTGCGGCCACCACACCACGCCAGGAGGACCCGGATGCGCATTGCGACCCTCGCGACAGGCCTGACCCAGCTCGGCAGCCTCGGCGCCGCCGCGACCGTGGTGGCGCTGGGCGCGGCCGGCGACGCGCTACCGGTGCGCCGCGTACCGCAGGTCGACGAGCAGCGCTTCGCCGCCGTCGTCAGCGAGCCGTCGCGCGAAACGCTGTGGATCCTGTCATGCACGCCGACGATGGATCGCGTGCAACACCACGGCATCGTCGCCCGCCTTCGTTGCGAGAGATATCCCGTCGAGGACCTTGTGCCGACTCCGCAGCAATCGCAGCGGCAACCGCCGGCGGCGGCCATCCGGCCCCGCCTGATGGTGTGACGCGATTGCGTCGCATCGATTCTTTCTGGAAAGGACATTGCCATGAAGACCCTGACCCTGTGCGCTGTCAGCAGCGCATTGCTCGTGCTCGCCGCCTGCGATTCGAGGCAGGAGACCGCCGGACAAAAGGTCGACCGCACGATCGCCGCGACCGAGAACGCCACCAAGGACCTGAAGCAGCAAGGCAAGGAAGCTTCGGCTGAAATGGCGCAGAAGGTGAGCGACGCGACGATCACCGCGGCGGTCAACGCCGACCTCGCGAAGGATTCGGAACTGAGTGCGCTGCGCATCAACGTCGACACCCATGACGGCCGCGTCGCGCTGTATGGCTCGGCGCCGAGCGAAGAGGCCAAGATGCGCGCCGAACGCCTGGCGATGGCCGAGAAGGGCGTCGTCGGCGTCGACAACAAGCTGGCGGTCGAGAAACGCTGACGCGAGACGACAAAAAACGCGGCCTCGGCCGCGTTTTTTTTTGCACCGGGCGCGAGGCCCGAGAGCGGGATTACAGCGGACGGATGTTCGCTGCTTGCAGGCCCTTCTGGCCCTGCTTGACTTCGAACTCGACCTTCTGGTTTTCGACCAGCGTCTTGAAGCCCGAGCCCTGGATGTCACGGAAGTGGGCGAACAGGTCGGCGCCGCCCGCGTCTTGAGCGATGAAGCCGTAGCCCTTGCTCTCGTTGAACCACTTCACGGTACCGGTTTGCGTCGTCATGGACGATTCCTATCTAACAGAAGTAATGCGCAGCACATGCTCCGCATGCAGAGACACTCAAAACACGTTATTCGGGGATTTCTAACGGAACCACACTGGAACCAGTGCGGCTTAGGAATAGATCACTCACAACCACAGTCTTGCGTATACCTGTGCGGCTAATGTACCTCATGTCCTGGAATGACGACGAGAGGCCCTTTCGGCGCGGTGTCGCGCCGCCATCTCGCGGCCCATTTCGCGCCGGCCTTCGTCGCGCAGACGCTCGCGCGCCGCGGGGTAGATGAGCGACTCCTCGAGCTCGATGTGGTCGCGCGACAGCGCGGCGAACACCGCGACACCTTCGCGCAACATGTCGATGTCGTACCAGTCGAATCCCGCTGCGATCGCCTGCACATGCGGCGCGAGCTCGAACCAGTCCTCCTCCAGCCAGCCGTGGTCCTGCTGCAGTCGCAGCACGGCCTGAACAATGTCCGGGTCGCCGCCCTCGACCAGGGGCGGGAAGACATGCCGCTCCTCGTCTTCGTGGTGCTGGCGCGCGGTGGTGGAAAAGTAGTCGGCGATCCTTGCCGCCCGTGCGCGCGAGCGCGCGTCGGCGCCGCCGTGGTCGAGCCGCGCGACCAGCGACGACAGTTCGTCGAGCATCGCGAGCGTCTGCCGGTGACAGGCGTCCAGAACGGTGAAGCCGTCGGCCGCAGGGGCGCCGGCCTGGGTGGCGAGCAGGGTGTTCATGGTGACTCCTGGGTTGAGCCGATTCAGGCCGGTGCGCACGCGCCGCCGTGCAGCGGGCTCGCGGGGCGGCCGGTGCTGCGCAGGTGGCGCGCGAAGGCCGCGTCCATGCCGTTCAGGTGCAGCGGAAACCAGGTGGCGAGTTCGCGCGCCATCTGGCGCACCAGCGTTAGGTTGCCGGCGTCGCCGTCGCGTTCGGCGTCGCGCAGCACGCGCAGCACCATCTGGTGCTGCAGCCCATGCGCAGCGGCTTGGGCGAACCGCGCCTCGCGCATCCAGCGCTCTTCGAGGGCGAAGTGCGCCGCGATGACATCGATCAATTCCCGCCAGGCTTCGAGCAGCGCCGCGTCGTCGGCGCCTTCGACGCGGCCCAGGCGGGCCACGAAGTCGCGGTGGTGTTCGTCGATCAGCGGCACACCGACCGACAGCGTCTGGGACCAGTGGAGGGTGGGCATCGTGCGATCCTTCATCGACCAGCACCAAGCCTAGGCTCACCGGGCCGCCGAAACCTTGAGGTGGCTCAAGTTCGGTGTTGGTGATAGCGTGCGCCACCATGCAGCTGATCGATTTCGAATTGCGCGGCGAATTCATTCCGCTCGACGCCCTGCTCAAGGCCACCGGGCTGGCCGGCAGCGGCGGGGGGGCGAAGGCGATGATCGCGTCCGGCGCGGTGCAGGTCGACGGCCGCGACGAGTCGCGCAAGACCTGCAAGGTCCGCGCGGGCCAGGTGGTGAGCGTGCACGGCGCGCGGGTGCGCGTGCTCGGCAGGACCGATCCACCCGCCGTCTGAACGAGGAGCACAGCCATGACAAGCCACGACATCCAGACCGTGCTGGTGACCGGCGCCTCCTCGGGCATCGGCGAGGCGCTGGCCCGCTGTTTCGCGGCCGATGGCTCGCGCCTGGTGCTGGTGGCGCGCAGCGCCGACAAGCTGCAGGCCCTTGCTGCCGAACTGAAGGCCGGGTTCGGCAGCAAGGTCTGGGTGATGCCCGCCGACCTGGCCGAGCCCGGCGCGGCGCTCGCGCTGGCCGCCGAGCTCAGGCGCAAGCGCATCGCCATCGACGTGCTCGTCAACAACGCCGGCGTGCTCGAGCACGGCGCGTTCACTGGCATCGCGCCCGAGCGGCACCAGGCGCTGATCGATCTGAACGTGTCGGGGCTGACGGCGATGCTCGCGCACTTTCTGCCGCCGATGTGCAAGCGCGGCCACGGCCGTGTGCTCAACGTCGCGTCGATCGCCGCGTTCCAGCCGGTGCCCACGCTCGCGACCTATGCCGCGACCAAGGCCTATGTGCTGTCGCTGACCGAGTCGCTGGCCGAGGAACTGGCCGGCTCGGGCGTGACGATCGGCGCGCTGTGCCCCGGCATCACCGCCACCGGCATGCTCACCGGCGCGGCGAAGGCGAGCCCCAGACTCGCCAAGCTGCCGGGCTTCCTGATCGGCGACGTCGATGCTGTCGCGGCCGAGGGTTACCGCGCCTGCATGAAGGGCGAGGTGATCAAGGTGCCCGGCGTGGTGAACCGGGCGGCCACCGTGGCCGGCCGCGCCACGCCGAAGTGGCTGTTGCGGCGCATTGCCGGCACGGTCACGAAGGGGCTGTAGCCGTCCTTTTGGACGGCTACAGCGCATTTAACGCACGGCTCCCCCGCGCCCCCTCCGAGAGGGGGCTCCGGCATGTTCGAGGACACCACCCAGCCCTCCTCCGCGAGGAGGGCTCCAGTTTGTTTGACAGGGCCTTGGCGAAGTCGATCGCGGCGAACACGCTGTGCGACATGCGAGGTGTGGCCGGGCGCAAGGCCGGCTCGTCAAACAAACTGGAGCCCCTCTCGTGGAGAGGGGCTGGGGAGAGCCGTCCAACATGCTGGAGCCCCCTCTCGGAGGGGGCGCGGGGGAGCTGTGCGTCAAGGCATGCCGTCCGAAGGACGGCTTACCACCGGTGGCAGGAAATCCTTCCCTAGAACCTGTAGTTCAGGCCGACCGACAACATATCCGTGCTGGGCTTCTCGCTGACGCCCTTGAACTTGTAGCGCTCCCACTCGGCGCGCACACCGGCCTGCTTGTTGAAGTCGTACTGCAGGCCCAGGCCGGCCTTCAGGTTGGTGCCGCGGCTGTCGCCGTTGAGGGTGTCGGTGAGCTTGCCGTTGAATGCGCCGATACGGGCCAGGCCCGACAGGCTCTCCGTGAACGGAAAGGTGCCGACCGCGTCGACGAACAGGCCGTTGCCTTTCACTTCACCGGCCGCGCTCTTGAACTTGCCCAACTCGGCCCAGCCGAGTTCGACGCCGATGTTCGGCGTGAACGAATAGCCGCCGTACAGCTTGCCGCCGCTGCTCGAGCGGTCGGTCGACAGGCCGCCGATGTCGTCGCCCTTGTAGCGGGTGTGGCCGATGCTGCCGCCGACGTAAAGGCCTTCGGCTTGGGCCGACAGCGCAACGAGAGCGGTCGCGGCTGCGAGAGTCTTGACGATGAACTTCATTTGTGAACTCCTTTTTTGATGGGTTTGCCGTTGGCATCAGGCCCCCGACACCGCCACCTTGCCGGCTCCGTGTGAACGAAGCGTCATCGCTTGGTGAAGTTGTGTGGGCGGCGGTAAGCAGCGGTGAAAGGCGTTGCGTTGCGGGTGCGTTATGGAACCCGGCGAGCGCGCGGTCTTCCAAGGCGCCGTCCGTGGCGCGTTCGCCGCAGTGATGCGCGCACGCCACAGGCGAGCGGGGCCGTCGCTCAGAGCAAGCGCGCGAGTTCGGGCCGCAGCCGTGCCAGTGCCGCCGTCGCGATGCGGTCGCCGCGCATGAAGGCGAAGTCGGTGAAGTCGAATCCCGGCCCGACCGTGGCACCGACATAGGCGAAGTCGCCGAGCGGCTCGGCGGCCTGCCACCAGTGCGCGAGCACGGTGTGGCGCGGCGTGCGCGTCGCGCTCGCCGCACCGAGATCGATGCACTCGATGCGATCGAGCGTCGGCGGCATGGCCCACAGCCGCAGACCCGCGCCTTCGAGCAGATGCCAGACCTCGTCGGACGCCACGCGGTGCCAGGCGCTGAACTGGCCGCGCGCGAGCAGGAAGTCGATGCTCGTCAGTGCGCTGCGCGCGCCGCGGCCATCGGCGGGATCGACAGAGTCGGCTGCGCGAAGGACCTCGCGATAGAAGCCGCCCTCGGGGTGCGGCTGCAGCCGCAGCAGCGCCACCAGTTCGGCCGCGCGGCCGGCGAGAATGGGGCCGGCGCCGGCTTCCTCACGATCTGCCATGACAAGCTTTCACTATGCGTTCCTGGTCCGCGATCTCGCCACCACCCGCGCGTTCTACCGCGACCTGATCGGTTGCCGCGAAGGACGCAGCAGCGCGACCTGGGTCGATTTCGACTTCTTCGGTCACCAGATCTCGGCCCACCTCGGCGAGCCCTCGCTGAGTCCGTCGGCGCTCGGCGAGGTCGACGGCACCGCGGTGCCGATGCCGCACTTCGGCGCGATTCTCGACTGGGACCGCTTCGAGGCGCTGGCCGACACGCTGCGCGCGGCCGGAACCGACTTCGTGCTGCCGCCGCAGGTGCGCTTTCGCGGCCAGGCGGGTGAGCAGGCGACGATGTTCCTGCTCGACCCCTCGGGCAACGCGCTCGAGTTCAAAGCCTTTCGCGACCCGGCGCAGGTGTTCGGTGCGTGACGCGGGCCGTCGGGGGCTCACTTCGACTTCGTCGCCGCCGGCGGTTTGGATGCGGGCTTGGCCGCGGGATCGTCCACGTCGTCCTTCTTGTAGTCGCCGATCACGCCCTTGACCGGGCAGATCGAGAACGCCGGGCACTTCTTGCAACCGACGGCGATGGCGATGGGGCAGAGTGTCATGTCGTCTCCTGGGTCTGATGTGAGCCCAGCATACGCCGTCGCTGGCATCATCACGCCATGACGACCGCCTTGCCTCCGCCCTGCATTCCTCCCGACAGCCTTGACAGCGCGCTGCGCGGCGCCGGCCATGCCGCGCTCAGCCGCAGTGGCCTGTGCCAGCTGCTGCGCAGCGAGCCGGCGGCGCTCGACGCCCTGCGCGGGAGCTGGAACGACCTGCCGCCCGATGCCTACCTGCGTGACGGCGGCCACTACCGGCGGCGCCGCCATTCGTGCTTCATCGTCGACGGTGACACGGTGTCGCCGGTGCCGCATCGCGCCCATTGGCAGCCGGTGGAATACAACGCCTTGCACGGCGGGCTGGAGCGCTGGTTCGAGCCGATGGATCCGGCCACAGTCGCCCACCCGGTGTGGCCGCGCCTGCTGCACACGCTGGCCGCGACCTGTTCGGCGCTGAAGGGGGCGCAGCGCTGGTACGTCGAGGCGCATCAGTTCCGCATCGACACCACCGACGGCATCGGCCGGCCCACGCCCGAAGGCGCGCACCGCGACGGCGTCGACTTCGTCGCGGTGGCGCTGGTCGACCGCGCCGGCGTGAAAGGCGGCGAGACGCGGGTGTTCGACGCGAGCGGACCCACCGGCATCCGCTTCACGATGAGCGAGCCCTGGACCACGCTGGTGCTCGACGACGAGCGTGTGATCCACGAGACCACGCCGATCCAGCCCCTGACCGACGGCGGCCACCGCGACACGCTGGTGCTGACCTTTCGCGCCGGCGGCTTTCAGGGACCGCAGCGCGCCGCTACTTGAGCAGCGTCTGCTCGAGGAAGCGGATCGTCGCGTAGAACTGGAAATCCGCGTTTTCCTTGCGCGCGAAGCCGTGGCCCTCGTTCTCGGCGCGCAGGTACCACACCGGCGTTCCGTTGTCGCGTGCCTTCGCGACGATCTGTTCGGCCTCGGTGTAGGGCACGCGCGGGTCGTTGCGGCCCTGCACGACGAACAGCGGCTTGGTGATGCGCTCGGCGTTGGTGAGCGGCGAGATCCGGTTCAGGAACTCGCGCATCGCCGGGTCGCGCTCGTCGCCGTACTCGACCCGCCGCAGGTCGCGCCGATAGCTCTCGGTGTTCTGCAGGAAGGTCACGAAGTTGGAGATGCCGACGATGTCGATGCTGCCGGCGATGCGATCGGCGTAGTGCGTGCTGACCGCCAGGCTCATGTAGCCGCCGTAGCTGCCGCCGGTGACGACGACGCGCGATGCGTCGAGACTCGGTTGGGTCGCGATCCAGTCGAGCAGGGCGCCGATGTCCTTCACCGAGTCCTCGCGCTTCATGCCGTTGTCGAGCTCGAGGAAGGTCTTGCCGTAGCCCGATGAGCCGCGCACGTTCGGCTGGATGAGCGCGATGCCGAGCTCGTCGATGTAGTAGTTGGCGCGGGCGAGGAAGCCCACCTTGGCTTGCGCCTCGGGGCCGCCGTGGATCGCGATCATCACCGGCCGCTTGCCGGCAAAGCGCGACGGCGGCAGGTTCACGAGGCCGGAGACGGTGCGGCCGTCGAAGCTTTTCCAGCGCACGATCTGCGGCTCGCTGAAGCCCGCGGTGTCGACGCCTTCGGGCGCGAACGGGCGGGTCCACTGCTCGAGCCGGCCGGTCGCGGCGTCCAGCGTGTGGATCTGGCTCGGCCCATGGGCGCCGTTGAGCGAGAACGCGAGCTCGGGCCGCTTGCGATGGAACTCCGGGTCGGTCACGCTGCCCGACGCGAGCCGGGGCACCGGCAACTCCTTGAAACTGCGCGCATCGAACAGGCGCAGCTCCTCGCGCCCGTCGACGTTCGCCCGCGCCGCGAGCAGCCGCCCGTCATCACTGAGGGTGGCGCCGCTCACGTCCCAGGGAATGTGCTGGGTGATCGGCACCAGGCGCTTGTCGGCGAACCGATAGAACATCAGCTCCTTGAACTCGCCCGGCCGGTCGCTGAGGAGATACAGGCCGGAGTTGTCGCGCTTGAAGCGGCCGGCGAGGAACACCGCGCGCTCCTGGCTCGCCGGCGTGGGCAGCAGCTGCTTGGTCTTGCCGCTGGCGATGTCGAGCAGCCACAGCTGCGATTCGTTGGCCGAGATGTAGCGCCCGAGCGCGAGCCGCTTGTCGTCCCACGACACGCCGCCGACGAACCAGCCGGTACCGGGCAGCACGGCCAGCGCGCGCGCGCGCGCCGGCTGCGTCGGATCGATCAGGCGCAGCGTCTGCGTCACGCTCGCGCGACTGCCGCCCTGCGCCGTCTTGTCCAGCGGCACCGAGCTCACCAGCAGGCGGCTGCTGCGATGCAGCCAGCCTTGCATCTCGTGGCGCTGGTTCGGGTCGGTGAGCAGCGTCACCTGCCGCGTCGCAAGGTCGAGGCGGTACAGCTGGTCGGCCTCGTTGCCGCCGCTGCTGCGCTCGAACACGACGTAGCGGCCGTCATGCGGCTCGTAGCTCGCGCTCGTGACCGGGTCGGCGAAGTCGGTGAGCTGCTCCGGCTCGGCCATCGGCGCGGCGAGGCGGAACAACTGCACCGTGTTGCCGCCGGCCTTGCGGTGCGCGACCAGCATCTCACGCCGCGTCGGATGCCAGTCGACGAAGCTGTGGCCACGAAAGTCGGTGTACTTCGCAACCTGCTGCACGAGGCGCTGCGGAATCGGCGCAATGTTCTGCAGAACCAGGTTGGCGTTCGGTGCCAGCAGGTCTTCGGCGGCGGCATCGCCTTGCGCCTGAACCGGGCCGCCAAGCGCCAGACTGGCGACGAGCAGAAAGTGCTTGAGATTGTTCATCGCGCGATTCTGCCCTCAAGCGTCGCGCACGTCGGCGACCGGGTTGACGCCGAAGTCGGTGTGCCGCAAGTACGCCAGCACCCGGGCCGCCGCGTCGTGCGGCGTCGCCAGCTGGCCTTTGGCCTTCAGGTCGGTGAACATCGACTGGTCCGGAAAGCCGCTCGCGTCGGCCGCGCGCAAGTGCACCTGCATGTCGGTGTCAATGACGCCGGGCGCGAGCGAGACGATCTTCGCGCCGCCGCCGCTGCGAAGGGCTTCGTCGAGCGCGACCGCGCGCGAGAAGTGGTCCATGCCGGCCTTGGCAGCGCAGTACGGGGCGCTGCCCGCCATCGCGCGTCGCCCCAGGCCCGACGAGATGTTGAGCACCTTGCAGCGGCGCTGCTGGCGCGCGCGCCAGCCCTGTGTCGCACGCAGGAAGGCGGCGGTCAGCAGCAGCGCCGCTTCGAGGCCGACACGCAGCGCCGCCGACAACTCCGCGCTCGAACACACGTCCAGGGGGCCGATGCGCGTCAGCACGCCCGCGTTGTTGATGAGCGCCACTTCGTCGAAGCGCGCCGGGTCGAACGCGCCGAGGTAGAGCTCGATCTGTTCGGCCACCGGCGCGGGATCGCTGAGATCGCGCGTCCATTGATCGAAGCGCAGCTGCATGGCCTGGGCCTTCGCCGCGAGACGCTCGTTGGCGTGGCGCGAAATGCCGAGCACCACGCTGTCGGCTTGCAGCAGTTGCTCGGCCATCGCCGCACCCAGGCCGCGCGATGTGCCGGTGAGGATGGTGAGGTTCATGACGGCTCCTCAAGCGATGGGTCGATCCGATCCATTCTTGCGGCCGTCGTCACGGGGGTCAACCGCGGCGTTGACGCGCCGCCGCGTCGCGTGCAAACTTCGCCCCTCGCGCGCGGCGCCCCCACGCCGCCTGTTCTGCAAACCACTTCAAGGAGACGTGTCATGCCCCAGCAAACCATTGCTCCTTCGTCGGCCGCCGCCTGACGCCCGGGTTCGCAGCACTTCTTTCGTTCGACCCACGCACCGACTCCGCCGCGCTCGCGGCGTGACCGACTCCCGCCCTTGGCCTTCGCACGCACCGTGCGGAACGAACCGCGCCTGCGCGGCGCGTCACGAACGCATTTTCATCACCATGATCGACATCGATTTCGAACGCCTGCGCTGCCTGGGCCTCACGCCCGCGTTGGCCCAGCGGCTGGCGACCCACCTCGTCCCCGACGACGGGCTCTTTGAACTGATGCGGCTCACCGAGGTGCACCGCGAAACGCTGCGCTTGCATGACGGCCTGATCGAGCGCTCGGCGCGTGCCTTGCCGCATGTCGTGCGCGAACTCGCGGGGCGCGACAGCGCACTCGCGGTCGGCGACTGGGTGCTCGCGCGCGCCGACCCGCACGCGGCGCTGTGGGTGCACGCGCAGCTGCCGCCGCTGACCCACATCGCGCGGCGCGACGCCGACGGCAGCCGCCACGCGGTGGTCAGCAACGTCGACACCGCCTTGCTGGTGATGGGGCTGGACGACGACTTCAACCCGCGTCGCCTCGAACGCTACCTTGCGCTGGTGCAGGGCAGCGGCGTGGGGCCGGTGGTCGTGCTGACCAAGGCCGACGTCGCCACGCCGCGCCCGGACATGCTCGCCGCGCGCCTGGCCGAGCTGCGCGAGCGCGTGTCGAACTCGCTCGACATCGTTGCCGTCAACGCCACCGATGCGTCGGCCGCGCGCGCCTTGGCGCCGTACCTGCACACCGGGCAGACGGTGGTGCTGCTCGGCTCGTCGGGCGCGGGCAAGAGCACGCTGACCAACACCCTGGCCGGCACGCCGCTGCAGGACACCGGCGCGGTGCGCGAGCACGACAGCCGCGGCAAGCACACGACCACCTCGCGCTCGCTGCATCGCTTGCCGGGCGGCGCCTGCGTCATCGACACGCCGGGGCTGCGTGCGTTGCGCCCCGACGTCGACGCAGCCACGCTCGCCTGGCTGTTCGACGACATCGGGCGGTTGGCGCTGCGCTGCCGCTTTCGCGACTGCCGCCACCAGGACGAGCCGGGCTGCGCGGTGCGCGACGGCGTCGGCAGCGACCGGCTGCGCAACTACCACAAGCTGCTGCGCGAAGCGCGGCGCGACACGATGACGCTGCTCGAACGCCAGCAGCAGGCCTCGGTGTGGAAAGCACGCGGCAAGGCGACGCGTGCCTGGATGAAGGTCAAGCGAGGCGAATGAGGGCCCCTCGTCCGACGAGTACGTCGGCCGGTCCCCATGGGCCACGAAGGGGCCCCTGCGTGGCCCTTGGACGCGGGCCGGCCCTCCCTTCGACAGGCTCAGGGTGATCGGGGAATAAGGGCTCAGGACAGGGTTGGGAGCCGCCCGGCGCTCGCCCCGCTGATGCTCACTGATCGACGCAGTCGCAGCCCTTGTCGAAGACGATGCGCCACACCCCGGGCGCCTCGCGCCGCCAGATCGACATGAAGCTCGCGACCGGCTTGCCGCTCGCGTCGAACACCGGCCCGGTGCTGATCGCGAGCATGCCCGAATCAAGCACCTCGACCCGTTCGGGCCGCCACGAGAACGGCGCCGCGGGCTTGTCGTAGAAGCGCTTCCACCAGGCGGCCACGGCCTCCTTGCCGCGCAGTGGCGCCGGGCCGGAGAAGAACACCGTCTCCTGCGACAGGAAGCGCGTGAATGCGGCGTGGTCGCGATCGGCCATGGTCTTGGCGAAGGCGCGCTCGGTCTCGGTCACTTCGCGCTGCAGCGCGGCGCGGTCGGGCGTGGGCGCCGGTGCCGGCGTGCTGCAAGACGAGAGGGCGGCGGCGCACAGTGCGATCGTGCAGAGCAGGGCGGTTCTTCTTCGCATGGCTCGTCTCCGTCTCGCCTGGGGGCCGGCAGTTTATCGCGCGAGACAATCGACACGGGATTCACTTCGTCTTCGTGCTATGGCCCCGACTGCCGACCCGTTCGCGCGCCTTTTCATCGGCCTGTGGCCCGATGAAGCAACCCGGGGCGCGCTGCATGCCTGCGCTCGACGCTGGACCTGGCCGCCGCGCGCGGTGCCGGTGGCGCGCGAGCGCCTGCACCTGACGCTGCATTTCCTCGGCGCGGTGCCGCGCGAG
The DNA here is from genome assembly GCA_036507085.1 of Piscinibacter sp. Lineage (GTDB taxonomy): Bacteria > Pseudomonadota > Gammaproteobacteria > Burkholderiales > Burkholderiaceae_C > Albitalea. Next base: position 2,278 of record DASXQQ010000185.1, on the reverse strand, counting down.
CGGGTGGCGAGCCTCGCCGACGGGCTCGACGTGGCGTTCGATCCGTTCGTGTTGACGCTGGAACAGGCCGAGGTCTGGCGTGGCGGCATTGCCGTGCTGCAAGGCGTCGGCGTCCCGCCCGCACTGCAGGCGCTGCACGCGCGGCTGCGCCGGGCACTGGACGCGCTGCAGCAGCCGTCGGCGCGCGAGCGCCTGCTGGCGCATGTCACGCTCGCGCGACACGCACGCGGCGCGCAGCCGCCGGCGCGATTCGAGACCATCGAGTGGCAGGTCGACGGCTATGCGCTGATCGAGTCCGAGCGCCGGCCGCCCGCGAGTTATCGCGTGCTGCAAACCTATCCGCGCGATTGAGGCGCCGGCCCCAAGCCGTCCTTCGGACGGCCTCAACGTCGATCAGCGCCACACCGGCCGCTGCCTGGATCGCTCTGCGCTCAAAACGGCGCGGCGCTCGCGAGAGCCAGCGGCTCGCCGGTCGTCGGATGCGGCATGCGCAAGCCGCAGGCATGCAGCAGCAGCCGCGTCGCGCCGGATCGGATCGCCGGCGGTGCGTACAAGGCATCGCCGACGATCGGGTGGCCGAGTGCGCACAGGTGCACCCGCAGCTGGTGCGAGCGGCCGGTGAGCGGTTCCAGCTCGACGCGCGCGGTGTCGCTGGCGGCGTCGTAGTCGAGCACGCGGTAGCGCGTCAGCGACGGCTTGCCATGCTCGCGATCGACCTTCTGCATCGGGCGGTTCGGCCAGTCGGCGCTCAGCGGCAGGTCGATCTCGCCGCTCGCCGGCGGGCGACCCGCGACGACCGCGACATAACGCTTGTCCACCTCGCGCTGCGCGAACGCCATGCCGAGCCGGCGCTGGGCCGCGGCGCCGCGTGCCATCAGCAGCAGGCCCGAGGTCGCCATGTCGAGGCGATGGACGACGAGCGCGTCGGCGAACATGGCTTGCACGCGTGCGGCCACGCAGTCGCGCTTGCCTTCGCCGCGGCCGGGCACCGACAGCATGCCGGCGGGCTTGTCGACGGCGAGCAGCGCGTCGTCGCGGTAGAGGATGTGCATCAGAACTGGTCGACGAGGCCCGACTGCAACGCAGTCTGCGGGTTCGAGCCGGCATCGCGGATGCGCTGCATCGCTTCGTTCGTGTCGAGGCCGAGCCGCTTGAGCAGGCAGGCCGCGGCCGTGCCGGTGCGGCCGAGCCCGGCCGCGCAGTGCAGCATCACCGCGTCGCCGTCGAGCAGCCGGGTCGCTGCGTGCTCGATGCCGGCGCGAAAGGCGGGCGGGTCGCTGGGCAGGCCGAAGTCCTGCATCGGCAGGTGAAGCCAGCGAAACGGCAGCTTGCCGCCACCGATCGCGCGCCAGTAGGCCGGCGACAGCGTGGCCACCTCGTCGCGGGGCGTGAGGCACACGACGAGACCGATCTTCGCGAGCCGCGACTCGGCGAGGAAGTCGGCCCAGGGTTCGAAGCGGCCGGGCATGGACGACAACCACAGCCTGCCGGGGCTGCGGTCGGCGATGTTGACGGGGCGCAAGGGCATGGCGCGATGTTGCCACCGCGCGCGCCGGTCGGGGCGATGCGTCCGCAGCGGCCGTGCTGCCGTAAGTGGGTTCATCCCTTGACCAACGGAGAATCCGATGACCCGCAGCACCCTCACGCTTTGCCTGCCTGTCTTGCTCGCCGCCTGCGCGGCCAGTGCGCCGCCGGCGCCCGCGGTTCCCGACAAGCTGCAGCCGCGCGGCAGCGCGTCGCTCGTCGCGGTCGTCGCGGCGCGCGGCGTGCAGGTCTATGAATGCCGTGCGAAGAAGGACCCCGCGGCGGGCGTCGAGTGGGCCTTCGTCGCACCGGAAGCCGAGCTCTACGACGCGCAGGGCGCGAGCGTCGGCAAGCACTACGCCGGCCCGCACTGGGAGTCGCGCGACGGCAGCAAGCTCGTCGGCGCCGTCGCGGCGCGCGCCGACGCGCCGCAGGCCGGCGCGATCCCCTGGCTGCTGCTGACGACGAAGTCGGTCGGCCCCGTCGGCGCGTTCAGCCGCGCCACTCACATCCAGCGCGTGAACACCGCCGGCGGCGTGGCGCCGGCCAGCGGCTGCAGCGCCGACGCGATCGGCAAGACGGTGCGGGTGGCCTACAGCGCCGACTACCGGCTGCTCGCCGCCTATTGAGCGCCCCCTGCCGTCCTTCGGACGGCATGACTTACCACACAGCTCCCCCCGCGCCCCCTCCGAGAGGGGGCTCCGGCATGTTCGACGTCACCACCCAGCCCTCCTCCGCGAGGAGGGCTCCAGCT
>DASXQQ010000184.1:0-8491 GCA_036507085.1 Piscinibacter sp. | reverse complement strand
TCCGCACGCTGCTGCACGGCTACCAGGTGGCCGACCTCACGGTGGTTTATCCGGTGGCGCGCGGGGGCGCACCGCTGATGAGTTCGGTCGCCGCGGTGCTGCTGCTTGGCGAAACGATGTCCTTCGTCAGCGCGGCGGGGGCGCTGGCGGTGGTGGCGGGCGTGTTCCTGATCGCGGGCGGCCCAGGCCTGTGGCGGCAGGCCCACGAACCGACGCGACGCCACCGACTCCACGGCGGCCTCTGGTGGGGCGGGCTCACCGGCATGTTCATCGCGGGCTACACGGTGATCGACGGCTATGCGGTGAAGGTGATGCTGATCTCCCCCGTTCTCGTGGACTACGTGGGCAATGTGCTGCGCATCCCCGTCATGCTGCCCTTCGCGCTGCGCGACCGCGCCGGTTTTGGCCGAGCGTGGCGGGCGCAGTGGCGTGCCGCGCTGGTGGTCGCCACCCTCGGCCCGTTGAGCTACGTGATGGTGTTGTACGCGGTGCGACTCGCGCCATTGAGCCATGTGGCGCCGGCGCGCGAGGTGTCGATGCTGTTCGCGGCGCTGCTCGGCGGCAGCCTGCTGGGTGAGGGCGATCGCTGGCTGCGGCTGCTGGGCGCGGCCTGCATCGCGGCGGGCGTGGCGGGCCTCGCGTTGGGTTGACGGCGGGTTCCCGGATGAAGCCGGGGCGCGTCAGACGTTGCTCGTCGCCCGCACTTCCTCGATCGTCGTCACCCCCGCCAGCACCTTCTCGATGCCGTCCTGGCGCAGCGTGCGCATGCCCTCGGCCATCGCGACCTGTTGCAGCGCGTCGGCGCGCGCACCGGTCTGCACCAGGCGGCGCAGCTCGCGCGAGATGACCATCAGCTCGTGGATGCCGGCGCGGCCCTGGAAGCCGGTGTCGTCGCAGTGCTTGCAGCCGGGGCTGTGGTGCAGCAGCACGCGTCCCTTGCTGCCGAAGCGCTCGGCCCAGTCGGCGAGCAGGGCTTCGCGCGGCGGACGCTGCGCTTCGCTGAACGAGCGCAGGTAGTCGCCGAGCAGTTCCTCGGTTTCGGCCTTCGTCGCCGGCCGGGACTTGCGGCAATGCGGGCACAGCTGGCGCACCAGGCGCTGCGCCAGCACGCCGAGCAGCGAGTCGGCGAAGTTGAACGGGTCCATGCCCATGTCGAGCAGGCGCGTCACCGTCTCGGTCGCGCTGTTGGTGTGCAGGGTCGACAGCACCAGGTGGCCGGTCAGCGAGGCTTCGATGGCCATCTGCGCGGTTTCCTGGTCGCGCACCTCGCCGACCATGATCACGTCGGGGTCGGCGCGCAGGAAGGCGCGCAGCGCCTTGGCGAAGGTCCAGTCGATCTTCGGATTCACCTGCACCTGGCGCAGGCCGGGCTGGGTGATTTCGATCGGGTCCTCGGCAGTCCAGATCTTGCGCTCGGGCACGTTGATGTGCGACAGCGCCGAATGCAAGGTGGTGGTCTTGCCCGATCCGGTCGGGCCGACGCACAGCACCAGCCCATAGGGCCGCTCGACGGCGTGCTTGACCTGCGCCAGGTTGTGCTCCGACAGGCCCAGCCGGTCGAGCGGGATCGGCTTGGCCGAGGCGAGGATGCGCATCACCACGTCCTCGAGCCCGTTGTTGGTGGGGATCGTCGCGACCCGCAGTTCGATCTTGTGCGCCGGCGAGAACTTGGCGAAATTGACCTTGCCGTCCTGCGGCTTGCGGCGCTCCGAGATGTCGAGGTCGCACATGATCTTCACCCGCGAGATCAGCGCGTTGCGGTAGTTCGACGGCAGCTCCAGGTAGGTGCGCAGCAGGCCGTCCTTGCGAAAGCGGATGCGGATCTTCTCGCGCCCCGGGTAGCTTTCGAGGTGGATGTCGGAGACGCCGTCCTTGTGGGCCTCGATGATCATGTTGTTGATCAGCCGCACCAGCGAGTTGTCCGACTGTTCGATCGGCTTGTCGTCGTCGCTGATGCGCTCGCGGGTCTCCTTCTCCAGCGACTCCACCAGCTTGTCGGTGTCGTGCAGGTCGAGCGTGACCGGCAGCAGCGGCGCATCGGTCACCCAGCGGTAGGTGCCGGCGGCGCCGATCTTTTCGTAGGCGACGTTGATCACATCGTCGATGCGGGTGCATTGCGCGAGCACCGGAACGACCTTCATCTGCGTCGTGAACTCGACCTCTTCGACCGCCTGGCGCCGCCGCGCGGGGTCATCGAGCGCGACCACCAGCCGGCCGTCGCGCAGCACCAGCGGCATCACCCGCAGCCGCAGCGCCACGTCGTAGGCGAGCTTGCGCAGCGCCTCGGTCTCGACCGGATAGGCGTCCAGGTCCACCAGCGGGTAGCCCATCTTGCGGGCCAGTGCCACCTGCAGGTCGTCGGGCGCCACCACGCCCATGCGCACCAGCACCTCGCCGAGCGGCAGGCTGCGGTCGCGTTGCTGCTGGGCGAGCGCCTCGTTCAATTGCGCCTCGGTGATCAGGCCGAGCGAGATCAGCGCGTCGCCGATGCGCACCAGCGGCATCGTCGCCTGCTGGTCGAGGGCGTCGAACAGCTGTTCGGGCGTGACCACCTGGCGCGCCACGAGGATGTCGCCGAGTTTCTGGCAGCGCATCTCCTGCTGCACCTCGGCGGCGCGTTCCACCTGCTGCGGCGTCGCGGCCTGTTGTTCGACCAGGACCTCGCCGATGCGCGGCCCGGTCTCGTAGTGGGCGATGGCGACGCGGGGAATGAACATGCGGCGCACGCCACCCAGTGGATCGGCCGGCGGAAACAGGAACAGGCCATGCGGGCTGTCGACGTGGCCGACGGTCTCGCCGCGCAGCTCGCCGCCGCTGGCCAGGCTCACCCGGTAGCTCGAGACGGCGCGGTGGCTCAGCATGCCGGCGTGCGGGTCGGCCGCGGCCACGTCCAGCGCCTCGATCAGCGAGGTGAGCGTGATCGCGCGGAACTGGTCGAATCGCAGCGGCAAGGTCGTGCGCGCCGGCGGCACCTGCACATGGGCCACCGTCTCCTCGGGCACGAAGAAAGTCAGTCGACCGGTGGTGCACATGCCGTTGACACCGACGATCTCGCAGGGCAGCGGGTCGGTCTGCGCGACGGGGCCGGCGTAGCAGGCGAACGGCGGGGTCGGCCAGCGAAACGGCACATTGGCCGACGTGCCGGCGTCGCGCGTCGCGGCGTCGAGGTCCAGCGGATCCCAGCGCAAGGGGGTCAACATGTCGGCCACAGGCATCCTCGAATTGTGCAGGAACGGGCCGCGCAGCGCGTACCCACTCCACGCTCGCATGCTAGGGGCGGGTGGCGGGTGCGAAACCGCGAATTGAGGCGGTTCAGCCCGTCATTTGCAGCGGGCTCTACCTCGGAACGCCCATCACCACGTTCGGCAGCCAGGTCACGATGTCCGGGAACGCGGTGATGATCGCGATGCAGACGACGAGGCAGCCGAAGAACGGGATCGCCGCACGCGCGATCGTGTTGCTGTCCTTGCCGGTCATGTTCTGTAACACGAACAGGTTGAAGCCGACCGGCGGCGTCACTTCGGCGATCTCGACCAGAAGCACGATGAAGATGCCGAACCACACCAGGTCGAAGCCGGCTTTCTGGATCATCGGCAGCACCACCGCGGCGGTCAGCACGATCATCGAGATGCCGTCCAGCGCGGTGCCGAGCACGAGGTAGACGAGCACCAGCACGCTGATCAGCGCGTACGGTGACAGGCCGAGGCCATTGACCCATTCGGCCAGCTCGCGCGGGATGCCGGTGAAAGCCATCGTCTTCGTCAGGAACGCGGCGCCGGCGAGGATGAACATGATCATGCAGCTCACGCGCGTCGCGCTCATCAGGCCTTCGCGGAAGTTGCGCCAGGTGAGTGACCGGCTCGCCGCGGCGATGGCGAGCGAGCCCAGGACGCCGTAGGCCGCGCATTCGGTCGCGGTGGCCCAGCCGACCACGAGCACCCAGACGATGAAGATGATCAACAGCGCGCACGGGATCAGGCTGCCGGTGCGGCGCAGCTTTTCGGCGAAGCTGGTCGGCGCGTCGGGCGGCGGCACGCGGTCCGGGTGGCGCGCGCTCCACCAGCCGATGTAGCCAGAGAACAGCGCCATCAACAGGAAGCCGGGCAGGAAGCCCGCGAGGAAGATGCGGATGATCGACGCGTCGGCCGCCACCGCGTACACCACCATCGTGATCGACGGCGGGATCAGGATGCCGAGTGTGCCGCCGGTCGCGAGCGCGCCGAGCGCGAGCCGCTCGTCGTAGCCACGGCGCATCAGTTCGGGCAGCGCGACCTTCGCGATCGTTGCGCAGGTCGCGGCCGACGAACCCGACACCGAACCGAAGATGCCGCAACCGAGGATCGTTGTGTGCATCAGCCGGCCCGGCACCTTGGACAGCCACGGCGACAAGCCGTTGAACATCTGCTCCGACAGCCGGGTGCGAAACAGGATCTCGCCCATCCAGATGAAAAGCGGCAGCGCGGCGAGCTCCCAGCTCGCGTTGCTTTCCCAGAACGCCGAGAACAGGTTCTTGCCCGGCAGCGTGGTCGTGAAGAAGGCCTGGCCGATCCAGCCGACGATCGCAAGCGTCATTGCGATCCACACGCCGCCGGCGAGCAGCAGCAGCATGACGAACAGCAGCAGCGCGCCGATCTCGAGCAGTCCCACGACTAGTGCCCCCCAGGCGCGTTCCGCGCCGGCCCCCCGAGGGGGCGCCCGCATGTCTTGAGGCGGCTCGGCGACATGCTCAGATGTCCTCGCTGAAGTCGCCGCGCGCGTGGCGCTCTTCGACGAGCCGCACGTACGTTGGCTTGGCGCCACGCAACACGATCACCAGCTCATCGAGCACCGCGAGCACGAGCAGCAATGCGCCGATCACGAAGCTCATCTGCGGGATCCAGATCGGGATGACGACCATGCCGCCGGCGATGTCGTTGAACGTGTAGCTTTCGTACGTGAAGCGCGCGGCCCACCATCCGAGGTAGCCGACCGCGACCATTGCGATCGCGAGCGATGCCGCTTCGAAGACATGGCGCGCGCGCGGCGGCAACTTTTCGAGCAGCAGCGTCACGCGCACGAAGTCACCGTGCTTGAAGGAATGCGCCATCGCGAGGAAGGCCGAGGCCGCGGTCAGCCACGACACGATGTCGTTGATGCCGCCGACCTTCCACCCGACGATGCGGCCGATCGACGCGATGATCATCAAGGCGAAGATCGCGAACACCGCCAGCGCGGCGAGCGCCCCGGCGGCGTCGAACAGCGCGTCGAGGGCGCGGCGCATTGCAGCGGCGATCTACTTCTTCGGCGTCGCTGTCTTCGCGCCGCCGCGGAAGGCGGCGAGCACCGCCTGGCCTTCAGGGCCGGCCTGCTTCTCCCAGTCGGCGATCATGATCGTGCCGACCTGCTGCAGGTCGGCCACGAGCTTGGGCGGCGGCTTGAGGATCTTCATGCCCTTTTCGGTGAGCGCCTTCTTGTACCACTCGTTCTTTTCCTGGCTGATCTTCCAGCCGCGCGCCTCGGCGTCGGCGGCGGCCTTCAGCACCGCGTCCTGTGTCGGCTTGTCGAGCGATTGCAGCGATTTCAGGTTGACGAACACCGCGTTCTTCGGCAGCCATGCCTCGGTGTCGTACCAGTTCTTGATGTGCTCGTAGGTCTTGCTGTCGTAGCCGGTCGAGCCCGACGACATGTAGCTCTCGACGACGCCGGTGGCGAGCGCCTGCGTCAACTCGGCCGCCTGGATCTGCACCGGCTGCGCGCCGATCAGTTCAGCGATCTTCGCGGTGGCGGGCGAGTACGCGCGCCACTTGATGCCGCGCATGTCGGCGACCGACTGGATCTCCTTCTTCGTGTAGATGCCCTGCGGCGGCCACGGCACCGAGTACAGCAGCTTCATGCCTTGCGAGGCGAGCAGCTTGTCGAGCGCGGGCCTTTGCGCGTCGTAGAGCTTCTTCGCGTCGGCATAGCCTGTCGCGAGGAAGGGCAGGCCGTCGAGTGCGTAGAGCGGATTCTCGTTGGCGTGGTTGGCCAGCAGGATCTCGCCGATCTGCGCCTGGCCGCCCTGCACCGCGCGCTTGATCTCCGGCGCCTTGAACAGCGACGCGTTGGCGTGGACGTTGATCTTGAGCTTGCCGCCCGTCGCCTTGTCAACGTCGTTGGCGAACTGGACGAGGTTTTCAGTGTGGAAGTTGGTTGCCGGGTACGCGGCCGGCAAGTCCCACTTGGTTTGAGCGAATGCCGCGCCGGTCATCGTGAGCGAGGCGACCATCAGGAGCAGTTTGGAGCGCATATCGAAATCTCCGTCTGGGGAAGGCGCAAGAATACGGCGTGCTCGGCGCGTTGCACTATCGGTGCTTCTACGCGCCACACGGCCACGCCCAAGGCGGCCGTTCGAATATGCAGCCCAGGGAGCCCGAGCGATGAACCTGCGTTTCGTTGAAGCCTTCTACTGGGTCGTGTCGCTGAAGAGCGTGTCGCGTGCGGCGGAGAAGCTGTTCATCACCCAGTCGGCGATGTCCAGCCGCATCGCCGCGCTGGAAGAGGAGCTCGGCGTGTTGCTGCTCGACCGGCGCGACAAGCAGTTTCGGCTCACCGTCGCCGGCATGCGCTTCTTCAACCACGCCCAGCGCCTGCTCGCGCTGCAGCGCGAAATCAAGAGCGAGATGGGGGCGGGCGCGCAACGGGCGGTGACCCTGCGCATCGGGGCCATCGAGTCGGTGCTGCATTCGTGGCTGATCGAATGGGTGCAGCATATGCGCGAAGGCAACCCAGACTTCGAGCTGCAGCTCACCGTCGAGACCACGCCGGTGCTCGTCGACCAGGTGCAACGCGGCGCGCTCGACCTCGCGTTCGCCGCGCTGCCCACCGTCGGCGAGGGGCTGCGCAGCCGCGCGCTGCCGTCGATGGAAATGGTGTTCGTCGGCCATGCGCAGCTGCACCGCAAGCGCCGCTACGCGCTCGCCGACCTGGCCGCGCTCGACCTGCTGACCTTCCAGCGCGGCTCGCAGCCGCACGTCGGCCTGATCGACCTGTTCCGCGGCGCCGGGATCGAGCTCAAGCGGGTCCACACCATCTCGTCGATCTCGGCGATGGTGCAGCTGGTCGAAGGCGGCTTCGGCGTGGCGACGCTGCCGCTCGCGGCGGTGCAGCGCCTGGCCGGGCGGCTGCCGCTGAAGCCGCTGAAGTGCGAGGCGGCGCTGCCGCCGCTGCCGGTGCACGCGAGCTACCGCGAGGACCCGAGCTCGTCGGTGGCGCAAGGCGTCGTCGAGGCGGTGCTCGCCTATGTCGGCGCGCCGCCGCGTCATCGAAAAAATCGATGACTTGAGCGAAATATTTCTTGTTTGATGGCTGCCGGCGGGGCCAACACAATCCGCCCATGTCATCGAGCTTCAACCCCCATGCGGCGAGCGTCGCCGAGGCCCGCGCCGCGATCCGCCGCGGCGCCTGGACAGCCCACACCAGCGGCCTGGCGCGCGACCATGTGCAGGGCAACGTGGTGATCCTGCCAAAGGCGCTGGCCGACGATTTTCTGCGCTACTGCCAGCGCAACCCCAAGCCCTGTCCGGTGCTCGCAGTGTCGGAGCCGGGCGACCCGCGGCTGCCGACGCTGGGCGAGGACATCGACATCCGCAGCGACGTGCCGCGCTACCGCGTCTGGCGCCACGGCGAGCTGGTCGAGGAACCGACCGACATCGCCGTGCTGTGGCGCGACGACCTCGTCACCTTCGTCATCGGCTGCTCGTTCTCGTTCGAGCAGGCGCTGCTCGACGCCGGCCTGTCGCTGCGCCACATCGACCAGAGCCGCAACGTCGCGATGTTCCGCACCAACATCGCCACCGTTCCGGCGGGGCCGTTCCACGGCCCACTGGTGGTGTCGATGCGGCCGCTGCGCGCCAGCGAGACGATCCGCGCGATCCAGGTCACCTCGCGATTCCCCGACGTGCACGGCGCGCCGGTGCATGTGGGCGACCCGGCGCTGATCGGCATCGCCGACCTGTCGCGCCCGGACTATGGCGACGCGGTCGACGTGCTGCCTGACGAACTGCCGGTGTTCTGGGCCTGCGGCGTGACGCCGCAAGCCGCCATCGCGCAGGCGCGCCCCGAGTTCTGCATCACCCACGCCCCCGGCGCGATGCTGATCACCGACTTGCTGAACCATCAGCTCGCGAGCTTCTGAGACCCGACGGAGACAAGCCATGAAACCAACCACCCTCACCCAAACCCTGCTTGCCGGCGTCGCCGCGCTGGCGAGCTCGCTCGCGCAAGCGCAAGCGAAATGGGACCTGCCCACCGGCTACGCCGTCGGCAGCTTCCAAACGGAGAACGTGCAGCAGTTCGCCGCCGACGTCGACCGCGCCACTGCGGGGAAGCTGAAGATCACGCTGCACCCGAACGGCTCGCTCTACAAGGCCAACGAAATCAAGCGCGCGGTGCAGACCGGCCAGACGCAGGCGGGCGAGTTCATCCTGTCGGGCGCGGCGAACGAGAACGCGCTGTTCGGCGTCGATTCGATTCC
>DASXQQ010000183.1:0-2891 GCA_036507085.1 Piscinibacter sp. | reverse complement strand
GCGCAAGGGCGTGAGCTACCAGCGCATCGAGCTGTGGATCGGCAAGGCGCGGCACGAGCCGATCAAGGCCGACCTCTACGTGCAGTCGGACAAGCTCGCCAAGCAGGCGCGCTTCGTGTTCGACAAGCCGGCCGCGCCGACGCTGGTCACCGAGATGGTGTTGCTCGACCAGCTGAGCAACCACAAGGAGACGCGGGTTCGCTATCTGGACCGCCGGCCGAAGGCGGTGCCGCAGACCTGGTTGAACCCGATGTTCCTGGCGCGCAACCCGGCGTTGGATTGACGATGGCGCGTTCGCCGATGGTCCTGGCGCTCGCCGCCGTCGTGATGGGGCTGTGGCTCGCGCCGGCGTTGGCGGCCGATCCCGAGACCAGCGGCGAGCTGCGGCTGCATGGGGATGCGCGCAGCCGCAACCCGGCCGGTCCGCTGGCCGCTGGCAATGCGCTCGACCCCGGCATCGCGCCGGCCACCCCCAGCGCTGCGGTGGCCGAGGCCGAACTGCGCGGGCACTGGCGCCCCGTCAGCGCCAACCTGCTGCTGTGGAGCGAGCGCCCCGAGGGCGGCGCCACGCAGTCGCATGCGCGCGTCAACGAGCTCTATGCCTCGGGCGACTTCGGCGCCTGGCAGGCCAGCGCCGGCAAGAAGATCGTCGGCTGGGACGTGGGCTACGGCTTTCGGCCGAACGACGTCGTGCAGCAGGAACAGCGCCGCACGCTGCTGACGGTGACGCCCGAAGGCCGGCCGCTGCTGCAGCTCGAACACTTCGATGCCGAGACCGCCACCTCGCTGGTCTGGGTCAACCCGCAACGCATTCGCGACGCCGCCGACGATCAGCGCAACGCCGGCGAGAGCGCGCTCGCCGCACGCTGGTACCAGCGCAGCGGCGCGGCCGACTGGCATCTGTTCGGCCGCTGGGGCGAGCACACCGGCGCCAGCCTGGGGGCGGCGCTCGCTTGGGTCGCCACCGAAGAACTGGAGCTGCACGCCTCGCTGCGCGCGTTGCAGCGACACGATGGCTGGCGCGTGTCGGGCACGGCCGGCAACGCAACCAACCCGTGGCGCGTCGACACACTGGGCGGGGCGTCGCAGGTCCTGCTCGGCGCGAGTTGGACCGGCGCGCAGCAGCAAAGCCTCATCGTCGAGTGGTGGCACGACGGCACGGCCCTGGCCGACGCCGACTGGGACCGCTGGCGCGAGCGCAACCGCGCCCTGGCCACGCTCGGCGGGCAGCCCGGGCTGCCCGCCGGCCTCGTCACCGGCATCGCCGGCAACCTGGCCTGGCAGGCTTCGCCGTTCAATGCCCCCAACCTGCGGCGCGACAACCTCTTCGTGCGCCTTGCCTGGCAGCCCGAGCACTGGCTGTTCTCGCTCGACGCGCTGCTCACGCCGGCCGACCGCGGCCGCACCGTCACCGCCGCCGTGCAATGGCAAGGCGACCGGCTGCGCATCAACGCCGCCTGGCGCGTGACCGGCGGCCCGGCGGATGCCCTGCTGTCCCAGTTGCCTCAACGTCGCAGCGGCGTGCTGGCCGCGACCTGGGCGTTCTGAGAATCCTGGGGGCGGCGTCGTTTCGTCGGGTGGGCTTAAACCCACGGGCTGGTTCAAACCCGTGGGCTGAAGCCCACCCTACAAACCCCGCTCGCGCCGCGTCGAAGGCGCTTCGCGACACCCCTTGTCGCTTCGTCGCAAGCCGCTGGCAGCGAGCCCCTGGCCGGCTGAAGATTGCCCGACGCGCAAACCGCTCGTTAGACTCGCCGCCAACACGCGTGGACCCCGTCATGAACCCACTCCAAAAGTTCCTGCTGTTCGTCGCCGCCCCTGCCGTGCTCGTCTTCGCGCTGATCGAAGCGGTGGTCCTGTCGCGTCGCCAGCGCTACGACTGGCGCGCGTTCGGCGTGTCGGCATTCGACCTGGTCGCGCGCATCGCGGTCGGGGTCTTGCTGCCGCTGTCAATCGCGACGCCGCTGGTGCGCTGGGCCTATCAGCATCGGCTGACGACGATCCCGCTCGACGGCTGGCAGGCCGTGCTGTTGCTGTTCGTCGGCCAGGAGTTCTGCTACTACTGGTACCACCGCGCGGCGCACCGGGTCCGCTGGTTCTGGGGCAACCACGCGGTGCACCACTCGCCGAACGAGCTCAACCTGTCGGCCGCGTTTCGCATCGGCATCTTCGGCAGGCTCACCGGCACCGCGCTGTTCTTCGTGCCGCTGATGTGGCTGGGGTTCGACCCGCGCACCGTGTCCGCCGTCCTGTCGCTGAACCTGCTGTACCAGTTCTGGATTCACGCGACCTGGATCCCGAAGCTGGGTTGGCTCGAAGGCATTCTCAACACGCCGTCGGCACACCGCGTGCACCATGCCGCCAACCCCGAATACCTGGACGCGAACTACGGCGGCGTGCTGCTCGTCTTCGACCGCCTGTTCGGCACCTACGTCAAGGAACGCGACGACTTGCCGTGCCGCTACGGCCTCGTGCACCCGCTGGTCAGCTACAACCCGCTGAAGGTGGAGTTCGCCCAGTGGCTGAGCCTCGCGCGCGACCTCGCCGGCGCACGCAGCCTGCGTGCGGTGGTGGGCCACCTCTTCATGCCCCCGGGCTGGGCGCCGCACGGTGAGGGCCACACGACGGCCGAACTGCGCGCGCGCCAGCGCCAGGCGGCCGGCTGACACATGCAGCACACCCACGCCGCGCTGCAGTGGCTCTGGCGCGAGCTGCGCATCGCCATCCCGCTGGCGCTGGTCATCGCGCTGTTCCTGAGCACGATGTTTCGCGAGCCGTTCGGGCGGATGCTGGTCTATTCGCTGTGCATCGGCATGTCGATCCAGGGCCTGATCGAGGCGGGCCGCTACGCCCTCGCCTACCGCCTGCGCAAGCGCTTCCCCGACAACATC
>DASXQQ010000182.1:0-3360 GCA_036507085.1 Piscinibacter sp. | reverse complement strand
GGTGCGCCTTCTTCGCGATCTCGGCGGCGCGGTCGTAGCCGATGTGCGGGTTGAGCGCAGTCACCAGCATCAGCGAGCGCTCGAGCAGCTCGGAGATGCGCTCACGGCGCGGCTCGATGCCGCGCGCGCAGTGCTCATCGAAGCTGCGGCAGCCGTCGGCGAGCAGCCGGATTGACTGCAGCACGTTGTGCGCGATCAGCGGCCGGAACACGTTGAGCTCGAAGTTGCCGCTCGCACCGCCCACGTTGACCGCGACGTCGTTGCCCAGCACCTGCGCGCACAGCATCGTCAGCGCCTCGCACTGCGTCGGGTTCACCTTGCCCGGCATGATCGAGCTGCCGGGCTCGTTCTCGGGGATCGAGATCTCGCCCAGGCCGCTGCGCGGGCCGCTGGCCATCCAGCGGATGTCGTTGGCGATCTTCGTCAGGCTGGCGGCAAGGGTCTTCAGCACCCCGTGCGCATGCACCAGGCCGTCGGCCGACGCCATGGCCTCGAACTTGTTCGGCGCACTGGCGAACGGCACGCCGGTGCATGCCGCCAGCAGCGCTGCGACGCGCGGGGCGAACGCCGGATGCGCATTGAGCCCGGTGCCCACCGCGGTGCCGCCGAGCGCCAGTTCGTGCACCGGCACCAGCGCGCGCACCACCGCGTCGCGGGCCTGCGCGAGCTGCGCCTGGTGGCCAGAGAATTCCTGGCCGAGCGTGAGCGGGGTCGCGTCCTGCAAATGGGTGCGGCCGATCTTCACCAGATCCTTGTATTCGTCCGCCTTGGCGGCCAGCTCGCTCTCCAGCGCCGCCAGGGCCGGCAGCAGCCGGTGTTGCACCGCCAGCACCGCGGCCAGGTTCATCGCCGTGGGAAACACGTCGTTCGACGACTGACCCAGGTTCACATGGTCGTTCGGATGAACCCGCCGCCCCGCGCCACGCCGCCCGCCCAGCCGCTCGGACGCGAGGTTGGCCAGCACCTCGTTGATGTTCATGTGGGTCTGGGTGCCCGATCCGGTCTGCCACACCGGCAGCGGGAACTCTGCATCGTGTCGGCCGCCGGCGACCTCTTGCGCCGCCGCCTCGATCGCGCCGGCGAGGCCGGGGTCGAGCAGGCCCAATTCCCCGTTGACTTGCGCGCACGCCCGCTTCACGATCGCCAGTGCCGCAATCAGTTCGCCCGGGATGCGCTCGGTCGAGATCCTGAAGTGCTCGATCGCGCGCTGTGTCTGCGCACCCCACAGGCGTTCGTCGTCCACCTCGATCTCGCCCATGGAATCCGTTTCAATTCGCTTGGACATGGCCGATCTCCTGAGCCGCTGGGGTCGTGATCGGCACATGGTAGGCCACTGCCGCGCGCGACCGTCGGCAAGTTTTTCCGCCCACGCGCAAATCGCACTGCGGGGCCTTCCGCAGTCGCTGGCGCGCGCCCTGCGAGAACACTGCCCGGCGTCGGCAGGCACGCGAATTGCCTAGCCATCGTTTCATGTCGAAAGGGGACCACCAGTGCATACGCTCCGTCCAGCTCACGACCCGGCCTTCCACGTTCCCGCTGAGCCACCCCGGCACACGGTGCTCTATGTCGAGGACCATGTCGTCAACGTGCTGTTGATGCAGGCCTTGTTCGCCAAGCTGCCGCGCGCGCGGCTCGTGGTCTCGAGCACCGGCGACGCCGGCTGGCGCGTCGCCGCGGAATGCAGGCCCGACCTGCTGCTCCTCGACCTGCTGCTGCCCGACTGTCACGGCAGCGAGCTGCTCGAGCGCATGCGCGCCCTGCCCGGCCTGGCGTCGGTGCCGGCGGTCGCGGTGACCGCGGAAGAGTCGTTCGACCTCGCCGGCACGAGCTTTCAGGAAATCTGGATGAAGCCGCTGGACGTGCCGATGACCTTGCGCCGGCTCGATCGCCTGCTCGACCCGTCGGGCGTCGAGCCCGCGGCATCGGATGCATGGGAAGCCACGCCGGCACCCGCGCCCGCCGAGATGGGTCTCGACGCGCTTCCCGGGCCGCCGGCCGTGACCGTGCAACGCAACTGGACGCGCACGCACGACCGCCCATCCGAGGCGACCCGGCCCTGGCATCTGCGGCGCGCCACCGATGCGCCGATGACGGGCGTGCGCTTTTCGGCGCTGCATCTGGTCGCCTCGGACGAGGAAGACGTCGAACCCTGAGCCTCGATACGGCGCGTTCCGTCCGTGGCACAGGGCTTGCGTTGACCCGGTGTGGCCATCACTTTCGACATCACCCATACCACCGCGTATCGTTACGCGAAGCCGGTCGAACTGGGCGAACACCGACTGATGTTCCGCCCGCGGGACAGTCATGACCTGCGGGTTCTCGCGACCGATCTGCAGGTGAACCCGCCGGCCGCGAACATCCGCATGATCCAGGACGTGTATTCGAATTCGGTGGCGCTGGTCCAGCCGCACAGTCCCGCCGCCGAGCTCGAGCTCACCTGCCTGTTCACCGTCGAGGTCACGCATTCGCAGCCGCTCGAGCTGCCGCTGAGTCCCGGCGCCGAAAGCTATCCGTTCGAATACACCGCCGAGGACCGCATCGCGCTGCAGCACTACCTCGCGCCCTACTACGACGCGGACGAAACGCTGATGGCCTGGGCGCGCGAATTCATCCGCACCGACGGGCCGACCGGCAGCCGCGAGCTGCTGGTCGCGATGAACCAGTCGATTCGCGACAGCATGAGCTACCAGCCGCGCGATGAGGAAGGCGTGCAGACACCGAGGGAGACGCTCGCGGTGCACAGCGGCAGCTGCCGCGACTTCGCCACGCTGATGATCGAAGCGGTGCGACGCCTCGGCTACGCCGCCCGCTTTGTCTCCGGCTATGTGTACACGCCGCCTGCGGCCGACAACGGCGCGCCGGCGACGGCCAGCCGCGGCGCGACGCACGCCTGGTTGCAGGTGTACCTGCCCGGCGCCGGATGGATTGCCTTCGACCCGACCAACAACTTGATCGGCGGCACCGACCTGATTCGCGTCGGCCTGGCCCGCCATGCGGGACTCGCCTCACCGGTCAGCGGTACGTGGACGGGTGCGCCGAGCGACTACCTGGGGATGAAGGTCGACGTTCAGGTGAACAAGCGCGACTAGCAGAGCTCTCTAGGCTGCCTGCTGGTCGCCAGGCTGAGGCCGTCCCTTGGACGGCATGCCTTACCACACAACTCCCCCGCGCCCCCTCCGAGAGGGGGCTCCAGCATGTTGGACCACTCACCCCAGCCCCTCTCCGAGAGAGGGGCTCCAGCTTGTTTGACGAGCCGGCCTTTCGGCCGGCAACACCTCGCATGTCGCACAGCGTGTTCGCCGCGATCGACTTCGCCAGGGCCTTGTCAAACAAACTGGAGCCCTCCTCGCGGAGGAGGGC
>DASXQQ010000181.1:0-4368 GCA_036507085.1 Piscinibacter sp. | reverse complement strand
CTCGCAACCGCCACTCGCATCGCCCGAGCCCCGGAAATGGAGCGGGTTGCGTCGATCCTCGCCTCATTGCATAGGACCCATGTAGGGTCCTTCGAACCGCGTTGCTGGTAGCAGCCGGTCGTAGGCGTCCGCTCCTGGCCGACTGCCGGTATTGGTGAGCGGCAGGTCTGGAGACGGTTGGCGTGATGCTGGACTGCCTGCGTCAAGGACTGTCCTTGGCACATCGAGTCCGAGAGTCAACTCGAGCACGCCGAGATGGACGGCACCGCCGCCAGCAAGGCGGTCAGCACCAATGGTCTAGGCTTTGCTGACACGGTTGCCCAGACGACGGCACTTATGACGGCCAAGTGCGGTATCGCCGAGGGCTCGCGCCAAGGCAACTGTCGGCGACCAAGCGCCGCCCTGGGCAATGAACTGGCTGGCTGCGTCAACGACCTTTCCATCGCGGTCGGGGTCGACAAACGCAGGCGCAAACGCAGGGGCCAACGCCGTTTCAACCCGCGCATATTGCTGCTTGCGATACCTGTCCGCGTCAACGCATCCCGCGTGATCAACGACAAGGACGGCAAACGATGTGCGGACGACGGCGACCGGCTCCCGATCGACGAGCCCGACCACAACCTCGGTGGTGCGGACTCGTTGGCCCGCGAGTTCCGGCAGGCGATAGGTTGTCGGATCCTGGAGCATCCGATCAAACGCGGTGTTCGCCATGCGGTAGATCGTGTCGTCGGCAGCGATCAGGTACCTCTGGTAGGAGTAGCCCATGGATGTCCTGGCCGTGGCGGGTTGACGGGTGCAGCAGGCCCAACGATAGAGCATCATGATCGAATCGACCTACTGGCGCAGCGGCGGAGCACTTTGTCGCGCAACGACCTGCTTGCCCTGCGGGTTCGAGCCGACTCTTGTCGCTGAGTTGAAGTGCAGCCGATGCACCGTTCGCCGTCCATTGGGCAGTCTGGATCGCCAAGTGGTGGCCAGAAACCTGCCGTTCACCGGTACCGGCACCCGGGCCATAAGCAGTCAGATACGATCGCGCCACTTAGCGGCCGTTCCGTCTCGCATGCCGATCCAATCCGGCCATTGCTCGCATCGTTATTTAACGTGGACGGGTCGGCCAATCACTCTCACGACACCGGTTTCGACATGCCCGGTGCGCTGGACGCCGAGACGTACTGAGAACGGGGAATCACGGCTCTGTCGCACGCAGTTCGTCGTGCAACCAGTCGACCAACTTGACCACGTCCGGTCGGCGGCTGAGGTGCGGCGCGATCCAGATTGACAGGCGGTTGGGGCCACGCACAAAGTCCAGCGGTGCCACCAGCGTGCCACTCGTCAGATCGTCCCGTACCAGCATGCGTGGCACGTTCGCCACCCCCAGGCCGCAGCGCGCGCCCTGGATCAGCAGGTAGAAGTGGTCGAAGACCTCGTCGACGCGCAACTCCATGTTGGCCTGGCCGCTGCAACGGGCCCAGTCGTCCCACGCGCTTGGCCGTGTGCGTGAAACCATCAGCTTGGCACGCGCGAGGTCGCCCACCGACTCGATGCGCTTTTGCCGGAGGTATTGCGGCGAGCACACGGGCCCGACCCACTCGGGCGCCACGTCGGCTCGCACCACGTCTTTAGGCGCCTCGATCGATGACAGGCGGATCGCCACGCTGACGTTGTCGCGAACGAAGTCGACCGGGCCGTGACTCATGTTGAAGCGAAGCTCGACCTCCGGATGGGCGTCCTTGAAGCGATTCAGTCGAGGAAGGAGCCAGTACATCATGATCGACTCGGAACACGCCAAGGTCAGCGGCCCCGGCTTCAGCTGTTCGACGCTCGACTGAATCAGGCTGAACGCGGTCGACAGCCCATCAGCCAAGCGCTGCCCCTCCGCCGTCGGCACGGCGCCTTGCGCGCTGCGCGTGAGAAGCGGGAGGCCTACCGAGTCCTCGAGCATGCGGATGTGGCGGCTCACGGCACCGTGCGTGACCGACAGCTCCTCGGCTGCCGCGCTGAAGCTGCGCAAACGTGCCGTCGCCTCGAAGGCGCGAAGGGCGTTCAGCGAAAGACGAAGAGGCGTATTCATGTGTGCGGTCGCAGACCCCGGGTGAACCCGGATGCCTTGTGACTTTTCATCACAGGCGGCAGAGATCATATCGTTTGCCGTGTCGGGCGCAGGCATCTACGCTGTGAACCATACAAGAGAGAAGCTCACAGCCTCATGGATCAAACCACCCCCCGTGCCGAGTTCACCGCACGCTACTTCGTCGAAAGCTCGGTCGCCTCCGAGAAGATCGCCCAGGTGATCGCCGGCGAGCAATCCAGCGGTACCTTCATGTCGCTGCCCGGCGAGACCCACGAATTGAAGGAGCGCTCGCGCGCTCGCGTCGTGCGCATCGAGCCGCTCGCGCCGGCGCTGCAGCCCACGTTGCCGAGCGCGTATGTCGATCGCCACCCCCACGGCGGCGTGTTCCACCGTGCCGAGATCGAGATCGCATTTCCGGTCGCCAACGTCGGCGCCAACCTGTCCAGCTTGCTGGCCACGGTGGCGGGCAACCTGTACGAGCTCGGCGAAGTCACTGGCCTGCGCCTGCTCGACCTGGACCTCGCGCCGGACTACGCGGCGCAGTTCCCCGGCCCGGCCTTCGGCATCCCCGGCACGCGGCGGCTGGCCGGCGTGCACGGCCGGCCGCTGATGGGCACGATCATCAAGCCGAGCATCGGCCTCACGCCCGCCCAGACCGCCGAGCTGGTCGAGAGCCTCTGCGCGGCCGGCATCGACTTCATCAAGGACGATGAACTGATCGCCGACCCGCCATATGCGCCATTCGACGAGCGCCTGCGGGCCATCATGCCGGTGCTGCAGCGCCATGCCGACCGCCTGGGCCGCATGCCGATGTACGCGATCAACATCTCGGGCTCGGTCGACGAGATGCTGCGCCGCCACGATGCCGTGCTGGCCGCGGGCGGCAGCTGTGTGATGGTGAGCGTCAACTGGGTCGGCTTCGCGGCCGTCGAGCACCTGCGCCGCCACGCGCAGCTGCCGATCCACGGGCACCGCAACGGCTGGGGTGCGCTCACGCGCCATCCGGGGCTCGGCTTCTCCTTCCAGGCCTACCAGAAGCTGTGGCGCCTGGCGGGGGTGGACCACCTGCACGTCAACGGCATCCGCAGCAAATTCTGGGAGCCCGACGAGTCGGTCGTCGCCTCGGCGCGCGCCTGTCTGTCGACCTGGGCCGGGCTGCAGCCGCTGATGCCCGTGTTCTCGTCGGGCCAGTGGGCCGGCCTGGCGCCCGACCTGTACGCCGGTGTGGGCGCGGTCGACCTGATGCACCTGGCCGGCGGCGGGATCATCGGTCACCCCGACGGCATCGCTGCCGGCATGGCCAGCATGCGCGAAGGCTGGGAGGCGGCGGTGGCTGGCATCGGCCTGGACACGTACGCCGAATCGCACCCCGCAGTGCGGCGTGCCCTCGTTCATTTCAGCAACCTGTAGAGGCCGGCATGCTCAGGCTCGCCTTCTACGGTGACGATTTCACCGGCTCCACCGATGCGCTGGAGGTGCTGGCCTTCGCCGGCCTCGACTGCGCGCTTTTCCTCGACGTGCCCGACGAGCAGACGCTGCGTGAACTGGGCCCCTTCGACGCAATCGGCGTGGCGGGCGCGAGCCGCGCGATGTCACCGGCCGAGATGGACGAGCAGCTCACGCCCGTGCTCGCGGCGATGTCACGGCTGCCCGTGCCGTTGGTGCACTACAAGGTGTGCTCGACCTTCGACAGCTCGCCGACCATCGGCAGCATCGGTCGCGTGATGGACCTCTCGCGATCAGCCTTCGGCGACACCGCGATCCCGATCGTGGCGGCCACACCGGCGCTGGGCCGTTACTGCGCATTCGGAAACCTGTTCGCCCGCTCCGGCACCGACGGGCGCGTGCATCGCATCGATCGCCACCCGATCATGAGCGTGCACCCGGTGACGCCGATGCACGAGGCCGATCTGACGCGCCACCTCGGGGCGCAGACCTCGATGCCCATGGCCGGCTTCACGCTGCCGCAGTTCGCATTCGACCACACGGCCACGGCGGCGGAGCTTCATCGCTTGGTCGACGCCACGCCGGGGGGTGCGGTGCTGTTCGACGGCACGACCACCGAGCAGCTGACCGAGACCGGCCGGCTGCTCGAGGGCCTTGCACGCGGCCGCAAGACGCCGCTGTTCTGCATCGGTGGTTCGGGACTCGAATACGCGCTGACGCAGTGGTGGCGCGAGGTGGGCGTACTGCCGTCCACCCCGACCGCACACGACCGATTCGACGGCGTGCCCCAGGTGCTGGCCGTCTCGGGCAGCGCTTCACCGCTGAGCGCGCTGCAGATCGATGCGGCGCTG
>DASXQQ010000180.1:0-19715 GCA_036507085.1 Piscinibacter sp. | reverse complement strand
CGTCACGCCGAACTTGTCGTCGAGCCGGATCTCGGCGATGCGGTGGATGTGGCGCAGGCACTCGGCCAGTTCGAAGTCGGGGTGGCCCTGCAGGCGCCGCTCGAAGGTGGCGATGACCTCGGCGCGCGCGAGCCCCAGCCCGCGTGGCCCGCGCACGGCGAGGATGAAGTGCCAGCCGAACTTCGCGGTGTAGTCGGCGTTCAGTTGCTGCAGCCGGGCGAACTCCTGCGGCGTGCAGTTCGTCAGGCCCGACGCCGACTGCTCGCCCGTCGATTCGCTGGTCAGCGTGCCGGCCACCATCGCCCGTCCGGCGAGTTCCGGGTGGGCGCGCACCAGCGCGAGCTGGCGTTCGCGGCCCGCGTGGCGCACGACCTTGACGAGCGCGAGCTTCAGCTGCGCGAGGCTCTTGAACGGGCGCTCGGCCAGCGCGGCTTCGGCGATCCACGGCGAGTGTTCGTACACGCCGTCCAGCCAGGCCAGCGCCTGCGGGGCCGGCGCCGTGTTGAACATTGCAAGGGTGAGGGCCATCAGGCGTCTCCGGGTGTGGCGGCGGGGGCGGGGAAGTGCTGCCGCCAATGCCGCGCGATGTCGATGCGCTTGCAGACCCAGACGAGGTCGTGCGACTCGATGTGGTCGAGGAAGCGCTGCAGCGCCTTGAAGCGGCCGGGGCGACCGAGCAGCCGGCTGTGCATGCCGACGCTCATCATCTTCGGCGCGTCCATGCCCTCGGCGTACAGCACGTCGAAGCTGTCGCGCAGGTAGCTGAAGAAATCGTCGCCAGTGGCGAAGCCCTGCGGCAGCGAGAAGCGCATGTCGTTGGCGTCCAGCGTGTAGGGCACGATCAGGTGCGGCACGCCGCGGCCGTCGGAGCGGGTGACGCGGGTCCAGAAGGGCAGGTCGTCGCCGTAGTAGTCGCTGTCGTATTCGAAGCCGCCGTAGTCGGCGACGAGGCGGCGCGTGTTCGGGCTGTCGCGGCCGGTGTACCAGCCGAGCGGCCGTTCGCCGGTCAATCGCTCGATGACCTCCATGCCGATGCGCATGTGCTCGCGCTCGGTGGCCTCGTCGACGTTCTGGTAGTGGATCCAGCGCCAGCCATGACAGGCGATCTCGTGGTTCAGCTCGACCAGGGCCTGCGTCACTTCGGGGCAGCGCTGCAGCGCCATGCCCACACCGAACACCGTGAGCGGCAGTCCGCGCCGCTCGAATTCGCGCAGCAAGCGCCACACCCCGGCGCGCGAGCCGTATTCGTAGATCGACTCCATGCTCAGGTGGCGCGCCGGGTAGCTGGCGGGGTTGAACATTTCCGAGAGGAACTGCTCGCTGCCGGCGTCGCCATGCAGCACGCAGCTCTCGCCGCCTTCCTCGACGTTGAGGACGAACTGCACGGCGATGCGCGCGTTGCCGGGCCAGTGGGCGTGCGGCGGGTTCTCGCCATGGCCGCGCAGGTCGCGCGGGTAGGCCGGGTCGCGGGAAGGGGTGGCGTTGTTCATCGGCGGTCCGGAAGAAGCGCCGCCCCGAGGTCGGGCACGCGCGGGTCGAGTCGGAGGTTGCGTTCGACGTTGAGCAGATGCCCTTCCATCAGCCGCTGCGCGGCGCGCGCATCGCGCCGTTCCAGCGCATCGACGATGGCCACATGCTCCTCGAACGAGTGCTCGGCCGAATGCGCGGATTGGTACATCAAGGCGATCAGTGAACAGCGCGACAGCAAGTCGGTCAGCAGGTCGGCCAGCGTGTCGTTGCCCAGCATGCGCGCGAGCACGACGTGGAAGTCGGCGAGCAGGCGGGTGCGTCCCGACACGTCGACGCGCCGCACCGAAGCCTGTTCGTCCGCCAGGTGGGCGCGCAGCTCGGCGACCTGCGCCGGCGTGATGGTCGCGGCCAGCCGCCGCACCAGCGCTGCTTCGAGCATCTGCCTCACCTCGAACACCTGGCGCGCTTCTTCGACGCCGGGCTCGGCGACGCGTGCGCCGCGCGCCGGCTCGAGCGTGACGAGCTTGTCGCGGCTCAGGCGGTTCAGCGCCTGGCGAACGATGGTGCGCGACACCTTGAACAGGTCGGCGATTTTCTGCTCGGCGAGTTTGGTGCCGGGCATCAGGCGCCGCTCGATGATCGCGGTGGTGATCGATTCGGCGATGCGCTCGGTCGACCCGCTGTCGGTCGCCGCGCTGCGCGGCGGCGCGGCCTTGCGGCGCGAGGCGGGCAGGGCGACGATGTTGCGGGCGCGGGCGGGGCTCGTCATGGGGTTTGGGCTTGCGTGTTGATGGAAAGTGTATACACTTTGCGTTGCATTGCAAGCCGAAATTGGGCCGCCGCCTTCACCCCTTCAATAGACGAGAGCGCACGCACCATGGGAAAACTCACCACGCATGTGTTGGACACGATGAACGGCTGCCCGGCGGCCGGCATGGCCGTCGCGCTGTACCGCGTCGACGGCGAGCGCGCCGAGCTCGTCAAGACGCTGGCGCTGAACGCCGACGGCCGCGCCGACGCGCCGCTCCTAGAGGGGGCAGCGCTGCAGCCGGGCTGCTACCGGCTGGTGTTCGATGTCGCCGCGTACTTCCGGCAGCGCGGCGTCGCCTTGCCGCAGCCGCCGTTCCTCGATCGCGTGCCGCTGGACTTCGGGCTGGCCGACACCACGGCGCACTACCACGTGCCGCTGCTCGCGAGTCCGTGGGCCTATTCGACCTATCGCGGCAGCTGAGTCGCGCACGGCTCGAGACGTCCGTCATGGAAAACCCCGAATCGGCCGGGATGGGCGGTGCACTAAACTGTATACAGTCGCAGCGGGCACTGAGCCGTTTCCCACGGCCCCCATCAGCGTCGCGACCATCGGCTGCTCACAGCGCCCGCAGTGGTGAGCAACGGCAATCAACTCATTGCTGACACGATGGACGCTTATCTCCTCGACTGGGTCAACCTGCTGTTGCGCTGGGCGCACGTGATCGTCGCGATCGCGTGGATCGGCTCGTCGTTCTACTTCGTCTTCCTCGACAACAGCCTCACGCCGCCGACCGACGCCGACCTCCAGGCCAAGGGCGTCGACGGCGAGCTGTGGGCGGTGCACGGCGGCGGCTTCTATCACCCGCAGAAGTACCTGGTGGCGCCCAAGCAGATCCCGGAGCACCTGCACTGGTTCTACTGGGAGAGCTACTCGACCTGGCTCACCGGCTTCGCGCTGTTCACGGTGATCTACCTCTACCAGGCCGGCACCTTCCTGATCGACAAGAGCGTGCATGCGTGGACACCGGGCGCCGCCATCGCCGCGGCGCTCGCCTTCCTCGTCGTCTTCTGGTTCGTCTACGACGCGATCTGCCGCTTGTTCGGGCAGCGCCAGGGCGGCGACCGCATCGTCGGCATCGGGGTGTCGCTGTTCGTCGTGTTCGCGTCGTGGCTCGCTTGCCAGCTGTTTGCCGGCCGGGCGGCCTTCCTGCTGGTGGGCGCGATGATGGCCACGGCGATGAGCGCCAACGTGTTCTTCTGGATCATCCCGGGCCAGCGCAAGGTGATGGCGCAGATGAAGGCCGGCGAGCCGGTCGACCCGCTGCATGGCCAGCGGGCCAAGCAGCGCAGCGTGCACAACACCTACTTCACCCTGCCGGTGCTGGTGGCGATGCTCAGCAACCACTACGGGTTCCTCTACGGCGCGCCGCACAACTGGGTGGTGCTGGTGCTCGTGATGCTGGCGGGTGCGCTGATTCGTCACTCGTTCGTGGCGCGGCATAGGGCGTTGGTCCAGGGCCAGCGCGTGCCGTGGGAATACGCGGCCTTCGGCACCTTCGCGCTGGTCGGCGTGGCGGCGTGGCTCGCGCCGGTGTCGCCTTCCGGATCCTCCGCCCAGGCGACACCGGTGAAGTTCGCCGACGTGCAGGCGGTGGTGACCCAGCGCTGCCAGATGTGCCACAACGAACAGCTCGCGAGCAAGAACCTCAAGCTCACCTCGCCGGCGCTGATCTCCCAGCATGCGCAGCAGATCTACCAGCAGGCCGTGGTGCTGAAGACGATGCCGCTGAACAACGCGACGCAGATCACCGACGCCGAGCGCGCCTTGATCGGACGCTGGTACGCGCAAGGCGCGCCGACGAACTGATGGTTGGCACCGCCTACGGTGCGGCCCCCAACCACCAGCGCTCGGGAAACTGCTGCTGCGCGAATGCGATGAAGCGATTCACCTTCGACGGCACCAGCTTGGGCGAGGGGAACACCGCGTGGATCTCCTGCGACGGCAGCGTGTGGTCCTGCAGCAGCGGCTGCACCACGCCGTCGGCCACCGATTCGTGCGTCACGTACCAGGGCAGGGCGGCCAGGCCCATGCCGGCGCGCGCCGCCGCGAGCAGCGCCGACAGGTTGTTGGAACGCAGCGGCCCCTTCACCGACACCGACACGCCCTCGCCCTGCGGCGTGGTGAAGTGCCAGCGGTCGTCGCCCTGCACGCTGCTGTAGACCAGGCAGGCGTGGCGCGACAGGTCCTGCGGGTGATCCGGCGTGCCGGCGCGCTGCAGATAGGCGGGGGAAGCCACCAGAACCCACGGATTGATGCCGAGGTAGCGCGCGCCCAGCGACGAATCGGCCATCGGCCCCATGCGGATCGCGAGGTCGATGCCTTGCTCGACGAGGTTGACATAGCGGTCGTCGAAGCTCAGGTCCACGCTCAGCTCGGGGTGTTCGCGCATGAAGCGCAGCACCATCGGGGTCAGCACGCGGCGGCCGAACGCCACCGAGGTGCTGATGCGCAAGGTGCCGGCCACGCGCGACTGCAGCAGCGCCGCCAGGTTGTCGGCTTCCTCGAGGTCGCGCTGGATCGCCTTGCACTTCTCGTAGTAGAGCGCGCCCACCTCGGTGGGCGTGACGCCGCGCGTGCTGCGATGAAACAGCCGCGCACCCAGGCGCTCTTCCAGCGCGGCCACATGCTTGGTGGCGGTGGGCTGGGTGATGCCGAGGTCGGCGCCGGCCTTGCTGAAGCTGCCGGTCTCGACCACGCGCACGAAAAGCTGAATGCCGGTGATCCTGTCCATGTCTCCTCCGAGCTCGATGGTACGCAGTACAGCTCGGCCATTCGTGCGCGGAATGGCAGTTATGTCCTGACTTGGATTCACAAACGGCGCGCGCGACGCGACCATCGCCTTCAATCGAACGGAGGTTCCTATGGCTCGCATGAAGGCGGTGATGGCCGCGGTGATGGTGATGGAAAAGGAAGGCATCTCGCAGGCCTTTGGCGTACCCGGCGCGGCGATCAACCCGCTGTACGCGGCGCTGCGCGAGCGGCAGTCCATCGCGCATGTGCTGGCGCGCCATGTCGAGGGGGCGTCGCACATGGCCGAGGGCTACACACGCGCGCGCGCCGGCAACATCGGCGTGTGCATCGGCACCTCGGGGCCGGCCGGCACCGACATGATCACTGGCCTCTATTCCGCCAGCGCCGACTCGATTCCGATCCTCTGCATCACCGGCCAGGCGCCGCGCGCCCGGCTGTACAAGGAAGACTTCCAGGCGGTGGACATCGAGTCCATCGCCAAGCCGGTGACCAAGTGGGCGGTGACGGTGCGCGAGCCGGCGCAGGTGCCGCGTTCGTTCCAGCAGGCCTTCCACCTGATGCGCTCGGGCCGCCCGGGCCCGGTGCTGATCGACCTGCCCTTCGATGTGCAGATGGCCGAGATCGAATTCGACATCGACACTTACGAGCCGCTGCCGGTCTACAAGCCGCGTGCCTCGCGAGCCCAGGCGCGCAAGGCGATCGAGATGATGCAGGCGGCCGAGCGCCCGCTGATCGTGGCCGGCGGCGGCGTGATCAACGCCGACGCGTGTGCGCTGCTGCAGGAGTTCGCCGAGCTCGCCGACGTGCCGGTGATTCCCACGCTGATGGGCTGGGGTAGCATCCCCGACGACCACCCGCTGATGGCCGGCATGTGCGGCCTGCAGACCAGCCACCGCTACGGCAACGCGACGATGCTGGCCAGCGACTTCGTGCTGGGCATCGGCAACCGCTGGGCCAACCGCCACACCGGCTCGATCGAGGTCTACACCAAGGACCGCCAATTCGTCCACGTCGACATCGAGCCCACGCAGATCGGCCGCGTGTTCAGCCCCGACTACGGCATCGTCTCGGATGCGAAGGCCGCGCTGGAGCAGTTCGTCGAGGTCGCGCGCGAGATGAAGGCGGCCGGTGCGTTGAAGGATCGCGGCGACTGGGTCGCGCAGTGCCGCGAACGCAAGCGCACGATGCTGCGCAAGACCAACTTCGACGACGTGCCGATGAAGCCGCAGCGCGTCTACCAGTGCATGAACCGCGCCTTCGACCGCGACACCTGCTACGTGTCCACCATCGGCCTGAGCCAGATCGCCGGGGCGCAGTTCCTGCACGTGTTCAAGCCGCGAAACTGGATCAACTGCGGCCAGGCCGGCCCGCTCGGCTGGACCATTCCGGCGGCGCTGGGCGTGCGCGCGGCCGACCCGCAGCGGCGCATCGTCGCGCTGTCGGGCGACTACGACTTCCAGTTCATGATCGAGGAGCTGGCGGTGGGCGCGCAGTTCAAGCTGCCCTACATCCACATGGTGGTCAACAACTCCTACCTCGGCCTGATCCGCCAGGCGCAGCGCGGGTTCAGCATGGACTACTGCGTGCAGCTCGGCTTCGACAACATCAACGCGCCCACGCTGCAAGGCTACGGCGTCGACCACAAGGCGGTGGTCGAGGGTCTGGGCTGCAAGGCGATCCGCGTGACCCGGCAGGACGAGATCCGCCCGGCCATCCGCCAGGCCGAGCAATGGATGGACGAGTTCAAGGTGCCGGTGGTCATCGAGGTGATGCTCGAGCGGGTGACCAACATCGCGATGGGCACCGAGATCGACGCCATCAACGAGTTCGAGGAGCTCGCGATGGGCATCGAGGACGCACCCACCGCCATCGGCTTGCTCGACTGAAGATCCAGGAGACCGCCATGCCGCAATTCGCCGCCAACCTCACGATGCTCTTCACCGAGGTGCCGTTCCTCGATCGCTTCGAACGCGCGGCCGAGGCCGGCTTCGAAGGGGTGGAGTTCCTGTTCCCCTACGACTGGCCCGCGGCCGAGATCAAGTCTCGCCTGCGCGAGCACCGCCTCACGCTCGTGCTGCACAACCTGCCTGCGGGCGACTGGGATGCCGGCGAGCGCGGCATCGCCTGCATGCCCGATCGCGTCGAGGAGTTTCGCGACGGCGTCGCGCGGGCCATCGAGTACGCCAGCGCGCTGGGCGTGCCGCAGCTGAACTGCCTGGCCGGCAAGGTGCCGCTGGGCGCCACCGACGCGATGCTGCGCGCCACCTTCGTCGGCAACCTGCGCTACGCCGCAGCCGCGTTGAAGAAGGCCGGGCTGAAGCTGCTCATCGAGCCGATCAACACCTTCGACATCCCCGGCTTCTACCTGAGCCGCAGTGCGCAGGCGCTGGCGATCATCGACGAGGTCGGCGCCGACAACCTCTTCCTGCAGTTCGACCTCTACCACGCGCAGCGCATGGAAGGCGAGCTCGCCGCCACGCTGCAAAAACACCTGGCGCGCATCGCCCATGTGCAGATCGCCGACAACCCGGGGCGCCACGAGCCGGGAAGCGGCGAGATCAACCACGACTTCCTGTTCGCACACCTGGACCGCATCGGCTATCGCGGCTGGGTCGGCTGCGAATACAAGCCGGCCACGACCACCGAAGCGGGCCTCGCCTGGCTGGAGCGCGCACGGCGCGCGCCGCGGCCCGCCTGACCCTCTCGCACACCCCACAAGGAACAGACCATGACCTCTCAACCCCTCAAGCTCGGTTTCATCGGCCTGGGCATCATGGGCGCGCCGATGGCGGGCCACCTGAACGCGGCGGGCCACCAGCTCTTCGTATTCACGCACGGCAAGCTGCCGCCGGCCCTTGCGGACAGCCGCGCCACGGTGTGCACCAGCGCGCGCGGCGTGGCCGAGCGCGCCGACATCGTCTTCATCATGGTGCCCGACACGCCCGACGTGGCGGCGGTGCTGTTCGCCGACGAGGGCGTGGCCGCGGGCCTGAAGCCCGGCAAGACGGTGGTCGACATGAGCTCGATCTCGCCGATCGAAACCAAGCAGTTCGCACAGAAAATCAACGCGCTCGGCTGCGACTACCTGGACGCGCCGGTCTCCGGCGGCGAAGTCGGCGCCAAGGCGGCGAGCCTGACCATCATGGTCGGCGGCCCCGAAGCGGCGTTCGAACGCGTCAGGCCGCTGTTCGAGCTGATGGGCAAGAACATCACGCGCGTGGGCGGCAACGGAGACGGCCAGACCTGCAAGGTGGCCAACCAGATCATCGTGGCGCTCAACATCGCCGCCGTGGGCGAAGCGCTGCTGTTCGCCAGCAAGGCCGGCGCCGACCCGGCCAAGGTGAGGCAGGCCCTGATGGGCGGCTTTGCCGCATCGCGGATCCTCGAAGTGCACGGCGAGCGCATGATCAAGCGCACGTTCCAGCCGGGATTTCGCATCGGCTTGCATCAGAAGGACCTGAACCTCGCGTTGAGCGGTGCGCGGGCGCTGGGCGTGGCGCTGCCGCAGACGGCGGGCGCCGCGCAGCTGATGCAGGCCTGTGCCGCCAACGGCATGCAGGACCTGGACCATTCGGCGCTGGTGCGCGCGCTGGAGCTGATGGCGAATCACCCGGTCGCACCCGATGCCTCCGAATGGAAGGACGCCGCCTGAGCCGCGGCTGCGGATAATGTGCGCATGACCGTTCCCTCGCCCCACACCGATCCGCGCGGCTTCCTGCGGGCGCTGTACGACGCGGCCGTGGCGCGTGCGCTGCCGGCCGAAAACACTGCGGCGTTCCTGCCGCCACCGCCCCGGGGCCGAACGCTGGTGCTCGGTGCCGGCAAGGCAGGCGGCGCCATGGCCGCGGCCGTCGACGCGCTGTGGCCGAAAGAGGCGCCGTTGTCCGGGTTGGTCGTCACGCGCTACGACCATGTGCCGCCGGCCTACCAATCGCGGCCCGGCCGCATCGACGTGGTCGAGGCCGCGCACCCTGTTCCCGACGAAGCCGGGCGCCGCGCGGCGCAGCGCATCGCCGAACTGACGCGCGGCCTGACGGCCGACGACCTCGTGCTGTGCCTGATCTCCGGCGGCGGTTCGGCGCTGCTGGCGATGCCCGCGCCGGGTCTGACGCTGGAAGACAAGCAGGCGATCAACAAGGCGCTGTTGACGAGCGGCGCCGCCATCGACGAGATGAACTGCGTGCGCAAGCACCTGTCGGCCATCAAGGGCGGGCGGCTGGCGGCGATGTGCGCGCCGGCGAAGGTCGTCACGCTGCTCATCAGCGATGTGCCGGGCGACGCGCCGGAGATCATCGCCAGCGGCCCCACCATGCCCGATTCCACGACCTGTGCCGATGCGCTGCGCATCCTGCAGCGCTACGGCATCGCCATTCCCGAGGCCGCCCGGCGCGGCCTGGAAAGCGGCGAGTTCGAAACGCCCAAGCCGGGCGATGCGCGCTTTGCCGGGCATCAGGTCCACATGATCGCCACGCCGCAGCAGTCGCTCGAGGCGGCAGCCGCGCTCGCGCGTGCCGCCGGCATCGCCGCTCACATCCTCAGCGACGAGGTCGAAGGCGAATCGCGCGACGTGGGCAAGGTGCATGCGGCGCTGGCGCGGGCCGTGGCGCGCCGCGGTGAACCCTTCGCGAAGCCCTGCGTGATCCTCTCCGGCGGCGAGACGACGGTCACGGTGAAGGCCAAGGGCGGCCGCGGCGGGCGCGCCACCGAGTTCCTGATGGGCTGCGCCATCGCGCTGCAAGGCGAACCCGGCGTCTACGTGCTGGCCGGCGACACCGACGGCATCGACGGCGTGGAAGACAACGCCGGCGCGATCGTCACCCCCGACACGCTGGCGCGCGCGCGGGCATTGGGGCTGAAGGCGCAGGAGTTTCTGGACCGCAACGACGCCTACAACTTCTTCGCGCCGCTCGCGGATCTGGTGGTGCCGGGGCCGACGTTCACCAACGTCAATGACTTTCGGGCGGTGCTGGTGGTCTGAGGTGGTCGAAGGACTGAGAGTTTGAGAGTCTTTTGCCAGCGCACCACATTCCCGTTCGCACTGAGCTTGTCGAAGTGCCGGCACAACCGGTGGCAGGCTTCGACAGGCTCAGCCCGAACGGAACTCGGATGACTGCGGGCATGAACTCTCCCGATTGGCTGGACCGGCTTCACGCCCGAGCGCAACAGCCGCCGGCGCGGCCTCGCCAGGCGCTGCGCCATGGCGCGATCGAATGCGGCTCGATCGAAGTCGAGCTCGCGCGGCGCATCGCGGCCGCCGGCTTGCCGCTGCGGCTCGAAGCCGACGCCTGCGCGCTGATCGGCGCCCCGAACGAAGCGCTCGCCGCGCTTGCGCAATGGATTCACGCGCAGGGTCTTGGCAGTGCCTGGCGCGACGAGCTGCTCGCGGTGACCGACGCCGCGGGCGAGACCCATGCCGTGGTCGAACGCGCCGCCGTGCGCCCGCTCGGCATCGCGACCTTCGCGGTCCATCTGGTCGGCCACACGGCCGGCGGCTCGGTGTGGGTCCAGCAGCGCGCCTTCGACAAGGCCACCGACCCCGGGCAATGGGACACGCTGATGGGCGGGCTCTCGTCGGCCAGCGAAACGACGGCGCAAACGCTGGCGCGCGAAACCTGGGAAGAGGCCGGTCTGCGGCTCGCGCAGCTCGATGACCTGGCGAACATCGGGCGCGTCACCGTGCGCCGCCCCGTGTCGGACGGCTACATGGTCGAGCACATCGAGATGTTCGAAGCACGCCTGCCCGACGGGCTGGTTCCGCTCAATCAGGATGGTGAGGTCGCGCGATTCGATTGCGTGTCCGTTGCGACTTTGATCGAGCGGCTGGCGGCCGACGAGTTCACCGTCGAAGCCGCGCTGATCCACGCCCACTGGTTGCGACGTCGCGCGCTGCTGTGACGCGCCCGCCGCGCCGTCAAATCAGGCGCAGCGCCACCACCCCGCCGACGATCAGCGCCGTGCCGGCGGCGCGCTGCGCGCCGAAGCCTTCCTTCAGCAGCCGGGTGCCGATCAGCGCGGCGAACAGCACCGAGGTTTCGCGCAAGGCCGCGACGGCGGCGATCGGCGCGCGCGTCATCGCCCACAGCGCGATGCCATACGAGCCGGCCGACGCGAGGGTGCCCAGCAGCGCGAGCTTCCAGCGCCCGCCCATGTAGGCCCAGGCAGCAGGCCGATGGTCGCTGCCGCGGCGCCACATCACCAGCGCGAAGTAGGGCAGCCCATCGACCAAAAACAGCGCGGCCACGTACTGCAGCGCATTGCCCGAGGCGCGCACGCCGATGCCGTCGACGACGGTGTAGACGGCGATGATCACCGCGTTCATCAGTGCGAAGCGCAAGGCATGGCCGTGCGACGCGCCTGCCAGCGCCGAGCGCGACAGCCCGACCAGCAGCACGCCGGCGCTGATGCCGGCGACGCCGAACCAGGTGGCGATCGGCAACGTCTCGCCGATCAGCTGGCCGCTGCTCAGCGCGACCAGCAGCGGTGCGAGGCCGCGCATGATCGGGTAGGTGAGGCCGAGGTCGCCGTGCCGGTAGGCACCGGCGAGCGCGAAGTAGTAGCCGATGTGGATCGTGAGCGAGGTCGCGAGCCAGGGCCAGGCGGCGCGCACCGGCAACCCGACCGCGAGCACGATGGGCAGCGCCACCACGCAGCCCATCGCATGGATGAGCGCCGTGTCCAGCGGCTTGTCGCTGCCCGACTTGATGAGCGCGTTCCACGACGCGTGCAGCAAGGCGCCGAAGAGGACCGCCAGCACCACCGGCCAGGTCAGGCTCATCGGGCGATGACGCAGCGTTGCGCGCGCTCCAGGAAGTGGGCGAGGGTGGGGGTGCGCAAGCCGTCCTGCTTCGCGAGGTCGTCCCACAGGCGCAACCGCAACGCGTCGCGCGCGCTCGTCAGCGCGATGAACGCGGCCGCCTGCGATGCGTCGAACGCGCCGCCCTGCAGCGCCAGGCTGCGCCGCGAGTCGTCGGACAAGCGCTCGACATACTCGGGGTGCGACTGGCACAGGTAGCGCTTCGCGTCGACGTGCAGCTTGATCGCGTCGAGCACGCGGTCGGGGAACGCGCCGCGCAGGAACGGCAGCGCGAAGAACTGGTGCGTGTCGTCGACGCCGCGCAGCGTCGGCGTATCGCCCTGGTCGTTGAGCAGATGCCCCAGGTCGTGCAGCAGGCAGGCGGTGACGAGCTCGTCGTCGGCGTCCGACTGCTCGGCGAGGTGGGCGGTCTGCAGCGCATGCTCGAGCTGGGTGACCGGCTCGCCGCTGTACTGGTTGGCGCCGTGGCGGGCGAACAGGTCGCGGATGTCGTCGAGGGTGAGCATGCAGGTGTTTATTCGTCGGGCGACATCGCGGCCAGGCGTGAATGGCGCAGGCGGGTGCTCGCCAACGCGCCCGCGGACTCGAGGATCGGGTAGGCGATCGAGCAGAGGTGCGAGTTGATGCGCTTCAGGTCGCTGATCAGGTCCAGGTGCAGCGAACTCGTCTCGATGCTTTGCGCGGTGTTGTCGCGCAGCCGGGCGATGTGGCTGCCGGCGTATTCGTGCTCCAGGTCGCGAAAGCGCGCCTTCTCTTCGAGCAGCTTCTGCGCGTCGCGCACATGGCCGTCGAGGAACACGCTCATCCCCAGGCGCAGGTTGGACATCAGGCGCTCGTGCAGGTGGCAGATCTCGGCCATGCCGGCGTCGGAGAAGCTGCGGTTCTTGCGGATCTTCTTGTCCTCGATGTCCTGCAGCACGCGCTCGATGATGTCGCCGATCTGCTCCATGTTGATGGTGAACGAGACGATGTCGGTCCAGCGTCGGCCCTCGCGCTCGGACAGCGCCTCGCGCGAGATCTGTGTCAGGTAGAACTTGATCGCCGAGTAGAGCTCGTCGACGGTGTCGTCCATGCGGCGCAGGTGCTCGGCGAGCGCGAGGTCGTTGTTGCGCATCACCGGCAGGATGCCGCGCAGCATGGTCTCGACGACGTCGGCCTGGTGCAGCGCCTCGCGCGCCGCGCAGCTGATCGCAAGCGACGGCGTGGCGAGCGCCGATGGGTCGAGGTGGCGCGGCCGCTCGGTGCCGCCGCCCAGCGCCGGCGGCGGCAGCAAGCGGTCGACGCCGCGCGCCACCACGCCGGTCAGGCCGATGAACAGCAGCGCCAGCGCGAGGTTGAAGCCGAGGTGGAACACGACGATCTGCTGGTGCACCTCCGGCACCCATTCCTGCAGCAGCACATGCACCTGCGGCAGCAGCGGGATCGCGATCAGCGCGCCGACCGCCTTGAACAGGAAGTTGCCCAGCGGCAGGCGGCGAATCTGCGGCGAGGCGTTGGCGGTGGCGATCATCGCGAGCAGGCCGCTGCCCAGGTTGGCGCCGAGCACCAGGCCGAGCGCCACCGTCGCCGGCACCAGGCCGGTGGCGGCGAGCGTGGCGATCAGCAACACCATCGCGAGGCTGGAGTACGACAGCACGGTGAGCAGCGTGCCGACCACGATGTCGAGCATCACTTCGTTGGGCAGCGCGACCAGCAGGGCGCGCACCGCCGGCGACTCGGTCAGCGGCCGGGTCGCGCCGACGATCAGCTGCAGCGCGAGCGTGATCAGGCCCAGGCCGATCAGCACCCGGCCGATCTGCCCGCCGCCGCTGTTCTGTCGCGTGATGAACATCACCACGCCGACCAGGATCAGCAGAGGCGACAGCCAGGACAGATCGAACGAGAACACGACGACCATCAGGCTGCTGCCGATGTCGGCGCCCAGCATCACCGCCAGCGCCGCGCCGGTGGCCACCAGCCCCTTGCCGACGAACGAGGCGACGATCAGGCAGGTGGCGGTGCTCGACTGGACGAGGCTCGTCACGCCCATGCCGGCGAGCAGCGCGGTGAAGCGGTTGCGGAAGCTCTTGGACAACACCTGCCGCAGGTCCTCGCCGAACACGCGCAACACACCGGTGCGCACGATGTGGGTGCCCCACACCAGCAGCGAGATCGCGGCGAGAAGGTTCAGCAAATGCAGCATGTGCGCTGGGTCAACTCCAAGGCAGCGAGTAGGTCTTGGTGTTCGTGAAACTCTTCATCGCCTCTTGTACGCCTTCCTTGACGCCGAGGCCCGAATCCTTGATTCCGCCGAAGGGTGTCAGCTCGAGACGATAACCCGGGACCTCGCGCACGTTGACGCTGCCGACCTGCAGCTCCGCCACGAAGCGGGTGATGTGATCGAGCCGGTTGGTGCAGACCGACGACGAGAGCCCGTATGTCGTGCCGTTGGCGATGCGGATCGCCTCGGCGATGTCCTGGAAGACGATGATCGGCGACACCGGGCCGAAGGTTTCCTCGCGCACCAGCGTCATCTCCGGGCGCACACGGTCGAGCACGGTCGGCGCGTAGAGCGCGCCACGACGCTGGTTGCCGACGAGCAGGCGCGCGCCTTGCGAGACGGCTTCGTCGACGCGCGCTTCGAACAGGCGCGCCGCGGTCTCGTCGATCACGGTGCCCATGTCGTGGCGCGGATCGGTGGGGTCGCCGTGGGTCCAGGCTTTGGTTTTCTCGACCACCAGCTCGGTGAAACGCGCGGCCACGGATGCCTGGACCAGCATGCGTTTGACCGCTGTGCAGCGCTGCCCCGAATTCTTGTACGAGCCCTGCACGGCGAGTGTCGCAGCCTCGTCGAGGTCGGCATCCTCCATCACGATGATCGGGTCGTTGCCGCCGAGCTCGAGCACCAGGCGGCGGTAGCCGGTTTTCGCGGCGATCGCCTTGCCGATCGCGACGCCGCCGGTGAAGGTGACCAGGTTGACCATCGGATGGGTGACGAGCTCGTCGGCGATCTCGCGCGGGTCGCCGGTCACCACCGAGAGCATCGGCTCCGGCAGCCCCGCCTCGTACAGCAGGTCGGCGAACAGCAGGGCCGACAGCGGCACTTTTTCCGACGGCTTCAACACCACCCGGTTGTTGGTGGCGATCGCGGGCACCACCTTGTGCGCCACCTGGTTCATCGGGTGGTTGAACGGCGTGATCGCGGTGATGACGCCGAGCAGCGGCTCGCGCTGGGTGTAGACGCGGCGCGGCTTGCCGTGCGGCGTCAGGTCGCAGCTGAAGACCTGGCCGTCGTCCTTCAGCACCTCGTTGGCGGCGAACGTCAGTACGTCGGCGACGCGGCCGGTTTCGTGGGTTGTGTCCTTGATGCACAGGCCCGATTCGGCGGTGATCAGCGCGGCGATCTGCGCACTGCGCTCGCGCACCAGCACTGCTGTCTGGTTGAGGATACGCGCGCGCTCGTAGCGGCTGAGGCGGGCGCGGTAGGCGTGGGCCTGCGCGAAGGCGTCGCGCACGTCGTCGAGGCTCGCCTTCGGCACCGAGCCGACGGCCTCGCCGGTGTAGGGATTGAAGACCTCGATGACGCGCTCGCCGCCGACCTTTTTGCCGGCAATGCGCATCGATTCGCGGCGGAATTCAAACGGGGCGTTCATGGCCTCACGGTATTCGTAGGGTGGGCGTAGGGTGGGCTTCAGCCCACGCGTCCCGCGCGCACGCCAATCCCGTGGGCTGAAGCCCACCCTACGGGATCAAGCGGCTCATTGCGCATGGTTCAGTGCCAATTCGAACGCATCGAAATTGCGCCAACGGCGCGTTGCCTCCAGGCCCTCGATGCGCCGGTTGACGATCAGCGGCACCTGCTGCTCCGACAGGCCGCCGTGCGAGCGCAGCGGCACGTCCAGCCCCGACAGGTCGTGCCGCGACGCGGCGCTGCCGAGCACGGTGAAGCGCTCGGACACGACGACCAGGTCGCCGATGCGATCGGCCGGCAACTCGAAGCGCTCGGCCGCGGCTTCGCGCGTGAGCACGCACTCGACGCCTCGCAACGCCGCCAGGCGCGACGCCAGCGTGGTGCGGTCGGCCGAGGCGGGGAGGTAGATCGTCGCGAACGAACCGAGCGCGCCGTGGTGCACGACATAGGGGTCGGTGATCGGCAGGATCACGCGGGCGACCCCGGCACCGATCCAGCCGTCGAGCACGTCCTGCAGGTAGATCACGTTGGGCGACGCGTCGAGCCGCGTCTTTGCGTTCATCCCGTGGTCGGCGGTGATCACGATCACGCAGCCCAGCGCATCGAGCTCGGCGAGGTGGCCGTCCATCATCCGATAGAACGCGTCGGCCTCGGGCGTGCCGGGGGCGTGCTTGTGCTGCACGTAATCGGTGGTCGACAGGTACATCACGTCGGCGCCCTGTCGGCGCATCAGTTGCACGCCGGCGGCGAAGACGAACTCCGACAGCTCGGCGCTGTACACCGAAGGCAGCGGGCGGCCGACCCACTCCAGCACACCCGCCGCGTCGGCCTTTTCGGCCGAGAAGCACAGGCCCTTCATGCCGTGGCCGAGCAGGCTGCGCAGCTTGTCCTTCGCGGTGATCACCGCCACCGCGCGGCCGGCGTCGGCGAGTGCCGCGAGCAGCGTCGGCGCGCGCAGCCACTTCGGGTCGTTCATCATCACCTCGCTGTTCGTCGTGGTGTCGAACAGATAGTTGCCGCAGATGCCGTGCACGGCGGGCGGCGCGCCGGTGACGATGGACAGGTTGTTCGGGTTGGTGAAGCTCGGGATCACGCAGTCGGCGATCAGCGCGGTGCCGTTCGACAGCGTGGATTTCAGCCAAGGCGCCGCACCATGGGCAACCGCCTGAGCGATGTAGTCCGGCTCGCAGCCGTCGACGCAGACGACGACCGTCGGCTGGGTCGGCAAGCGGTAGCTTCTAGCGTTGACGAGGAGCACGTTTCGGTCCTTCGGGGGGCGGCGCCGGCGCGGCGGCGGTCTGCCGGCGCAGGTTGTTGGCGATCGTGCGTTCCTTGCTCTCCATCACATGCTCGAACATCGCGCGGCCGGCCGCATCCGGGTCGCCGGACGCGATCGCCTTGACGATCTGACGGTGCTCGTTGGCCGAGATCGGCAGCAGCCAGCCGTCGGCCAGGTTCAGGCGGCGGAACAGGCTCAGCTCCTTGATCAGCTTGCGGTAGATCGAGGTCAGCTTGCCGTTGCCGGCCAGCTCCACGAGCCGGTCGTGGAAGCGCAGGTTCAGCAGGTGGTAGTGGTAGGTGTCTTCGGCCTTCACGGCGCGCTCCATCGCGTCGACCATGGCGCGCACTTCCTTCAACTGGGCGGGGGTGATGTGTTCGGCCAGGCGGCGGCCGACCAGCTCGTCCATGGCGGCGCGCAGGTCGAAGATCTCCACCGCCTCGTCGATCGGGATGTCGCGCACGAACACGCCGCGGTTCTTCTCGGTGCGCACCAGGCCCGCTTCTTCGAGCATGCGAAACGCCTCGCGCAGGGGCCCGCGCGACACGCCCAGGCGCGTGGCCAGCGTCATCTCGGTGAGCTTCTCGCCGGGGGCGAGTTCGCCGGAGAGGATCATGCGTTCGAGCTCGCCTTGCACCACGCTCGTCAGCGAGCTGGTCTGCAGCAAGGTGATCGTCGGGTGCGGCACGACGGCGGCGGTCATGTGACGAGTAGAAGTCAGGCCCCACAGATTGTCAACAATTTTCAAAAAACAGTTGACGCCGATTCCGGCGCACCCCTAGACTGGCCTGCAACCGCGTGTATCCGCGCCGGTGCGCCGTTCGCTCGCTCTGTCTTGCCGTCACTCACAAGGAGATTCGCATGAACCTGGGTTCACTGAAGCCGGCGCTCGTCACGGCGCTCGCGCTGGCCGCGTGCGGCACGGCCTTCGCGCAGAAGACGCAGTTGGCTGTCTACACCGCGCTCGAGACCGACCAGATCAAGGCCTACGAAGCGGGGTTCAACAAGAGCTACCCCGACATCGAGATCAAGTGGGTGCGCGACTCCACTGGCGTCATCACCGCCAAGCTGCTGGCCGAGAAAGCGAATCCGCAGGCCGACGTGGTGATGGGCGTGGCCGCGTCGAGCCTCGCGCTGCTCGACAAGCAGGGCATGCTGCAGCCCTACGCGCCGCTGAACCTCGACGCGATCATGAGCCAGTACCGCGACAAGAAGAACCCGCCGTACTGGTGGGGCATGGACGTGTGGGGCGCGACGGTCTGCTTCAACACCGTCGAAGCGGCGAAGAAGAACATCCCCAAGCCCGAGACCTGGAAAGACCTGACCAAGCCGGTCTATAAGGGCACGATCGTGATGCCCAACCCCGCGTCGTCGGGCACCGGCTACTTCGATGTCACCGCCTGGCTCGCGCTGTTCGGCGATGACAACGGCAAGGGCGGCGGCTGGAAGTACATGGATGCGCTGCACGAGAACATCGCGCAGTACACCCACTCGGGCTCCAAGCCCTGCAACATGGCCGGCACCGGCGAAGCCATCGTCGGCATCAGCTTCGAGTACCGCGCCAACACCAACAAGGCCAAGGGCGCGCCGATCGACCTGGTGTTCCCGAAGGAGGGCCTCGGCTGGGACCTCGAATCCTTCGGCATCATGAAGGGCACGAAGAAGCTCGACGCGGCGAAGAAGCTCGCCGACTGGGCCTCGAGCAAGGACGCGATGCTGCTGTACGGCAAGAACTTCGCGATCACCGCGCAGCCGGGGGTGGCGGCGCCGCTGCCCAACGTGCCGGCCGACTACGAGAAGCGGCTGGTGAAGATGGACTTCAACTGGGCGGCCGACAACCGCGAGCGCATCCTCGCCGAGTGGAACAAGCGCTACAACGCGAAGTCGGAACCGAAGAAGTAAGCCTGCGATGTCCGATGACCTGCGCCTGGAAGGCATCCGGAAGAGCTTCGGATCGTTCCAGGCGCTGCGCGACATCCAGCTGACGGTCGGCAAGGGCGAGTTCGTCTGTTTCCTCGGCCCCTCGGGCTGCGGCAAGACCACGCTGCTGCGCATCATCGCCGGGCTGGAAACCCAGTCGGCCGGCGCGATCTTCCAGTCGGGGCGCGACATCTCGCGCTTGCCGCCGGCCGAGCGCGACTATGGCATCGTGTTCCAGTCGTATGCGCTGTTCCCCAACCTCAGCGTCGCCGACAACGTGGCCTATGGCCTGGTCAACCGCAAGCAGCCGCGCGGGCAGATTGCGCAGCGGGTCGACGAGTTGCTGAAGCTGGTCGGTCTGCCGGGCAGCGGCGGCAAGTTCCCGGCGCAGCTGTCCGGCGGCCAGCAGCAGCGCATCGCGCTCGCGCGGGCGCTCGCCACCGCGCCGGGCTTGCTGCTGCTCGACGAGCCGCTGTCGGCGCTCGATGCGCTGGAGCGGGTGCGGCTGCGCCAGGAAATCCGATCGCTGCAGCGCAAGCTCGGCGTCACCACGGTGATGGTGACCCACGACCAGGAAGAAGCGCTGTCGCTGGCCGACCGCATCGTCGTGATGAACCAGGGCGTGATCGAGCAGGTCGGCACGCCGATGCAGGTCTATCGCGACCCGGCTTCGCCCTTCGTCGCCGACTTTGTCGGCAAGATCAATGTGCTGTCGGGCCAGCTGCACCCGGGCCGGCGAGTCCACATCGGCAACGCCGATTTCGATTGCGAGCACGACACCGACGCGACGCGCGAGGTCAAGGTCTACCTGCGGCCCGAAGACGTGCTCGCGCGGCCGATCGCGCCGGGCGACGCGAATGTGTTCGAGGGCGACATCGACAAGATCGAGTTCCTCGGTTCGTATTGCCTGGTGCGGGTGTCGTCGGAATCGATCGGGCCGCAGCCGGTCACGGTCTACCTGTCGCTCAATTTCCTCGCGGAGCAGAGTCTGGAGGTGGGC
>DASXQQ010000179.1:0-24988 GCA_036507085.1 Piscinibacter sp. | reverse complement strand
TGGGTTCATCGCGCAGCCCTGCAGATCGGGGTCGACGAAGGTGCCGATGCCCACCGTCGTCAGCACGCCGGGGCGGCGCGCTGCGGCGTCCCGGTGCATGTCGTAGAGGATCCCGCTCGGGATGTTGTAAGCCTCGACCTGATTCTCGACGATCATCTTCCAGATGTCGGGCATCGGCAGGGACGACGGACCGCTCGGGTAGGAGCCCGCGAGAACGCGCGCCAACAGACCAGGCTTCGCGATGTGGTCGATGCCCTTGATGCCGTACATGTCGCCGGCAGCGATTGGATGGAGCGTCGTCAGGTCGCGCGGCTGGCCTTCGCGCTCGAAACGCTCGCCGAGCGCCTGCAGCACCTTGTCCGGACACCCGAGTCCGCTCGACGAGCTGACGCTGAGCACGTCGCCGGTGCGAATGAGTGCGGCAGCCTGTTCCGCCGTGACCAGCTTCTTCATTGGATGCCTCCAATGTTGATCTGGGAAACTCGCACAACCGAGCCGGAACGGCATGCATCGGCAACCGCGATGGCCGCGGCGAGCGATCGGACACCGTCCTCCCCGGTTGCCGCCGGCTCGCCGGTGCCCTGCAGCGCTGCGCAGAATCTGGCGACGCCGCGCTCATAGAGGCCCTCGTGCTCGACCGGGATGGTGCGCTCGCCGGCGTCGTCGCGCAAGACGACCTCGCCGACGGCGCGCTGGCTCATCACGTTGCGGCCGATGACGGACCCGGCGTCCCCATGGATCTCGATGCCGTGGCCCGCGTGCTTGACCGTGAACGCATCGTGCAGTTGGGCGAGCACGCCGTTGTCGAAGCGAATCACGGACATCGCCCCGTCCTCCAGGCCTTCTTTGGCCATGAAGGCAGACTGGCTGATGCCGACGGCCTCGACCGGCTCTGCGCCGAGCAGGAAGCGCAAGGTGTCGATGTCGTGCACGGTGATGTCGAGAATCACCCCGCCACCGGCCTGCGGCTTGTCCAAGCGCCAGCCCTGGAGGTGCGGCGGAAGGTAGACCGCGTGGAAGACCCGGGCGAAGAGCGGGCGTCCGATGGCGCCGCCGTGGATCAGTTCGCGGATCTTGCGATGGGTTGCGGCGTTGCGAAGGTGGTGGTTCGTCGCCAGGACCACCCCGGCCTCATTGCACGCACGAACCATCTGGACGGCGTCGTCGACGCGCAGGGCGAGCGGCTTCTCGCACAACACGTGTTTTCCAGCCTTCGCCGCCGCGAGCACTTGTGGCAAGTGCAGTTCATTGGTGGTGCTGACGTAGACCACTTGCACGGCCGGGTCTGCCAGCAGCGCGTCAAGGGAGTCGTAAGGGGACTCGATCTTGTTTTCGGCGGCGAACGCCTTTGCGCGCTCGGCGCTGCTGCTCATCACGGCGACGACATCGTGGCCCTTCTGGGCCCGAATGGCTTCCACCATGTATTGGCGAGCGATGGTGCTGGCGCCTATCAGGCCCCATCCGGTATTCGTTGCGGTCGTCATTGCGGGTAGACTCATTGGAACGGTTGAATGTATTATTGGAACGTTCCAATTCAAAGTCAACGAATTCCGGCGAATATCGGGAAAACCCTAGTCATGGCCAAGTCCACCGCACCCCGCAAGAACGCCACCATCCTGGACGTGGCGAGCGCCGCCGGTGTGTCGAAGTCCACCGTATCCCTTGTCCTGAACGGCAGCCCGTTGATCAAGGAGGAGACGGCGGCCAGGGTTCGCGAGGTGGCCGCCAGGGTCGGCTACGTCTACAACCGTCGCGCGGCCCAGATGCGCAGCCAGTCGAGCAATGTCATCGGCGTCGTCATCAACGACTTGATGAACCCGTTCTTCGCCGAAGTGCTGGTCGGCATCGAACGCAAGCTCGTCGAGGCCGGGTTCATCACGCTGATGGCCCACACCAACGAGAGCGTCGAACTGCAGACAAAGGTGATGCAGTCCATGCGCGAGCAGAACGCCGCCGGATTGATTCTGTGTCCGGCGCTGGGCACACCGGCAACGCTTGTCAAGGAGGTCCAGGCGTGGGGAATTCCTCTGGTCGTCATGGTTCGCTCACTCGGCAAGGGCAGCTATGACTACGCCGGCTCCGACAACGCCCTCGGCACTTTCATGGCGACGAACCATTTGCTCGAGAAAGGGCATCGCCGCATTGGATTTCTCGGCGGCCAGAGCGGCGCGGTCTTCAACGATCGCCTGGAGGGCTATCGCGCTGCGATGAAGAAGCATCGTCTGAAGGAACACCCTGAGCTTCTT
Organism: Piscinibacter sp.; assembly: GCA_036507085.1. Lineage (GTDB taxonomy): Bacteria > Pseudomonadota > Gammaproteobacteria > Burkholderiales > Burkholderiaceae_C > Albitalea. Next base: position 22,742 of record DASXQQ010000179.1, on the reverse strand, counting down.
TGTCCCGCCCTGCCAACGAGACAGGGTGGATACGAAGCGCTGCAGCGACTGCTCGACGTCGAACCGCAAGCATCCGCCGCGGTCTGCTACAACGACATCACCGCTCTCGGTGCGTTGGCAGCCCTCGGCGAGCGCGGCATCGCGGTGGGTCGGGACTTCGCGATCATGGGATTCGACGGTCTGCTCGACACCGCTCATTCCAATCCGCCGCTGAGCACAGTCGACATCCGCCCAGGCGCGCTCGGAGAGGCAGCCGCCTCGCTGATGCTGGAGCGCCTTTCGAAGCCCAATACCGCCCGCCTCCGGTACGTGGCGACACCGGAGCTTCTTCTCAGAGCGTCGGCCTAGGAGGCTGTCGGGCTTGTTGTGAGGGCTCGCCGGCCGATGAAGCATCCAGCCGCCTCGCCAAATCGAGAATCGTCTTCGATGCGTATTGATTGGCCAGCATTGTCAAAGTCTCGGCGAGACGTTCGTACTGCGACCCGAGCGTGACCAGTCGCGCTGAAAAACGCCCGATCTCACGCATGTTCCCCGATTGGGCAAGGAACAAGAGGGTCTGCATTTCTGCTTCCGGCAGACGCACGCAGTCGGCTGCCGGCAATTGCGTGATTGACGGGCACCAGATTGCTTCGACAGGAAGGGACAGCTCGAACCAGAACAGACTGCCCTCACCGGCTTTGCTCCTCACACCGATGTTTCCTCCCAGTGCCTCGACGAGCCGTCGACTGATGGCAAGGCCCAGCCCGACACCCTCGACGTGTCGGCGAGCTGCGCCGACTTGAACATAAGGCTTGAAGATCGCTTGCAATTCATCGGTGCGAAGACCCACCCCCGTGTCCTCCACCTCGAAGCGAACTCGCACTGTTGATGCATCAAGTGAAATGCAGCGGGCCCGCAACGACACTTCTCCGGCGTCCGTGAATTTCACAGCGTTGCTCAGGAGGTTGAGAAGCACCTGGCTCAGGCGCCGACCGTCGACCTTTGCAATAGGCGGCAGGCCGGGGTCGATTTCGCAGCCGAATGACAACGATTTCTCGGCGGCTTTCACGCGGATGATGTTGCCCACATCCTGGAGCAGGTCGTGCAGGTGAACGTCGGTGGGACAGGGCCGCAACGCTCCAGACTCGAGCCTCGATATGTCGATGAGGTCGTTGATAAGCAGCAGCACATGCTGCCCGCTTCGTTCGATGGTGCGCAGAGCAGATTCTTGCTGGTCGCTCAAGCCGGCGTCTGATTGAAGAATCTTCGCGTAGCCGAGAACGGCATTGAGCGGAGTTCGCAGTTCGTGGCTCATGGTCGCCAGGAACTCCGTCTTCGCTTGCGTGGCCAGCTCCGCCTGCCTTTTCGCCTCGCTCAACGCTTGCTCTGCCTCTTTGCGAAGCGTGATGTCGTAGTTGATCCCCGCAATGCCGATCACGGTGCCACATTCATCCAAAAGAGGCACCTTGGTGGTGAGCATCCATGCTTCCGAGCTCGATCTCGTGTAGTACACGTGCTCTTCGTGGTTGATCATCGGCTCACCGGTTTCCATGATGCAACGCTCTTCGGCAAAGTACTTTGCCGCCTCATGCATCGGATAGAAGTCGAAGTCGGTTCTACCCAGCAGATTTTCGGGGCAGGAGGCGCCCATACCGACTGCCACCGCTTTGTTGGCAAAGACGAAGCGGCATTCCGTGTCTTTGGCGTAAATGCGGTGCGGCATGTACTCGGCAAGCGTTTTGAAGAGAACCCGCTCGTAGGACGAGTTGAGCATCGGGAGTCTCCTTCTGAGGACCATCGAGACGAGGCTTCAGGAATGGAATGCGCGCGACCAATCGAAGCGAGCAAGACTGAGTCCGATGTCGACCTGCCACCCGCTGCGCCTTCTCACTATACGGCAGCGAGCCCGCCTCGGAAGGCGTACCCCCACCGTGTGCTCGGAGTCCAGCGGCACGGTCGAAGCGCTGGCCCCTGTGACGCTCCGGCCGCGCTTTCTGCGCTACGCCACGACCGTCCGGTTCCTGCCGGCGTCCTTGGCGGCATAAAGCGCCTCGTCGGCGCGTCGGACCAGTTGCTCGACGCTCTCATCGGGGGCGAGCTGCGACACGCCGGCCGATAGCGTCACCCTCAAGCCGGGCGCGATGCGGTCCCAGTCATGGGCCTCGAGCGCTTGCCGAACGCGTTCGGTGGCAACTCTCGCCACATCGCTGGAGGTGCTCGGCGCCAGCAGCAGCATGAACTCCTCGCCGCCGTAGCGCGCAAAGCGATCGGTCACGCGAATGCTCGCTGCGGCCACCGCGCAAAACTCCTTGAGAACGGCATCGCCGATCAGATGGCCGAAGCGATCGTTGACGGTCTTGAAGTGATCGATGTCCAGCAGCGCGATGCAAAAGGGTTGACCCGCGCGTTGCGCTCGCGCCCGTTCGTCGGCAAGCAGTTGCATGAAAGAGCGGCGATTGAGCGCACCGGTCAGGTCGTCGTGGCTTGCGAGTTCCTGGATCCGTTCGAGCGACGCGGAGAGCTGCTTGTTCTTCTCGGACAACTGGGTCCGCAACGAACTGAATTGCGTGCCGATGGCTGTCAGTTGCCGGATGCACAGGAAGAAGAACAGCCACAGGATGGCGATCGAGACGCCCGAGGTTCCAAAGTGCCCGAAACGCCCGCGCGCCGCGAACAGCGCCAGCGCACTGGCTGCACCGACGAGAAGCCACGCGAGCGTGAACTGGCGCGCGCTGAAGCTCATCATCGCAAAGTTGTAGGTCACCAGGACGGCGACAAGGAACAGGACCCACAACTTCGGCGCCAGCACGAGGAATAGCAACTGGATGAGGACGCTGAGGGCGATCTGAGGCAGCAGAAGGCCGGGATCCTTCAAGCGCAGATTCAGTCCGCGCCAGATGATCAGCGCGAACATGGCACTCGATCCGGCGCCGACCAGGAAGAACCGCCAGGCGACGCTCCACCCCACCTCACCGGCCCAGGCATACAGCCCGATGATCACCGACTGCAAGGAGGTGTTGGCGACCGAGAGCAGCGTCATCCTCAGTCGATGGCGCTGAAGTTTCGCCTCCCGGTCGGCGGCGGTCTGCATCGAACGCAGTATCCAACCTCAAGCGTGCATGGACACATTGCGCGAGACCTCGACGCGCAAGGAAGTCACGCTTATCGTCGGCTACGCCCGATGATTCAAGCGCCCTGCGCCGCCCGCGGCATCGAACCCCCGACCGCCCCTTGCAGTCACGCGCCGGAAGCAGCGCTCTTGCGACGGCGCGCCGCGAGGACTACGGCGCCGAGGCCGAGGGCGAGCAGGGCACTCTGTTGCGGCTCGGGCACAGCGAGCGGCGCGAAGGTGGCGTACGGGCTGCTGCTGCCACCCTCATCGCCAAAGTCAATCGTGCCAGCCTCCACAGTGAACCATGCGGAAGCCGCGTACTGTGTCGCGCTGGTATGCATCAGCAGGAAGTACGATCCGCCGCCGGCTGTGATGCCACTGGACGTCGCGGAGATAAAGCTGAAGAAAATGGTCCCGTCGAGCGGCGCCGGCCACAGCAAAGCACTGGTCGGCGCCGTGTTGCCGAGCCCGTCGATGCGCCAGTCAGCGTCGTAGGATGTGCTCAGGAAGTCGCCAAGCCGGAATTGCTGGATCGAGAAGAACGGATCGGTGCTCGCATCGTTGGTGATGCGCCAGTAGAAGTCCAGCGTGCCCGTGGCGGTCTCTCTGACCACCCGCGACTGCGCGGTTCCTGTCACCGTGCTCACGACGAGAAACGGGTCCTGGCACCCTCCTCCGCAAAAGATGGGTATCGAGACGGGGATGGTCATGTCCTCCAGGACCGTGCCGGCAAGGAAAGACTGATCCGCCAAGGTCGTGCCGGGCAGCGCAGTGGGAACGCCAGGCACGAGGTTCACGGCCAGCGCCACGTGAGCGGCCAGCAGCGCCGTTGCCGCCACCAGGGCATTGCGCGACGCCGCCATGAACGTCGTCGATGTAGGCTGCATTGCGTGCCTCCCGAGTTGTGAAAAACGCCTTATCCGCTAGAAGCATAGTACTGCCATGGGTCCCTAGCGATCCCTAGCAGGCGGTTGAAATTCGCCCGCGTCAATGTTGTGTCGCGAGCGTTTGGTTGTTGACACCTTGCCGCCTGGTGCAACGACGGAAGGGCCTGACGCGAGTCGGGCCCATTTGCTGTGGAGCGTCCAGCGTCGCAAGGGCTGTGAGACGATCAAACGCTCGCTGTGCGATGAAGGCCTGTCCTCCCCACTGACCAAGGAGCCTGCGGTGTTCCAAGCCCTGCTTCTCACCCAACAAGACAAGAAGACCGTCGCGACCTTGTCGCAGCTCGACGAGCTGGAGTTGCCGTCCGGCGACGTGACGGTCCGTGTCGAGTACTCGAGCCTGAACTTCAAGGACGCGCTGGCCGTCACCGGGCGCGGTGCGATCATCAAGAAGTGGCCGCTGGTGCCGGGCATCGACCTCGCCGGCGTGGTCGAACGCAGCGACGACCCCGCCTGGAAGCCCGGCGACCGCGTCGTGGTCAACGGCTGGGGCTTGGGCGAAACGCATTGGGGCGGCTTCGCGCAACGGGCCCGCCTGTCGTCGCAATGGCTGCTGCGCCTGCCCGAGGCGTACACGACGCGCCAGGCGATGGCCATCGGCACCGCGGGCTACACCGCGGCGCTGTGCGTAATGGCCTTGCAGCGCCACGGCATCAAGCCAGGCGACGGCGAGCTGCTCGTCACCGGCGCAACCGGTGGCGTCGGCTCGGTGGCGGTCACGCTGCTCGCCAGCCTCGGCTACGCGGTCACCGCGTCCACCGGCCGGCCGCAGGAGGCGGACTACCTGAAGGCGCTCGGCGCCACGCAGATCATCGACCGCGCCACGCTCGCCTCGCCCGGCAAGCCGCTGCAGACCGAGCGCTGGGCCGGCGTGGTCGACGCACTGGGCAGCCACACCCTGGTCAACGCCTGCGCTGCGACCCGCTTCAACGGCGCCATCGCGGCCTGCGGACTCGCCCAGGGCGCCGACTTTCCGGGCACGGTGATGCCGTTCATCCTGCGCGGGGTCACGCTGTACGGCATCAACTGCGTCTTCGTCGACAACGCGAAGCGCGCCGAAGCGTGGCACCTGCTTGCGCAGCATCTCGACGGCGCCACGCTCGAACGCATGACGGTCGAGATCGGGCTGTCCGAGGCGATCGCGAAGTCGAGCGCACTGCTCGACGGCCAGCTGCGCGGACGCACCGTGGTCGACGTGAACCGCTGAGCGGAGTGTCCGCTCCCGAGATCGCGTCGCCGCAGGGCTACGGCAAGCTGCGCGCCTACGTGGCGAAGCCGGCGCAGGCCGCGGGCAAGCTGCCGGTGGTGCTGGTGGTGCACGAGAACCGCGGGCTCAACCCGCACATCGAAGACATCGCGCGGCGCCTGGCGCTGGACAACTTCATCGCCGTCGCACCCGACGCGCTGTTCCCGCTGGGCGGCTACCCGGGCGACGAAGACAAGGCGCGCGAGCTGTTCGCCAAACTCGACCAGGCCAGGGCGGGCGCCGACTTCATCGCCGCGGCCCATGCAGCGAAGGCCTTGCCCGAAGGCAACGCGAAGCTCGGCGCCGTCGGGTTCTGCTGGGGCGGTGGCGTGGTGAGCCACCTTGCCACTCGGTTGCCCGACCTGGCGGCCGCGGTGCCGTTCTACGGCCCCCAGCCGTCAACGCGGGATGCGGCCCGAATCAAGGCCGCGCTGTTGATCCATTACGCCGGCAACGACCCGGGTATCAACGCCGGCGGGCCCGCCTACGAAGCCGCGCTGAAGGCCGCCGGGGTCAGCTTCCGGGCCTACACCTATCCCGGCGTCGAACACGGCTTCAACAACGACACCACGCCGCGCTACGACGCGGCGGCCGCGACGCTCGCCTGGCAACGGACGATCGCGCTCTTCAACCAGACGCTGCGCCGCTGAGCGTGGGCGCGCCGTCAACGATGGCGCCGGTGCCCCCCATAGAAGGTCCCGCCGATCCAGATCGTCGGCCCGACGTAGCCGTAGCCGTAGTACGGCGCCGGGTACGGCGCGTAGTACACCGGCGCCGGCGCGTAGTAGTAGACCCGCGGCGGCGGCGCGGCATAGGCGTAATAGTCGTCGCGGTAGACCGTCTCGGGCGCCTCGTACACCTGACCGCGCTGCGCGTAAGCCGGCGGCACCGCCGTGCCGACGCGGCCGGAGCGGGCGACCGCGCCCGCCGGCGCGACGTTCACGTCGAGCGCGATGCGTGAGCCCGGGCCGCCCGGGTCTTGCGCCAGGCGCGCGGTGTAACGCGCGCCGTTGTAGTCGTAGACCACGTCGTAGCCGATCAGCCGGTCTTCGTAACTGCTGACGTTGCGGCAGCGCTGCACCGTCGACGTGACCGGCGGGTTGCTGTTGGCTTCGGCCTGGTCGCCGATGCCGGCGCCGAGGACAACGCCCAGGCCCGTGGCCGCGGCGCGGCCCATGCCGGCGCCGATGCTGTTGCCGACCGCGCCGCCGATCAGTGCGCCGGCCAGCGCGCCGGCACCCGAAGAGCGGCGACCGACGGCCACTTGCTCGTCGCTGCAGACGCGTTGTCCCACCGGCACCGCGCCGTTCACCGGTGTGCTGGAAATCACGGTGCCGTATTCGGTGGCATGGGCGGCGCTGCCGGCGACGCCGAGCAAGGCCGTCAAGGAAAGCATTGCTGTGCGGGCGTACTTCATGGCGGATCCTTCATGCCAGTGGCAGAACGTCTGTAAAGAAAGCATAGCGCCGGCGGCGGAAATGCAAACGTTTCCGGCAGGTAAAGCTGCGCCGGCTGTCGTTTTCCGCTTAACTTTTCGCGCGAGCGGCCGTAACCCCATCGAGGCACCCCACCCGCGGCCGCCCGTGGCCCGGCAAAACAGCACCATCACCCAGGAACGCTCGTGGCATTCTCGGCGCCGCCGATCGATCGCCTGCTCGCGCACCCGCGCGAGCACCGGCTCGCATACCGGTTGCTCGCGGCCATCGTGCTGGCGAGCACCTGCCTCGCGCTGCTGGCCACCGGCGTGCAGCTGTTCATCGACTACAAGCGCGACCTCGCCGCGATCCAGGACGGGCTCGACCGGATCGAACGATCCCAGCTCGCCAGCCTGTCGAACAGCCTGTGGTCGTTCGACGAGACCCAGCTGCAGTTGCAGCTCAACGGCCTGTTGCAGCTGCCCGACGTGAAATACGCTGCAGTGCGCGCCAAGGGCGGCGAACGCTACGCGGCCGGCACCCTGCCCGCCAGCGACACGATGACGCGCCAGTTCACGCTGCGCCACGGCGCCGGCGAGCACCCGGCGATCGGCGTGCTGAGCGTGAGCGTCGGGCTGGACGGGGTCTACCGCCGGCTGGTCGACAAGGCCATCGCGATCCTCGCCGCCACCACCGCCGGAACTTTCCTGATCTCGCTGTTCATCCTGTTACTGGTGGGACGCTGGGTGACGCGCCACCTCGAGCACATGGCGCGCCACGCGCGCAGCCTGAACCTGGAGCAGTTGGGCGAGCCGCTGCGGCTTGCGCGCCGCCCGGGTGCGCGGCCCGACGAGCTCGACCAGGTCGCCGCCGCGCTCAACGACATGACCGGCGCGCTGGCCGAGGAGCTGAACCGCCGCGCCGCGATCAACGCCGAGCGCGCGCGACTGTTCGCCGCCTACGAACGCAACCGCGGCATGCTGCAGGCGATCATCGACCACTCGCCGGCTGCCGTGTCGGTCAAGGCGCTGGACGGGCGCTACCTGCTGGCCAACCGGCGCTGCGCCGAGTTGCACCACAAGGACGTGGCGGCATTCGTCGGCAAGACCGATCACGAGTTGTTCCCGCCCGAGCTTGCCGCGGCGCTGCGCAACTTCGACCAGCGCGTCATCGAGGCGCGCTGCCCGATGCAGGAAGAAGAAGCCATCCCGCTCGACGACGGAACGCACACCATGCTGTCGGCGAAGGCGCCGCTGTACAACGACAAGGGCGAGCTGTACGCGGTGTGCGGCATCCACACCGACATCACCGAGCGCAAGCACGCCGAGCAAGAGCTGCAGCACTACCGCGAGCACCTGGAGATCCTGGTCGAGCAGCGCACCGCCGAGCTGCAGCGCGCCAACGACGACCTGGTGCTGATCAACCTACGGCTGGAGCAGGCGCAGATGCAACTGGTGCAGTCGGAAAAGATGGCGTCGATCGGCGTGCTCGCCGCCGGCGTGGCGCACGAGATCAACAACCCGATCGGCTACGTCAGCGCCAACCTGCGCACCCTCGGCGAGTACGTCGCCGACCTGCTGAAGCTGGTCGCGGCGTACGAGCAGGCGGAGGACGCAATCGCGAGCGCCGCGCCGCACCAGCTCAGCGCCATCGCGCGCAGCAAGCGCGAGATCGGGCTGGACGACCTGCGCGGCGACGTCGCCGAGCTCGGCCGGGAGACCGCCGAGGGCCTGGCGCGGGTGACGAAGATCGTGCAGGACCTGAAGGACTTCTCGCACACCGGCGAATGCCGGTGGCAGTACGCCGACCTGCACAAGGGCATCGACAGCACGCTCAACATCGCCTGGAACGAGCTCAAGCACAAGGTCGAGGTGGTCAAGCAGTACGGCGCGCTGCCCGAGATCGAATGCCTGCCGTCGGAGCTGAACCAGGTGTTCATGAGCCTGTTCGTCAATGCGGCGCAGGCGATCAAGGCGCGCGGCGTGATCCGCATCGAGACCGGTGCCGACATCGACGGCGTGTGGGTCGAGGTGGCCGACAGCGGCAGCGGCATTGCGCCGGAGCACCTGCAGCGCATCTTCGAGCCCTTCTTCAGCACCAAGCCGGTGGGCCAGGGCACCGGGCTTGGGCTGTCGCTGTCGTATGCGACCGTCAAGAAGCACCACGGCCGGCTCGACGTGCGAAGCACCGTCGGCGAGGGCACGACGTTTCGGGTGTGGCTGCCGCTGACGCAGCAGGTCGAAGCTGCGCTGGCTTAGTTCAGCCGTACAGCGCCTTCACCAGCCACAGCGAGATCGCCGGGAAGAAGAGCAGCGCCGTCACCCGGATGAAGTCGCTGGCGAGAAAGGGCAGCACCCCTTTGTAGGTCTCGCTCATCGGCACGTCCTTCGCGATGCTGTTGACCACGTAGACGTTCAGCCCCACCGGCGGCGCGATCAGGCCGATGCCCACGGTCACGAGAACCAGCACGCCGAACCAGATGGCCTTCATCTCGGGCGTGAGCCCCCACAGGTCCAGCGCCATGATGGTCGGGAAGATCACCGGGATGGTCAACAGCAGCATCGACAACTCGTCCATCACGCAGCCGAGCACCACATAGAACAGCAGGACACAGCCGACGATGACGATCGGCGCCACCTGCAGATGCCCGACCCAGTCGGCCAGCCGGCCCGGCATCTGCGTCAGCGCGAGCGACGAATTCATCATGTCGGCGCCGAGGAAGATCATGAACACCATGGCGGAGGTCTCGGCCGTGCCGAGGAAGCTGCGCTTGATACCCTGCAGGCCGAGCTCGCGCTGCGCCAGCCCAGCGATGAAGGTGCCCATCGCCCCCACTGCCGCGCCTTCGGTGGGCGAGAACACGCCGCCGTAGATGCCGCCGAACACGACAAAGAAGATGACGACGATGGGCCACACGCCGAGCAGCGCCTTCAAGCGCTCGTTCCACGGCAGCGCATCGCTGGGCGTGGCGAGGTCGGGCCGCAGGCGGCAGTAGATCGCGATCACGACGATGTAGCCGAACGCGGCGAGCAGGCCCGGCAGCAGGGCCGCCGCGAACAGCTTGGCGATGTTCTGCTCGGTGAGGATGGCGTAGACCACCAGCGGCACCGAAGGCGGGATCAGGATGCCGAGCGTTCCGCCGGTGGCCAGCGTCGCGGTGGACAGGCGGCCGTGGTAGCCATGCGCCTTCATCTCCGGATACGCCACTTGCGTGATCGTGGCCGAGGTCGCCACCGACGATCCGCAGACGGCGCCGAAGGCGGCGGCCGACAGGATGGCCGCCATGCCGAGCCCGCCGCGGATGTGGCCGACGAAGGCCGCCGCGGCCTTGAACAGCGCGCGGCTCAGGCCGCCTTGCGTGGCGAACTGGCCCATCAGCAGGAACAGCGGGATGACCGACAGGTCGTAGACCGTGAGGCGCGCCACCGCCGAGCCCTTGAGCATGTTGAGCAGCGCCATGTCGTTGGTCATCACCCAGTAGCCGACTGCGCCGGGAATGAACATCGCGGCCGCGATCGGCACGCGGATCGCCATCAACAGCAGCATGCTGCCGAACATGGTGATGCCGATGCCCGCGCCGGTCACGCGCTTTCCCCCAAGCGCCGGCCCGACAGCCGCATCCCGACCTGCACGAACGCAATCACCGTCGTGAGCCCGAGGCCGGGTGCGAGCACGGCATAGGTCCACCACATCGGCAGGCCGAGGATCATCGTCGTCTCGTGTGCATCCTTCACGGCGATGGCGCCGGACGCCGTGCGCCAGGCCAGCACGCCCACCATCAGCGCGAGCAGCAGCGAGCCGAAGGCGTCGAGCACACCGATCGTTCGCGCCTTCGCCCTCTGGGTGAAGAAGTCCACGATGATGTTGCTGCCGTTCAGCTGCGCCCACGGAAGGCACAGCGCGATGCACAAGGCAATGCCGAACTGCGTGAGCTCGACGTCGCCGGAGATCGGGGTCGACATCAGCGCGCGGCCGCAGACGCTCGAGACCACGAGCAGGGCGACGACGCAGGCAGCCAGGCAGCCGGCAATCGCGAACAGCGCTGCGAGGCGTCGCAGGATGGGGGGCATGGCTTCTCCCTCGGTTGGCCCGTTGTGTCCAGGGCGAACAGCCGCCCTCACCCCAGCCCTCTCCCAGAGGGAGAGGGGGCAATGCCTACTTCTTGTACTTCACCAGCAGGTCCCGCGCGTCCTGCAGCATCTGCTTGCCGGGCAGGCCGCGCTTGTCCATGTCGGCCACCCACTCGTCGTACAGCGGCGCGCTGGCCTTGATCCACGCGTCGAGCTCATTGGCGGGAATGCGATGGAAGATGTTGCCGCGGTCCACTGCGGGCTTGCGGCCCACCGCCTGGCTTTCGTCCCAGGTCTTGCCGGCCATGGCCGACAGCGCGGCGCCGCTGTTGCGATCGATGACCGCCTTCAGGTCGGCCGGCAGGCTGTCGTACTTGGCCTGGTTCATCGCGAGGATGAAGGTCGCCGAATAGAGCGCCGGGCGCGCCGGGTCGGTCTCGGTGTGGTACTTCACCATCTCGTGCAGCTTGACCGAGGGGATGATCTCCCACGGCAGCACGAAGCCGTCGATCGTGCCCTTGCTCACCGCGTCGGCCACCGCCGGCAGCGGCATGCCCACCGGCGTGGCGCCCAGCGATGCGAGCAGCTTGTTGGTCTGCCGCGTGGGCGCGCGCATCTTCATTCCCTTCAGGTCGGCCATCGACTTGATCTGCTTGTCACGCGTGTGCAGATAGCCTTCGTCGTGGATCGAGAACATCAAGGGCTTGATACCGGGGAATTCCTTGGTGGCGTACTTGCCGTAGTAGTCCCAGGCGGCCTTCGCGCCGGCTTCGGCCGAGTTGGTCATGAAGGGAAGCTCGAACACTTCCATGATCGGGAAGCGCCCCGCCGTGTAGCCCGGCAGCGTGAAGGCGATGTCGACCACGCCGTCGCGCGCCTGGTCGATCAGCTGCGCGGGTGTGCCGCCCAGCTGCATCGCCGGATACAGCTGGCACTTCATGCGGTTGTTGGAGTCGGCCGCGATCTTGTCGCAGAAGGGCTGCAGGATCTTCGTCGGCGGCATTGCTGCCGGAGGCCAGAAGTGGTGCACCTTGAGAATCACTTCCTGCGCGTTCGCACACAAGGACAGCATCGCCGCCGCCGCCGAGACCACGAGCTTGAACGAGGTTTTCATCAGACGACTCTCCACGATGGGGAAAAGATCGATGTTAGGAGCCGCCCAACATCCGCCGCTACAGGGTTGACGACAGGCCGCGCGCGGCCTGTACGGTTGCCGCACAGTCCCCGAACCCGATGCGGCGAAGGCCGGGCCGCTCGCAGAAGCCGCGCAGGATCACCGTGTCGCCGTCTTGCAGGAAGGTGCGCGTCTCGCCGTTCGGCAGCGTGATCGGCTGCTTGCCGCCGTACGTGAGTTCGAGCAGCGAGCCGCCTTGCCCCTCCTGCGGGCCCGACTGCGTGCCGCTGCCCAGCAGGTCGCCCGGCTGCAGGTTGCAGCCGTTGCTGCTGTGGTGTGCGACCAGTTGCGCGAGCGTCCAGTAGGCGTCACGAAAGTTCGATTGCATCAGGCGCACGGCCGGCTCCCCGCGCTGGCGCATCGCTTCGGTCTGCAGCCAGACTTCGAGGGTGATCGCGATCGCGCCGTGCTGCCGATTGTTCGCATCGTCGAGGTAAGGCAGCGGCGGCGGGTCGCCGGCCGGTCGCTCGAACGGTGCGCGAAACGGCGCCAGCGCATCCATCGTGACGACCCAGGGCGACAGCGTGGTCGCGAAGTTCTTCGAGAGAAAGGGCCCGAGCGGCTGGTACTCCCAGGCCTGCACGTCACGCGCCGACCAGTCGTTGAGCAGCACGAGTCCGAACAGATGCTGCTCGGCGTTGGGCATCGCGATCGGCTCGCCCAGTTCGTTGCCAGGGCCGATCAACGCGCCGACCTCCAGCTCGTAGTCGAGGCGCTGGCTGGGCATGAACTGCGGTGGCGCCGCTTCGCTCTTGATCTGCCCGTGCGGCCGACGCAAGTCATGGCCGCTCACGCACAGCGAGGAGCAGCGGCCGTGGTAGCCGATCGGCACGTACTTGTAGTTGGGCAGCAGTGGGTTGTCGGGGCGGAACAGTTTGCCCACCGCGGTGGCATGGTGGATGCCGGTGTAGAAGTCGGTGTAGTCGCCGACCTCGCAGGGCATCGCCATCGCGGCCTGCGCCTGCGGCACCAGGCAACTCGACAACGCGTCCTGCCAGGCACTGCCTTCACGCAGCGCCTGCGACAAGGTCGCACGCAGCGCGCGGCGCGCCTGCGAGCCCCGTGCCATGAAACCGTTGAGCTCGCTTCGCGCCAGCGGCAGCAGCCGTTCTCGTTCGGCATCGGTCCAGCCGGTTCGTTCTGCGACGAGCTTGAGGTCCAGCACCTGATCGCCGATCGCCACGCCGATGCGCCATGCGTCGATGCTGCCGGCGCGGCGGAAGCGGCCGAAAGGCAGGTTCTGGATCGGGAACTCGCTCGCAGCGTCGTTGGCGGAGGTGACCCAGCTTCGCAGCGCCGGGTCGTGGGTGTCGTCGAGGGTGCTCATCGGAAGTTGTCCTTGAGGCCGCGCCAGCAATCCGCGTACGCGCTGTCGAGCGCGCCGCTGTTCAGCGCGAACTCGGTAGGCTGGAAGCGCCAGCGGCTCTCGAACATGAAGGCGAGCGTGTCGTCGAGCTTCTGCGGCGCGAGCGCGGCGCTCGACGCCTTCTCGAAGGCCTCGGCGTCGGGCCCGTGCGGCACCATGCCGTTGTGCAGGCTCATGCCGCCGGGCTTGAAGCCCTCGGGCTTGGCGTCGTACTGGCCATGCACCAGGCCCATGAACTCGCTCATCACGTTGCGGTGGTACCAGGGCGGGCGGAAGGTGTCTTCGGCCACCAGCCAGCGCGGCGGGAAGATCACGAAGTCGCAGTTGGCGGTGCCCGGCGTGTCGCTGGGCGAGGTGAGCACGGTGAAGATCGACGGGTCGGGGTGGTCGTGGCTGATCGAGCCGATGGTCATGAAGTTCGCGGTGTCGTACTTCAGCGGCGCGAGGTTGCCGTGCCAGGCGACCACGTTGAACGGCGAGGCTTCGGCGCTCGCGACCCACAGCGCGCCGCCGTATTTCTTGACGATGCGCCACGGCGTGGCGGCGTCGGCGAACGCCGCAACCGGCGCCTGAAAGTCGCGTGCGTTCGCCAGGCCGTTGCTGCCGATCGGGCCGAGCTCGGGCAGCCTGAAATGCGCGCCGTAGTTCTCGCAGACGTAGCCGCGCGAGGGGCCGTCAACCGCGACGCTGAACGCCATGCCGCGCGGCAGCAGCGCCACCTCGCCGGGCGCCACCGCGAGCACGCCGAGCTCGGTGGTGATCGTGAGCGCGCCTTGCTGCGGCACGACGAGCATCTCGCCGTCGGCGTTGACGAAGGCCTTGTTCGTCATCGACCGGTTGGCGAGGTACAGGTGCGCGGCCATGCCGGTCTGCGCATCGGCGTCGCCGTTGACGACGATGCTGCGCAGGCCGTCGATGAAGTCGAGCGGCTCCGATGGAATCGCGATCGGGTTCCAGCGCAGCGGGTTCGGCGGCGCCGCGGCGCCGTCCTTCGCGCCGGTCTTGAGGAAGGCCTGCGCCAAGGGCTCGTAGCTGCCGCACAGCACCGACGGGCGGCGGCGGTACAGCCAGCTGCGCCGGTTGTCGGCGCGCGGCGCGGTGAACGCGGTGCCGCTCAACAGTTCGGCGTACAGGCCGTGCGGGGCATTCTGCGGGCTGTTGCGGCCGAGCGGCAAGCTGCCGGGCACGGCCTCGCTGGCGAATTCGTTGCCGAAGCCGGATTGGTACTGAAGTGAGGTGTTCATGTCGTCGGGATTGATGTTCATGTGATCGTGTTCGCCCGCGCCGCCGCCAGTGCCTCTTTCAACACATCGAGCCGGCCGATGTGGTTCGCCAGCAGCAGCACGAGCTTCGCGTTGAGCTGCTCGCTCTGCGGCGTCGACAGATCGCGGTGGGCGTCGATCAAGGCCTCGTAGAAGTCGTCGGGTGCGTCCAGGTTGGGTTCGGTGATCAGCATCGGGTTCCCCCTTCCGGATGGCAGGCACGGACCAGCGCGGCGCGCACCGCGGCCTCGCTCGGTGCGCGCCAGCGCGCGCAGACATGCTGGTCGGGTCGGATCAGGTAGGCGGTGCCGGGTTGGGCGGCGTAGCGCTGTGCGGCCAAGCCATCGCGGTCGGTGAACTCGTCGGCGTCGATGCACAGCGTCTTCAGTGTCGGGCCGAGTTCCGTAGGGTGGGCTTCAGCCCACGCGGTGTCTTCGTTCGACGCCGCGCCGCGTGGGCTGAAGCCCACCCTACAAAAGCCGGTCCACGCCGGCGAGGGACCGAACACCAGCAGCGTGAAATCGGCGCCCAGTTCGCGCAGCAGCCACGTGCTTTCGCCCGCATGCAGGAGCGGCGCATCGGCCGCCGGCGCGCCGGGCGCCAGGCCGCCGTCGAAGGCATCGACGTCGGGCGTGTTCAGCGGCGAATTCCGCAGCAGCGCCGGCACCGACAAGCGCCCGCTGTTGACGATGCGCCGCGCGAACGCGTGCTCGCGCGCGAGCTCGAGCACCGCGTCACGAAACAGCCGGCTCACCTCGCTCTTGGGCGTGATGAAGTCGGTGGCGCGGGTGCTGTGCAGGATGTTCTCGTCGGCCGCCGCTTCGCGCTCGCTCGCATAGCTGTCGAGCAGCGCATCGCTCGCGCCGCCCTGCAGCACGAGCGCGAGCTTCCAGGCCAGGTTCTCCGCGTCCTGCACGCCCGAGTTGGCGCCGCGCGCGCCGAACGGCGACACGCCATGCGCGGAGTCGCCGGCGAACAGCACGCGGCCGTGGCGGAAGCGATCCATGCGTTGGCAGGCGAAGGTGTAGACGCTGGCCCAGACGATCTCGAACTGCACCGACGCAGCGCCGATGCTGTCGAGCAGCGCGCGCACGCGCGGAACGATGCGCTCGGGCATGCGTTCGGCCTCGGGATCGGCGTCCCAGCCGAGCTGGAAGTCGATGCGCCAGACGCCGTCGGCCTGCTTGTGCAAGAGCGCGCTCTGGCGCGGATGGAACGGCGGGTCGAACCAGAAGCGGCGCTCGCACGGGAAGTCGGCGTCCATCGTCACGTCTGCTATCAGGAAGCGGTCATGAAAGACGCGGCCCCTCGCCTCCAGGCCCATCAGCGAGCGCACCGCCGAGCGCGAGCCGTCGCAGGCGGCGAGCCAGCCGGCCTTCAGCCGATAGGGGCCGCTCGGCGTGTCGACGGTCAGCGTGGTCGCATCGGCCGCCGTCTCGACGCCGACCACGGTGTTGCGCCAGCGGATCTCGATATTGGGCAGTTCGAACGCGCGCTCGGCGAGGAAGCCTTCGACGTAGTACTGCTGCAGGTTGATGAACGCCGGCCGCTCGTGGCCGTGCTCGGGCAGCAGGTCGAAGCTGTAGACCAACGCGTCCTTGAAGTAGACGCGCCCGAGGTTCCACGACACGCCCTTGCGGACCATCGCGTCGCCGCAGCCGAGCCGGTCGAAGATCTCCAGCGTGCGCTTGGCGAAGCAGATCGCGCGCGAGCCGGTCGACAGCTTGTGGTCGTTGTCGAGCAGCAGCACCTTGATGCCGCGCTGCGCGAGGTCGATCGCGAGGCTCAGGCCCACGGGACCGGCGCCGACGATGACGACCGGATAGAACACCGGCGCGCTCGCCTGCTGCTCGGGCGAGGGCTGGTAGGCGAACTCGAGGGACTGGTAGTCCTTGATCGGGAGGTCGTTGGGTTTCATGGAGGTTTGCGTGGTACCCCGTTCGAGGTTTACGTGATACCCGTTCGCGCTGAGCCTGTCGAAGCGCCCGCGGACCGCCACCAGGCTTCGACAGGCTCAGCCCGAACGGGGTTGGGGGGCGGGGGGCGGCTTCACGATTCCAACGCCTCCCACATCGCCTTGTCCCGCTCCGCCGTCCAGATGCGCGGGTCGCGGTATTCGGTGGCTTCATCGAGCGCGCGGCTCACGTCGAAGGGCATGCAGTGGTCGTAGATCACCCACTGGCCGTACTTCGGCTTCAGCGCCGCATGGGTGTCCTTGTAGATCGTGCGCAGGTCGCGGCCGGCGGCAGCGCCCGCCTTCACGTTGGCGTACAGGTCGCTGACGAACGCGCGCGTGCCGGCCAGGCCCGCCTGCACCATCGCCGGCGTGGTGAGCGCCGCGCCGCGACCCGGCACCAGCGCGCTCGGTTGCAGCGCCGCGATCCGATCCAGCGTCTGCGGCCAGTCGTTGAAATAGGCGTCGCCGGCGTACGGCGTGGCGTCGAATTCGACCAGGTCGCCGCTGAACAGGATGCGCTGCTGCGGCAGCCAGGCCACCGTGTCGCCCTTGGTGTGGCCGCGCCCGAGTTGCAGCAGCTTGACCTCGAGCTTGCCGAGCCACAGCGTCATCTCGCCCTGGAAGGTGATCGTCGGCCAGGTCAGCCCGGGGATGGTCTCGACCGCGCGGAACAGGCGCGGAAAGCGCTCGATCTCGCTTTGCATGTCTTGCGCGCCGCGCTCGACGATGAGCTCGTAGGTGTCCTGGCTGGCGATGATCTCCTGCGGCTGGTAGGCGCTGGCACCGAGCACGCGCACCGCGTGGTAGTGGCTCATCAGCACGTACTTGACGGGCAAGTCGGTCACGCCGCGGATGCGCGCGATGACGTCTTGCGCCATCACCGGCGTGGCCTGGGTGTCGATCACCAGCACCGCGTCGTCGCCGATGATCACGCCGGTGTTGGGGTCGCCCTCGGCGGTGTAGGCATAGGCGTTGTCGGACAGCCGGGTGAAGCTGACCTGCTTTTCCTGCAGGTCAGCCTGGCTCGCGAAGGCTTTGCTCATGAACGTCTCGACAGATGGTTAACCAAAAACAAAGAAATTAGTCTTTGCTGAATTCAGGACTTGATCTTAGTCAGGTTGTTCGTTAATGTCTAACTCGTTCGTCCCAGTAAAAACCCTGATCCAATGGCAACTCGAACCGAGCGGGAACAACGCGGCATCCAGAGCGTGGAGGTCGGCGGCCAGCTGCTGCTCGCATTGGCGCACCATGGCCGGCCGATGGCACTCAAAGACCTGGCGCGCGAAGCGGGCATGGTGCCGGCCAAGGCCCATCCCTACCTGGTGAGCTTCGGCAAGCTCGGGCTGATTGCGCAGGACGACGCCTCGGGCCGTTACGGCCTCGGGCCGCTGGCGTTGCAGCTGGGGCTCATCAGCCTGCAGCAGTTCGACCCGGTGCGCCTCGCGACGCCGCTGCTGCGCGAGCTCGCGCAGATGCTCGGCCACACGGTGGCGATCGCCGTGTGGGGCAACCGCGGCGCGACCATCGTGCGCATCGAGGAGGCGCCGTCGGCCGTGCATGTGAACATGCGCCACGGCACGGTGATGAGCCTGCGTGGCACCGCGTCGGGCATGTTGTTCGCCGCCCACCTGCCGCGCGCGACCGTGCTGGCGGCACTGGCCGACGAGCATGCGAGCGAGCTGCGCCAGCGCGGCCAGAGCGTGCCGGCGAAGCTGAAGGCGCCGGTCGACGCGGCCTTCGACGCCGAGCTCGCGCAGATCCGTGAGCGTGGCCTGAGCCGCGCCACCGACGCCGCGGTTCCCGGCGTGAGCGCGATGTCGGCGCCGGTGTTCGACGACGCGGGCGCGATGGTGCTGAGCCTGACCGCGATCGGCCCGACGGCGATCTTCGATTCGCACTTCGACGGCGCGGTGGCCACGGCGCTGCGCAGCGCGGCGCAAGAGGTGTCGCAGCGCCTCGGCGCGCGGGTGGATTGATCAGCAGCAGCGCAGCACGATGCGGCCCTGGATGTCGCCGCGCTGCATGCGATCGAGGGCCTCGTTGACCTGCGCCAGCGGCTGCGTCTCGACGCGGCATTGCAGCTGGCCGGCGGCAGCAAGCGCCAGCACCGCACGCAGGTCCTCGCGCGTGCCGACCGCCGCGCCGACGATGCGCGCTTCATTGCTGACGATGCCGAGCGCGGCGAACTGAAGCGGCTCCGCCGGCAGGCCGACCACCGCCAGCGTGCCGCCCGGCCGCAGGCACTTGAAAGCGAGGTCGTAGGCCGCCTTGGCCGCCGACGTGACCACCGCCACGTGCACCGCGCCGAGCTTGCGCACCGCCTTCAGCACATCGGGATCGGTGACGTTGAATGTCGCCGCCGCCCCGAGCTCGCGCGCGAGCGCGAGCTTGCTCTCGGCCACGTCGAGCGCGATCACCTCGGCGCCGAACGCGCGCGCCACCTGCACTGCCAGGTGGCCGAGCCCGCCGATGCCGAACACCGCGACGCGCTGCCCGGCGCGCACCTGCGCGTTCTTCAGCGCGCGGTAGACGGTGACCCCGGCGCAAAACAGCGGTGCGGCCTGCTCGGGCGCGAGGCCGTCGGGAACGCGCAGTGTGTGACTCGCCTTCGCGCGCATGAACTCGGCATAGCCGCCGTCGACCATCATGCCGGTGACGACACCGCGCCGGCACAGGTTCTCCAGCCCTTCGCGACAGGGCTCGCATTCGCCACAGGCCCAATGCAGCCAGGCCACGCCGACGCGGTCACCGATCGCGAGATCAACGACCGCCGCGCCCTTCTCGACGACGCGTCCGACCACCTCATGGCCGAGGATCAGGCGCGGCTTGGTCGCCGCGCGAAAGCCCGGCAGATCACCGTGCGCGATGTGCAGGTCGGAATGGCAGACGCCGCACACCTCGACCTCGATCAGCACCTCGTCGGTCTCGGGCACCGGCCGGGGCACGTCCTCGAGGGCCAGCGGCTGGCCGAAGTCGGGGAGGATTGCGGCCTTCATCGTGTTCACTTCAGCGTGGACAGGAACCGCTGCAGATGCTGCGCGAACTGCGCCGGTTGCTCGGCCACGCTCAGGTGCGACGCCTCGTCGATGACCACCAGCTGCGAGCCGGCAATGCGCTCGGCCATCGCCTGCGACATCGCCACCGGCGCGCCGACGTCGAGCTTGCCGGCGATGATCAGCGTGGGGCAAGCGATGGTGTTCAGTCGATCGAGCCAGTTCACCGCACGCACCGCGTGACAGCAGGCGACGTAGCCTTGCTGGTCGCTGCGCAGCAGCGTGCGCCGGCATGCGGCGACCTCCTCGGTGTGCGACGCGCGGTACGCCGCGCTGAAGTAGCGCTCCATCACCGCATCGGCAATCGCCTCCAGCCCGCCGGCCTCGACCGCAGCGATGCGCTGCGCCCAGATCGGTTGCGCCTCGGGCGGGTACTGCGAGGTGGTGTTGGCGAGCACCAGAGCGCGCAACAGCTCGGGGTGGCGAATCGCCAACCCCTGCCCGACCATGCCGCCCATCGACAGGCCGACGAAGACGACCGGCCCGCGGCCCCATTCGCGGATCACGCGGGCCGCGTCGTCGACCAGGTCGTCGATCGCATACGGCCCCGGCGCAACCGCCGAGCCGCCGTGCCCGCGGTGGTCGTAGCGCATCACCTGGTACGTGGCCGCGAGCTCAGCGGCAAGCCCGTCCCACATCTGCACATTCAGGCCCAGCGCATGGCTGAGCACGACCGGAGTGCCCTGCCCCTGCACCGCCACCTTCAACTGCGGCTCGCTGAAGGTGTGGTGGGTGGCGACGCGCACGCCAGCCGACAGCGGCTGCCGCGGCGGCACCAGACCTTCTTCGCGCAGGATGTCCAGCGTGATCTTGAACGCGGTGTTGGCGGCGGGAACGCCGCAGTAGATCGCGCCCTGCATCAGCGTTTCCTTGATCTTCTCCAGCGGCACGCCGCCGCGGATCGCGGCCTTGCAGTGCAGCTCGAACTCTTCCCAGCGCGCCAGGCCCATCGTCATGCCGAGCACCAGCAGGCGCCGCGTCGTGGGGTCCAGCCCCGGGCGGCCCCAGATGTCGTGCCACGCATAGCGCGTGATCAGGCTCTGGAACTCGGCGTTGAACGCGGTCGCGTTGTCGAGCGATTTGTCGACCCACGCGTCGCCCAGCACCGCGCGGCGGTTCTTCAGGCCCCGGTCGAAATCGTCTTGCTGCGACATGTTCGTGTCCTCAAGTGGGCAACCACGCCGCCCACGGCGGCTGTTGCGCGAGTGCGTGGGCGCGCTCGGTGAGCGCATCGAGCTGCGGCCGCGCGATGGCGATGGCGCGCTGGGCCGCCGTCGCCGGCTCGAACAAGGCAGCGAGCTCGGCGGCGTCGACGCTGCCGCGCAGCGCCTCGTCGTCGACGAGCGCCTGCAGCGTGACCTCGCGCAGGTGACGCCCGCTCGCGACTGCCACGCGCGACAGCCGCTCGAGCAGCGCATGCGCGCGCGCCTTGCCGATGCGCGATGCGAAACGCATCGCCACCGCCTCGGCGAACACCAGACCCTGCAGCGCGTCGATGTTGCGCCGCATGCGCGGCGCGTCGACCTCGAGCGCGAGCGCCGCGTCGGCCAGTGCTTTCAGCGCGCCGTGCGCCGACACGTACAGCCCGGCGCTCTCGGCCAGCTCGGCCTGCCAGTTGCCGAGGCCGCGCTCATGCTCCTGCACCATCGCCGCGAGCAGCGCCGAGACGCGGTGCGGCACCCGCAGCGCCGCCGCGAGCGCGATCATCGCGGCCACCGGGTTGCGCTTGTGCGGCATCGCCGACGAGCCGCCGCGCCCGCCGCCCGAAGGCTCGGCGAGCTCAGCCACCTCGCCTTGCGCGAGCAGCGAAATGTCGCGCGCGATCTTGCCGAGCGTGCCGGTCAGCACGCCCACTTCGCAGGCGAGCGACACCACCTCGTCGCGCTGCGTGTGCCAGGCGAGCGGCGGCAGCGCGAGCTGCAGGCTCGCAGCCACGCGCTGCGCGACCGCGGGGCCGGCCTCGCCCATCACCGCGAGGGTGCCGACCGCGCCCCCCAGCTGCAGCTGCAGCGCCGCCTGGCCGGCGGCGCGCAGGCGCTGCTGGCTGCGCAGCAAGGGCGCGATCCAGCCGACGAGCTTGAAGCCGAAGCTGACGACCTGCGCCGGCTGCATCAGCGTGCGCGCGAGCATCGGCGCGTCGCCGTGCGTGCGCGCCAGCGACTGCAGCGACGCGATCAGCGAGCCGAGGTCGCGGTCGATCAGCGCCAGCGCGCGGCGCGTGACCAGCAGCATCGCGGTGTCGATGACGTCCTGGCTGGTGCTGCCCCAGTGCACGTATCCGGCGGCGTCGGCGTCGAACAGCGCCACCGTTTCGGTGAGCTTCTTGACCAGCGGAATCGCCAGGCTGCCGGCGCGCCCGCTCGCGGCCACGATGGCCGGCACGTCGAACAGCTCGGCCTTGCAGACGCCGCCGATCGCCTGCGCGGCGGAGGCCGGAATGACGCCCTCGGCCGCCTGCGCGCGCGCCAGCGCGGCCTCGAAATCCATCATCGCCTGCACGAATGCGGTCTCGCTGAACACCGCGATGACCTCGGGGGTGGAGAGGAAGCTTTCGAACACCAGTGCAGACATGCGCGGATGCTAACGCCGCTGCGTGGGTGGCGGGCGCGCTATGCGCACCGCGTGAACAGCAGCGTGGGCGTGGGGTGGGCTTCAGCCCACGCGTTCTCCGCGTTGTTGTTGCTATGCCCTCTGCTTGGGAGACCGCGCCGGGTCCCGGCCCGGCTGCCGGGTAACTTTCTTCTGGTGGCCCAGAAGAAAGTCACCAAAGAAGAGGGCCTGAATGCAACACCGATTTGGCCGTCTCGCTTCGGCCAAGCGGTCCAGCGGGCCACTTGATACGCCGTGCTCCATCGAATTGGCGGCTCGCTCGACGATTCGGCTCGCTTCGCCTCGCCTCGATGGGGTGGGGCGTATCGCGAAGCCTCCAGAGCGCAGGCATGGCGGTGCCAAGTAGCCGAAGCGCTTCGGCCAAATGGGTGTTGTATTCAGGCCCTTTGCTTTGGTGACTTTCTTCTGGGCCAGCAAATGTTCGCGAAGCGGGGGGCCGCTCACTTCGCGCAGCGAAGTTATGCGGACACCAAAGTTACCCGGCCGCCGGGCCGGGACCCGGCTTGCAGGCATGAACCAGCCCTCACACCACGCCCATGGCCCGCACCGGGCCG
>DASXQQ010000178.1:0-6172 GCA_036507085.1 Piscinibacter sp. | reverse complement strand
AGTGCGCTTTCGCACCGTCGGCGACATGACCTGCACCTGCCCGGTCGAAAGCCCGGCGGCCAGCGCGACCGAGGTCGTCGCCGAGACGCTGCAGGTCACGATCAGCGAGCGCGGCGCGACGCGCATGGACGACCGCACCTCCGATGCCTCGATGGAGCGGCGCAAGAAGGAAGGGTATTTCTGATGACTGCCACCGTGGCCCCCAAAGACCACCGCGCCCTGCGCTTCCTCACCGCGGGCAGCGTCGACGACGGCAAGAGCACCTTGATCGGCCGGCTGCTGTACGACAGCCGCGCGATCCTCGCCGACCAGCTCGACACGCTGGAGAAGAAGGCCGCCGGCGCGCCGATCGACCTGTCGCTGCTGACCGACGGGCTGGAAGCCGAGCGCGAGCAGGGCATCACCATCGACGTGGCCTACCGCTACTTCGCGACCAAGCAGCGCAAGTTCATCATCGCCGACGCGCCCGGCCATGAGCAGTACACCCGCAACATGGTCACCGCCGCGGCCGGCAGCGACGCCGCGGTGGTGCTCGTGGACATCACCAAGCTCGACGTGCACGCCAAGCCGCTGCCGCTGCTGCCGCAGACGCGCCGCCACGCGCTGCTGGCGCACCTGCTGCGCGTGCCGAGCATCGTGTTCGCGGTCAACAAGCTCGATGCGGTCGACGATCCTGCCCACGCCTTCGGCGCCGTGCGCGACGCGCTGCTCGCGTTCGCCGAGCATGCCGGCATCAGCGTGGCCGGCATCATCCCGGTGTCCGCGCTGCGCGGCGACAACGTCACGCAACCGCTCGACGCCGACTGGTACGACGGCCCGTCGCTGCTGCAACTGCTGGAGAGCCTGCCGCCGGCGCAGGAACGCAAGACCGGCGACCTGCTGATCCCCGTGCAGTACGTCGCGCGCGAAGGCGAAGGCACCGGCAACCAGCCGCGCACCTTGTGGGGCCGCGTGGCCCACGGCCGCGTGAAGGCGGGCGACGAGATCCAGTTGTTTCCGAGCGGCCAGCGCGCGACGGTGGCCGAGGTGCGGCTCGCCGGTGAGGTGGTCGACTTCGTCGAGGCCGGCCAATCCGCCGGCGTCGTGCTCGACCGCCAGCTCGACGTCTCGCGCGGCGACTGGATCGCCACGCCGCAAACCATTCACGAGACGAACCGCTTCTCGGCCACGCTCGCCTGGCTCGACACCGAGCCGGCGCAGGTCGGCCGCAAGTACTGGGTGCGTCACGGCAACCGCTGGGTGCAGGCGCGCATCACCAGCATCGAGAGCCGCCTCGACATCCACACGCTGGAAGCGATCGACGCGCACCAGCTCGCCGTCAACGAGATCGGCCACGTGATCGTCGAGACGCAGCAGCCGCTGCCGATCGAGGCGTACGAGTCGAACCGCATCGGCGGCTCGCTGATCATCATCGACCCGGCGAGCAACCGCACCAGCGGCGCGCTGCTGGTGAAGGCGACGCAATAGGGTCATGGGCAGCGTCGTCTTCATCGGTGCGGGGCCCGGCGCGGCCGACCTGATCACGCTGCGCGGCGCGCGAGCGCTCGCGCGTGCCGACGTCGTGCTGTTCGACGCCCTCACCGACCCGGCCTTGCGCGAGCTCGCGCCGAAGGCCCGCTGGGTCAATGTCGGCAAGCGCGGTTTCAGTGACAGCACCGGCCAGGACACGATCAACGCGCTGCTGGTGAAGTACGCGAGCGAAGTGCGCGTGGTCGTGCGCCTCAAGGGCGGTGACCCGAGCATCTTCGGCCGGCTCGAGGAGGAGCTCGAAGCGCTGGCGCAAGCCGGCATTGAATGCGAGGTGGTGCCCGGTGTCACCGCGGCGATTGCCGCCGCCGCCGCCACGCAACGCCCGCTCACGCGTCGCGGCAACGGCCGCAGCGTCAGCCTGACCACTGCGATGACGCGCACCGGCGCCCTGCACGCCTCACGCAGCGCCGACACCGAGGTCTTCTACATGGCCGGCAAGCAGCTCGCCGCACTCTCGCGCCGCCTGATCGAGGCCGGCTGGCCGACCGACACGCCGGTCAGCGTCGTCTCGCGTGCCGGCTGGCCGGATCAATTGCACAGCGACCACAGCGTGGCCACGCTACCGCGTGCGAGCATGCTGCACGCGGGGCGTCCAACCGTCGTCACCGTCGGGGCCGGTGCGAGGCCGCTGGCCCTCGCAACCCACGCGATGTCTGGCACCCATCAAGCCCGGCTGGAAACCCTGAAGCCTTAAAATGTTTAGTTTGCACGCACCATCGCGTACCACCCCACATCAACGAGCCTGAGTCATGACCCACGTCGTCACCGAATCGTGCATCCGCTGCAAGTACACCGACTGTGTGGATGTGTGCCCCGTCGACTGCTTCCGCGAAGGGCCGAACTTCCTGACCATCGACCCCGACGAGTGCATCGATTGCGCGGTGTGCATCCCGGAGTGCCCGGTCAACGCGATCATGCCGGAGGAAGACGTGCCCGGTGACCAGCAGCACATGATCCAGCTCAACGCCGAGCTCGCGAAACACTGGCCGAGCATCACCAAGCGCAAGCCCGCGCCGCCCGATGCCGACGAGTGGAAAGACAAGACCGGCAAGCTGCCCGAACTGATCAAATAAAACGCCCACCGAAGCCATGGAACCGAAAGTCAACGTGGAGATTGCCAAGACCGCCGAGTCGCACGACGGACCGATCGAGACCGATGCCGTCATCGTCGGCGCCGGCCCGGTAGGCCTGTTCCAGGTGTTCGAGCTCGGCCTGCTGGAGATCAAGGCGCACATCATCGATTCGCTCGCCTACCCGGGCGGCCAGTGCATCGAGCTCTACCCCGACAAGCCGATCTACGACATCCCCGCCGTGCCGGTGTGCACCGGCAAGGAACTCACCGACAACCTGCTCAAGCAGATCGAGCCCTTCGGCGCGACCTTCCACCTCGGGCAGGAAGTGACGCAGGTCGACAAGCAAGACGACGGTCGCTTCTTCGTCGAGACCAGCAAGGGCACGCGCTTTCTCACCAAGACGATCTTCGTCGCCGGCGGCGTCGGCTCGTTCCAGCCGCGCTTGCTGAAGGTCGACGGACTCGACAAGTTCGACAACACGCAGCTGTTCTACCGGGTGAAGAACCCGGCCCAGTTCGCCGGCAAGAACCTCGTCATCGTCGGCGGTGGCGACTCGGCGCTCGACTGGTCGCTGAACTTCGTGCAGGACGGCACGAACAAGGCGGAGAGCGTGATCCTCATCCACCGCCGCGACGGCTTCAAGGCGGCGCCGGCGAGCGTGGCGAAGATGAAGGAGCTGTGCGACGCCTACGAGATGCAGTTCATCGTCGGCCAGGTCACCGGCATCGAAGAGGCCGGTGGCAGGCTCACAAGCGTCAAGGTGACCGGCAGCGACGGCGTCACCCGCATCGTGCCGCTGGACATGCTGCTCGTGTTCTTCGGCCTGAGCCCGAAGCTGGGCCCCATCGCCGAGTGGGGGTTGAACCTCGAGCGCAAGCAGATCGTCGTCGACACCGAGAAGTTCGAGACCAACACCTCGGGAATCTTCGCGGTGGGCGACGTGAACACCTACCCGGGCAAGAAGAAGCTGATCCTGTCGGGCTTCCACGAGGCGGCGCTCGCGGCGTTTGCCGCTGCGCCCTACATCTTCCCGGACAAGCGCATCCACCTGCAGTACACGACGACGAGTCCGAAGCTGCACAAGGTGCTGGGCGTCGAGACGCCGGTATTCGATTGAGTTGACGCCGCGCATTTCGCGCGGCATTCGCTAGGGGTGTTGAACGTGTCTCGCACGTTCGACTGAGAAAGTCCCTTTGAACCTGATTGAAGCTCGCCCCTGGGGTGAGCTTCAAAGTCCCCAAACGGGGACTGAGGTAATCCTCGCGCAGGGAAGCACGCATGAAACCCCCGGCTGCGGGGGCGACGGCCAGCCGACCTGCCATCGCTGGATGGAGATCACGATGGCGCGCTGCATTCCACGTTCACGCGGCCTCATCGCGGCGGCGGCCGCTCTCGTGTGGTTCGATGCGAGCGGGCAGACCGCGACCACGCTGGAGAAGGTCACGATCACCGGCAGCAGCGACCCGAGCGTCGGTGTCGGCGGATGGGCCAACGTGCCGCTGTCCAAGTCGCCATTCCAGGCGAGCGTGATCAACAGCGAACAGCTTCGCGATCTCGGCATTCAACGCCTGGCCGATGTGACGCGCGTCGACCCGTCCGTCAGCGACGCCTACAACGCCGAGGGCTACTGGGACTTTCTCACCGTGCGCGGCTTCGTGCTCGACAACCGCTACAACTTCCGCCGCGACGGCTTGCCGATCAACGCGGAGACCTCGATCCCGCTCGACAACAAGGAACGCATCGAGCTGCTCAAGGGCACCAGCGGCATCCAGGCCGGCACCAGTGCGCCAGGAGGCCTGGCGAATTTCGTCGTCAAGCGGCCGGGCGACGAGCCCGTGCGGAATGTGCAGTTCGCATGGCGCCAGCCCGGCTCGGTGCTGGGCGCCGTCGACCTCAGCCAGCGCTTCGGCGATGCGCGTGCCTTCGGCCTGCGCGTCAACGCCGCTGCCGAGCGACTCGACCCCTACACGCGAAGCACGAAGGGCGAGCGCCAGCTGCTCGCGGTCGCGGCCGACTGGCGCCTGACCTCCGACACGCTGCTCGAAGCCGAGTTCGAAACCAGCCATCGCCGCCAGCCGAGCGTTCCCGGCTTCAGCCTGCTCGGAGCGAGCGTCCCGGCGCCGGTGGACCCGCGCATCAACCTGAACAACCAGCCGTGGACGCTGCCGGTCGTGTTCGACGGCAACACGGCGTCGCTGCGCTTTTCGCAGCGCTTGGCCGAGGGATGGCGCTGGACGGCGCACGCGGCGACACAGCGGCTGAAGACCGACGACCGCATTGCCTTTCCGTTCGGCTGCGGCGCGGAAGGAAATTTCGATCGCTACTGTTCCGACGGGACATTCGACTTCTACGACTATCGAAGCGAGAACGAACGCCGCCGCACCGATGCGTTCAATGTCGAATTGCAGGGCGAGTGGCACACCGGCGGGGTACGGCACGCAACGAGCACGGGCGTGCTGCGCAGCGCGGTGCACGACCGGTTTGGCCTCCTCGCATTCAATTTCGCGGGCGTGGGCAACGTCGACGGCTCGGCGGTCACCAGTCCCATGCCGGCCCTCGGCCCCGGCATCCCGAATCGCGACGAACACTCGACCGAGCTCTACCTGCGCGACGCGATGCGATTTGGCCCGCGCGTGACCGGCTGGCTCGGCGTGCGCCACACCCGACTGCACCGCAGCACGAGCGACACCGACTACCGGCAATCGTTCACCACGCCGTGGCTCGCCGCGAGCTTCGAACTGAGCGCCGACACCCTGGCGTACGCGAGCTGGGGCCGCGGCATCGAATCGGCGGTCGCGCCAGCGTTGCCGCTGTATACGAACCGCGGTCAGCCCCTGCCCGCCTTGCAAAGTCGCCAGTACGAGCTGGGCCTGAAGGGCAGCACGATCTCGGGCGGGTGGTCCCTGGCCTGGTTCGACATCTCGCGGCCAGCGTTTGCGGATTTCGGCACCTGTGATGCCGATGCCACCTGCACGCGCCAAGTCGACGGCGTGGCCAGTCACCGCGGCGTCGAGGCCAACGTCGGCGCGCGCTGGGGCGCATGGTCGTTGCAAGGTGGCCTGCAGGCCCTGCGGGCGCGCCGCGAGCGCAGCCAGACGGCGGCCATCAACGGCCTGCGCCCGACCAACGTTCCGGCGCTGACGCTCAAACTGCAAGGCCGCTATGAGGTCGCAGCGGTGCGTGGGCTGTCGATGCAGGCCGGCCTGGTCGCGGAGAGCGACCGCATCGTGCTCGAAGACAACAGCGCTCGCATCCCGGGCCATGCACGCGTCGACGTCGGTGCGCGCTACACGCAAGGCACGCGTGCCGGCAGCCTCACCTTCCGGGCGGGCATCGACAACCTGTTCGACCGCCGCGCCTGGAAGGAATCGCCCTTCGAGTTCAGCCACGTCTACCTGTTCCCACTGGCGCCACGCACTGTGCGCCTGTCGGTCGAGGCTGCGTTGTGAGTGGAGTGGTGGGCGGAACTGGCTATAATCCAAGGCTGTTCCTCGATAGCTCAGTCGGTAGAGCGCCGGACTGTTAATCCGTAGGTCCCTGGTTCGAGCCCAGGTCGGGGAGCCAAGAAA
>DASXQQ010000177.1:0-1953 GCA_036507085.1 Piscinibacter sp. | reverse complement strand
CGGGCAGCAGGCCCAGCGATTCGTAATGCCGCACCATCTTCGCGGTAACGCCGGAGCGCGCCGCGGCCTGGCCGATGTTGAGTCGGTCCGTCGACGCCAGGGTTGCGTTCATTGTTCAACTCCGTTCCAGCGACGCAGCGTCAGCGCATTGGTGACCACGCTGACGCTGCTGAAAGCCATCGCCGCACCGGCGACGACGGGGTTGAGCAGCCCGAAGGCGGCCAGCGGGATGCCGATGACGTTGTAGGCGAAGGCCCAGAACAGGTTCTGCCGGATCTTCGCGTGGGTGCGGCGCGAGATGTCGATCGCATCGGCCACCAGCGCGGGGTTGCCGCGCATCAGCGTGATGCCGGCGGCGTGCATCGCCACGTCGGTGCCGGTGGACATCGCGATGCCGACGTCGGCAGCCGCCAGCGCCGGTGCGTCGTTGATGCCGTCGCCGACCATCGCGACGCGCGCACCGCCCGCCTTGAGCTCGGTGACGATCGCCGCCTTGTCCTGCGGCAGCACCTCGGCGCGGATCTCGTCGATGCCGAGTTGCCGGCCGACGGCTTCGGCGCTGCGGCGGTTGTCGCCGGTGACGAGAACCGTCCGGACCCGCTGCGCATGCAGCCGACGGACCGCGCCGGCGGCGCTCGCCTTCACCGTGTCGCCGAACCCGAGCAGGCCGATCAGGCGCGGCGCGTCGGTCACGTCGGCCAGCCACGACACGCTGCGGCCCTGCGATGCCAGCGCGTCGGCGCGTAGCGTCAGAGGGGCGAGGTCCACCTTCAGCTCGTCCATGTAGCGCGTGCTGCCCAGGCGCAACTCCCGGCCCGCCACCCGCGCCGACATGCCGCGGCCCGCCACGGCTCGCACCTGGCTCGCGCTCGGCACGGCCAGGCGCTCGCGCTGCGCGGCGCCGAGCACCGCGCGCGCCAGCGGATGTTCGCTGCCCGCCTGCATCGCCGCGCTGGACGCCAGCAACGCGGTCCGCTCCCCGCCCGCGGGCTCGGCCGCCACCAGTTCCGGCTTGCCCTCGGTCAGCGTGCCGGTCTTGTCGAAGGCGACGACCTCGACGCGGTGCGCGATCTCGAGCGCCTCCGCGTCCTTGATCAGAATCCCGTGGCGCGCGGCCACGCCGGTGCCGGCCATGATGGCGGTCGGCGTGGCCAGGCCCAGCGCGCACGGACAGGCGATCACGAGCACCGCCACCGCGTTGAGGATCGCCGCTTCCCAGTGGCCGTCGGCGAGGCCCCAGCCGAGCAGCGTGGCGAGTGCGATGACGATCACCACCGGCACGAAGACCGCGCTGACCCGGTCGACCAGCCGCTGGATCGGCGCCTTCTTCGCCTGGGCCGATTCGACCAGCCGCACGATGCGCGCGAGGGTCGATTCGGCGCCGACGGCAGTGGTGCGCACCAGCAGCAGCCCTTCGCCGTTGACCGCGCCGCCGGTCACCGGGTCGCCCTCGTGCTTGGCCACCGGCAGGCTCTCGCCGGTGATCAGCGATTCGTCGACGTGGCTGGCACCCTCGAGCACCACACCGTCGACCGCGACCCGCTCGCCCGGCCGCACGACCACCCGGTCGTCGAGCCGCACTTGCGCGACCGCGACATCCACGTCCTGCCCCTCCCGCCGCACGCGCGCGGTCTCCGGCCGCAAGGCGTTGAGGGCACGGATCGCCTCGGTGGTCTGGCGCTTGGCGCGCGTCTCCAGCCACTTGCCCAGCAGCACCAGCGTGATGACGACCGCCGAGGCTTCGAAATACAGGTGCGGCGCGTGTTGCGCCGCCTGCGCCAGCAGCAGGTAGGCGCTGAGCCCGTAGCCGGCGCTGGTGCCCAGCGCCACCAGCAGGTCCATGTTGCCCGTGCCGGCCTTCAATGCCTTCCAGCCGGCGCGGTAGAAACGCGCGCCGAGCCAGAACTGCACCGGCGTCGCGAGCGCGAGCTGCAGCCAGCCGTTCAGGCCCCA
>DASXQQ010000176.1:0-5401 GCA_036507085.1 Piscinibacter sp. | reverse complement strand
GAGGCGAAAGGTGAGGAACTCGCCGCCGGCGGCGGCCGCGGCGCGGGCCGCTTCATGGCGGGCCACGTGGGTGGCGTCGGTGATCATGTTCATGGTGGTCCTCTCGTCCTCAGAAGGTTTCCCAGTCGTCGCCGTGCGCCGGCCCCTCTGGCCGGGCCGAAGCGGCGGCCACCGCGACGGGTGTGGCGGCCGGCGTGCGCGGCGCCGGCCGCGCCGGTGCGCTCGCCGCCTGGCTCGCCTGCTTCGCGTTGTGGTTGGCAAGCCAGGTGCTCGTGCTGCCGAGCTTGAACATGCCCACCACCTGGGCGAGCTTGCCGGCCTGGTCTTTGAGGCTTGTGGCGGCGGCGGCGCTTTGCTCCACGAGCGCGGCGTTCTGCTGCGTCATCTGGTCGAGCTGAACCACTGCGGTGTTGACCTGGCCGATGCCGTCGCTTTGCTCGGCAGCGGCGGCGGTGATCTCGCCGATGATGTCGGTCACGCGCTGCACCGAGCCGACGATCTCCTGCATCGTCTTGCCCGCGTCGGCCACCAGCCGCGATCCGGCTTCGACGCGGTCGACCGAAGCGCCGATCAGGCCCTTGATTTCCTTGGCCGCTTCGGCCGAGCGGCCGGCGAGGTTTCGCACCTCGCCGGCCACGACTGCGAAGCCGCGGCCCTGTTCGCCGGCGCGCGCCGCCTCGACCGCGGCGTTGAGCGCGAGGATGTTGGTCTGGAACGCGATGCCGTCGATCACGCCGATGATGTCGGCGATCTTCTTGGAGCTCGTGTTGATCTCGTCCATCGTCGAGACGACCTGCGAGACGACGGCGCCGCCGCGCGCGGCAACCTCCGCTGCGGAGGACGCGAGCTGGTTCGCCTGGCGCGCCGAGTCGGCGCTTTGCTTGACGGTGCCGGTGAGCTGCTCCATCGAGGAGGCGGCCTGCTGCAGGTTCGACGCGGTCTGCTCGGTGCGCGCGCTCAGGTCCTGGTTGCCGGTGGCGATCTCGGTCGATGCGGTGGAAATGCTGTCGGTCGAGACACGCACCTGGCTCACCATCTGGCGCAACGAGGCCTGCATCTGGCCGATCGCGCGCAGCATGTCGCCGAGTTCGTCGCGGCGCTGCGAATCGAGCGGCTGCGACAGGTCGTTTTGCGCGATCACCCGGGTCACGGCCACGGCTTCCTGCAGCGGCCGCGTCACCGAACGGGTGATCACGAACGCCATGCCGGCGCCGAGCGCCAGGCTCACGACCAGCAGGCCGATCAGCAGCGTCTTGGCCAGCGTCAGCGCGTGGCGAACCTCGGCGCCGCGTGCCGCGGCGAGCTCGCGCTCCGACTTCTGCAGCTCGACCATCGCGGCCAGGTAGCTGGTCGACGCGGGCATCAGCTTGTCCTTCAGCAGCGCGTCGACGGCGGGCTGGTCGGCGAGCTTCAGGTGCTCATACATCTGCGCCCGCGCCGCGAGGTAGGCCTCGCGCCGCTGCGCGATCGTCGCCATCAGTGCCTTGCTGCGCTCGGAGCTGATCGTGGCCTCGAGCGTCTTCTGGATCTCGCTGATCTGAGCCGTCGTTTCCTTGATCTGCGGGCTGAAGTGGGCCTCGACATCGGGCAGGCCAGCGGCCTTGGCGATCGCGGTCACCCGGTTCATGTTCAGGGTCGACTTCTGCAGCCACTCGTCGGCGAGGCTCGCGCGGCGTTCCATCTCCAGCGTGGCGTCCATGTCGCTTCCGGTCTGCGCCAGGCGCACGTAGGCGATCGACACGATGATCAGCAGCAGCGCGAGCACCGCGCCGAAACCGAGCGCCAGCCGGGTCCCGATCTTGAGGTTGTTGAGGTTCATGCGGGTCCCGTCGAGTCACCGTGTTCGGTCAGTGCCGCGAGCGGCGCACCAGGCTGCCGATGTCGAGGATCAGCGCGACGCGGCCGTCGCCCATGATCGTCGCGCCCGACACGTCGTTGACCTTGCGGTAGTTGGCCTCGAGGTTCTTCACCACCACCTGCTGCTGGCCGAGCAGCTCGTCCACCAGCAGCGCCAC
This sequence comes from Piscinibacter sp., assembly GCA_036507085.1. Taxonomy (GTDB): domain Bacteria; phylum Pseudomonadota; class Gammaproteobacteria; order Burkholderiales; family Burkholderiaceae_C; genus Albitalea. Next base: position 3,386 of record DASXQQ010000176.1, on the reverse strand, counting down.
GCGCCCGCCCTCGGCTTCGACGACGACCATGATCCCGGCGACATGCTCGAAGTCGAAGCGCGGCACCTGGAACACGTCTTCAAGGCCGATCACCGGCATGTACTCGTCGCGCACCTCGACGACGCGGCCGGAGCCGCCGATCGTCTTGATGGTCTGGTCCTCGACCTGGAACGATTCGACCACCGACGACAGCGGGAGGATGTAGACCTCGTCGCCGACGCCCACGCTCATGCCGTCCATGATCGCCAGTGTCAGCGGCAGCCGCACCGAGACGCGCATGCCGTAGCCGGCAGCGGAGTCGATGTCGACCGTGCCGCCGAGCGAGGTGATGTTCTTCTTCACGACGTCCATGCCGACACCGCGGCCGGAGACGTCGGTGACGATCTCGGCGGTGGAGAAGCCGGGTTCGAAGATCAGGTTCCAGACCTCCGGGTCGGTCATCGTGTCGGGGGCCGCGATGCCGCGCTCGCGCGCCTTGCTCAGCAGTTTTTCGCGCGACAGGCCGCGGCCGTCGTCGCGCACTTCGATGACGATCGAGCCACCCTGGTGCGCCGCCGACAGGGTGATCGTGCCTTGCTCGGGCTTGCCCTTGGCGAGCCGCTCCTCGGGCAGCTCGATGCCGTGGTCGCAGGAGTTGCGCACCAGGTGGGTGAGCGGGTCGGTGATCTTCTCGACCAGGCCCTTGTCGAGCTCGGTGGCTTCGCCCTTCGTGACGAACTCGACCTTCTTGCCGAGTTTGGCCGCCAGGTCGCGCAGCATGCGCGGGAAGCGGTTGAACACGATCGACATCGGGATCATGCGGATCGACATCACCGATTCCTGCAGATCGCGGGTGTTGCGATCGAGGTCGGCGAGGCCGGCCACCATCTGCTGGTACAGGGCCGGGTCGATGTGCTTGCTGTTTTGCGCGAGCATCGCCTGCGTGATGACGAGCTCGCCGACCAGGTTGATCAGCTGGTCGACCTTCTCGACCGAGACGCGCAGCGTCGTCGACTCGAGCGCGGCCGGAGCCTTTTCGGCGCGGGCTGCGCGCGTCATCGGCGGCGCCGCTTCGGCGACGACCGGCGTGGCGGCGCTGGTGGTCGTGGTGACTTCGGTCGCGCTCAGTTCGACCGGTGCCCCCGGCGCATCGTCGAAGAAGCCGTAGCCCGGGTCGCTGTGGGCGTCTTCTTCGGGCACACCCGGAGAGCCGTGGTGGAAGCCATAGCCCGGGCCGAACGGCAGCAACTGCACCTGCTCGCGCGCCACGTGGAAGGTGAACAGATCCAGCAGGTCGCTGTCGGTGCTGGTGGTGGTGACCTTGAAGCGGCGCATGCCGTCGGCGGACTGGCCGCCGTCGATCGGCTCGATCGTGCCGAGGTCGACGATCTCCTGGAACAGCTCGACCAGGTTGTCTGCCTGCTTCGGATCGTCGAGCGGGCCGACGCGCAGTTCGAGCGAGCGGGCCACGGCGGCCGGGGCCTTGCTCGGCACGGCGGGCGGGGCCGCCACCGGCTGGGCGAGCACCGAGGCGCGCGCGTGCGGCGCCGGCGGCGCTTCGCCCGCGGCCATCGCGCGGATGTTGAACAGCAGTTCGGTGGTGTCGATCTCGGCGCCGCCGGCCCCCTGGTGGCGTGCGAGCTGGGCGCGCAGCGCGTCGCCGGCCTCGAGCAGCACGTCGACCATCGCCGCGGTGGGTGCGAGTTCGTGGCGGCGCAGCTTGTCGAGCAGCGTCTCCATCTGATGCGTGAGCTCGGCCACGTCGCCGAAGCCGAAGGTGGCCGCGCCGCCCTTGACCGAATGCGCGCAGCGGAAGATCGAGTTCAGCTCTTCGTCGTCGGCCGCCTCGATGTTGATTTCCAGGAGCTGCTGCTCCATGCGGTCGAGGTTCTCGCCAGCTTCCTCGAAGAAGACCTGGTAGAACTGGCTCAGGTCGATGCCGGCGCCGAGGTTCGCGCCTTCGGAAGTCATTTCGCCCATCTTGTGCTCCTGCGTTCTTGTGGGATCAGCGAATCAGCGCACAACCTTCTTGATGACTTCGATCAGCTTGGCGGGGTCGAAGGGCTTGACCAGCCAGCCGGTGGCACCGGCGCCGCGGCCGGCCTGCTTCATCTGGTCGCTCGACTCGGTGGTCAGGATCAGGATCGGCGTGGTCTTGAACTTCGGGTTGTCGCGCAGCTTCTTGGTCAGGCTGATGCCGTCCATGCGGGGCATGTTCTGGTCGGTGAGCACCAGGTCGAAGTCGCTCTTGCCGGCCTTCTCCCAGGCGTCCTGCCCGTCAACCGCCTCGGTCACGTTGTAGCCCGCGCTCTTGAGCGTGAAGGTCACCATCTGGCGCATGGAAGCGGAGTCGTCCACCGCGAGGATTGAATACATAGCGTTCTCCGAAGTCTCGGTTGGATGCAGGACGGTGCTGCGCTTGCTTAAAAGAGAGTGATGGAACCGGCGTCCATCTCATCCTGGGTCACGGGGTTGGGGCGCAAGGGCGCCTCGGCGACGACGGCCTCACCGTCCTCGTCGTCGCCCATCGTCACGCGGGCGATCTGGTCGGCGCAGCTGCGCAGACGCTGGTGCGTGTGGTTGATCAGTTGCGACGCCATGTCCTGGAACTGCAGCGCGGTGACCGCGCCGCCCAGCTCCTGCATCAGGGCTCGGTAGGCGTTGCCACCGTCGGGTGCCGCAGGCACGTCCTGCATCGCCTGCACCTTCTGGTAGGCGCCGTGAAAGCTCTGCAGCAGCGTGTCGCACGACTGCGCCAGCAGCGTCTGCAGGCGGTCGAGGTCGTTCGTCGCCGTCATCAGGTGATCCTGAAGGTCGGCCGCAGCCAACAGGGACATCGGACTCCCGTCGCTTGACTCGTTGACGTCGTTCATCATCAGCGTCGTGCTCCACGAAAGGCTTGCGCGGTGGACGCGCGTCGGCACCACAAACATGCGGACGCGTTCCAACGGGGCAATAGACTGCGCATAAGTCCCATTTTCGGCAGGGACAGCGCGGACATAAGCGAAATCACGCGGGGAAAGGTGGTGCATTTCCTGCCGTCCTTTGGACGGCAGGACTTGCACGGCTTACCACACAGCTCCCCCGCGCCCCCTCCGAGAGGGGGCTCTGGCATGTTCGACGACACCACCCAGCCCTCCTCCGCGAGGAGGGCTCCAGTTTGTTTGACAGGAACTTGGCGAAGTCGATCGCGGCGAAGACGCTGTGCGACATGCGAGGCGCGGCCGGCCGCAGGCCGGCTTGTCAAGCAAGCTGGAGCCCCTCTCTTGGAGAGGGGCTGGGGAGAGCCGTCCAACATGCTGGAGCCCCCTCTCGGAGGGGGCGCGGGGGAGTCGTGTGGTAAGTCAAGCCGTCCGCAGGACGGCCTCAACGCCCCTCAAGGATTCCCCGGTTTCCTTGGTCTCAGC
>DASXQQ010000175.1:0-7493 GCA_036507085.1 Piscinibacter sp. | reverse complement strand
CTGCTGAGCGACCTGCCTGGCCCGGCGCCGTGCGCCGATTCCGCCAGGCTGCCCACTCCCTCATCCACCGAATCGAAGCTGTCATGTCTTCCTTCCTGAAGCTCATCAAGTCACTCATCTTCGGCGCCCCGCCGCAACGCGACGTCGACGAAGCCTACCTGGCCGAGTCCGTCGACATCTACGACCTCGAGCGCCGCATGCGCGAGATCGATGTCATGCTGGGGCTCGACGTCCTTTGAGGTACGCCATGGTGACGAAAGCCTTCGTCACCCCGATCACGTTCCTGGCAATGGCCTTCCCAGGCCCGCAGACGGCCCAAGCGGCACAGGTGCAGGTAGGCAAGGCCGCGCTGGCCCTGCCGTTCGACACGATGCGTGCGCGGTACGCCTGCGCCGTCGAGCACGGCCTGATCGAGCGCTCGATGCTCGCGTCAGGGAAGTTCGAGCGTGCCGTCGGCGCCCCGGAGCAGCTCGCGGTGGGCTGTTGGCGCGCAGCGTCTGAGGTATGCAACCGGCTCCATACGTCCCTGAATCCAACAGGGCCTGCTAGCTGCTGTTGAGAAGACCGGTTCGGGTTTTGCGGGCTGCGCAGCGCGCCTTGACCGATTGCTTTCAGGCAAGAGACCGTTTCGCTGGAGCCGGCCAGTTGCCGCCGCTCGCCATCGACGGCTTCGGGGCATGTGACCCGAAGGCAATGTCACTGAAATTCATTCGTGCGGTGCATAGGTGTAGTGCGCGGCTGTAGTTCCCTGGGAGCGCGCCCCCGCGACAATTCGCGGGCCAGGGCCATCAGTGTCGCTGCCGAACCTGATCCGACCTTTCGTCAAGGCTTCGGCGTGCGATCGACCTCGATGAACCAGCCCGCCAAGGGCAACTCGTCCGGCGTCTCGAGCCGCCCGCCGACCGACAGGCTGTCGGCAGTGCGCAGCAGGACACCCGGCCGCGGTCCGACGGAGCTCAGGGTGAAGGTCGGGGCCGGCAATCCCTGGGCCGTCGCAACCGTTCGCCCTTCGAGGTCGATCACCCACAAGGCGTCACCCTCCGGCCGCGGCGCACGCAACACGAGGACCGGTCATCGACCGGATAGCTGACGAGCAGCGCCTCCTGCGCCGGCAGCCAGGCCACGATCCGGCGCGCGGCTGCAACGCCAGAGTCATCGCCGGGTTTCGGAGTCCATCCTGAAGCTCGGCGGCAAGTGGCGGGGCACTCATTCGGCCCTCGGCGCGAATGCAATACGATCCCGCTACTTACTGTTTCTCATCAAGGAAAACGAATGAAAAGCTACAGCGCCATCAAGGCCGAGATTGCCAAGCTCGAAAAGCAAGCTGAGGCAGCCCGCAAGGCCGAAGTCGCGGGTGTCGTGGGGAGGATTCAGAAGGCCATCGCAGCCTATGGACTCACTGCCGCCGATCTCGGCTTCGGCGCCGGCAAGACGAAGAAGGATGCGAGCACGCGGCAGGCGAAAACCAGCCCCAAGGCAGCGACGGCCACGGGCGTCGCAAAGTACCGCGACCCAAAGACACAAAAGACCTGGACCGGTCGCGGCAAGCCGCCGGCGTGGATCGCTGGTGTGAAAGACCGCGATGCGTACCTGATCTCCCCGGCGCCCGCGAACGCCACGCCGACCGGACCGGTGCACACGCGCGTGAAGAAGCCTCGGGCCGGCACCGCCGGCCAGCTTTCAAAGCCGGCATCGGCGAAGAAGAAGGCTCGCGCCGCACGCAAGACTGGCCCGGCGCCGATCAAGACTCCCGCGGTCCAAATCGAGTCGGGGGGGGCGTCCGAATAGCGGGCCTCCAGCTCCCGCCGAATTGCATGCAATGATGGCATTGCATACAATGATTTGCGACTTTGACGGAGCACGACCGTGGCCAGCCTCACCATCCGCAATCTCGAGGAAACGCTGAAGGGCCGCCTGCGTGTGCGGGCTGCATCGCGCGGACGATCGATGGAGGAGGAAGCGCGCCATATCCTGCGCGCCGCGCTGAACGAATCGCCGCCGTCGGCGGCGGGTCTCGGCGAGCGCATCCGCCGCCGCTTCGCAGCGCTGGGCGACGTGCAGTTGCCCATCGCGGCGCGCGAACCGGTGCGCGAGCCCCCGATCGTGAACGAGGCGTCGACGCCAAGAACACAAGGCGCGTCCAAGGGAACTCGCGCCGCACCGCCGCGACGCCGGGCATGAGCATCCTGCTCGACACAAACGTCTTGTCCGAGTTGCTGCGCGCCGTACCCCACCCAGCGGTCATGGCATGGGTGGCAGCCCAGCCGGCGGAAAGCCTTTGCGTCAGCTCGGTGACCCAGGCCGAGATGCTGCTCGGCGCGCGATTGCTCCCCACCGGCAAGCGGCGCCAGTCGCTGGAGCGTGCGCTGGCGGCGATGTTCGAAGAAGACTTCGCTCAGCGCATCTTGCCCTTCGACAGCGCTGCAGTGCCAGCCTACGTCGATGTGGTCAGTAGCCGACGCGCGGCAGGCCGCCCGATTTCGCAGTTCGATGCACAGATTGCCGCGATCGCGTTGCACCATGGCGACAAGCTCGCCACTCGCAACGTGGGCGACTTCGAGGGGTGCGGACTCTCGCTGGTCGATCCCTGGCGATTCGCCGCTTGACGCTCAAGACACGGGCACCGAGCCCCAGCGTGGACGCAGCGCCGTCGAGGGCGGCCCGTGCCCGGGGCGATCACTGCCAGCGCCAGGTCCAGATCACATCGACCGAATTGTCCGCCCCCGACTGCGCGCGCAGCGTGAAGCGCCGCGCGATGCGGTAGATCAGCTGCCAGCTGCCGGTGGTCGCGTTCAGGCCGCGCTCGTATCCGACGTACCAGCGCCGCGACAGTTGCTTGCCGAGCGTGACCACGGTCTCGCGGACCTCGCCCTCGGTCTGGCGCAGCGACACGTCGTCCAGGCCGATGAGCTTGCTGACCTGGCTGGCCGCGCCGCCGCCTTCGCCGGCCAGCAGCGCCATCGCGGCGCGTTGCAGCAAGGCGGTGTCGGTGCGGCCGAGGCCCTCGCTCGCGCGGCCCAGCACCAGCCAGGACAGCTTGTCGATCTCCGACATCTCGGGTTCGGAGAACAAGCGCACCCGCGGGTTCAGTGCGGTGCCGGTGACGAGCACGCCGACCCGCACGTCGGTGTTCGGCCGGGTGGCCTCGATGTCGAGTCGCGGGTTCTCGACCGGGCCGTTGAAGCTCAGCTGGCCGCGATCGATCGCGAGCTTCTGGCCATAGGCGTCGTAGGTGCCGTCGCTCGCGCGCACCGTGCCGTTCACCGCCAGCCGCCCACCGGGCGAGGTGATGCGCAGCTCGCCGCTCAGGCCGCTGTCCAGTCCGTGGCCGCGCAGGCGCAACTGATCGCCCAGGGCGACCTGCAGGTTCAGCGTGGCCTTGCGCTGCGGCAGCGGATTCGCGTTGGGCGTGTTCGGCGTGTCGGCGGGCTCGGTGGGCGCCGCCCGCTTGCGACGGATCACCTGCACGTCGTCGGACAGGCGCGGTGCGTCGCTGCGGGTGAAGTCGATCAGTCCTTCGTCGATGGCGAACTTGCCGTCGAGTGCCAGCGTGTCGCGGTCGAGCTGCAGCTGCGCCTGGCCACTGGTGACGATGCGCCGGTCGACCCGGCCGAGCAGCTGGAACTTGTCCGCCTGCACTTTCAGCAAGGCCTTCGGCACCTCGCCGAGACTCGCGCTGCCTTCGAGCCGCAGCGTGCCGCTGCCAGCGCGCGCGCTGAAGCGCTCGATGCGGGCGCTGCTGCCTTGCAGTGCGATCGCGAGCTCACCGTCGCTGACGTTCACCCCTTGCAGGAAGTTGCGCACGCCGAGGCCGCTGCCGCGCATCTCGCCTTGGTATTCGGGCGCGCCGAAGCGCCCGCCGATGCTCGCGCTGGTGCGCAGCGCGCCGGTCAGGCGCCAGCCCGGCGGCACCCACGGGCCCCAGGTGCCGAGGTTGGCCACCTGCACCTCGAGCACGCCCTGGATCGGCGTGCCGGCATCGGGCCAGGCCGCTTGTGGCGAGGTGCGCGCGACCACCGCGCCGGCGGCGACGCCGAGCGTCTGGCCGGCCAGCGCCTGGGTGAAGTTCCACACGCCGTCGCGCGCGTCCAGGCCGAGCCGCAGGTCGGTCAGACCCAGCGCCTGGGTGCCGGTCTCCTCGGTCACCGTCAGGTCGCCGTGGTGGCGCTCCAGCACCACGTCGGCGCTGAATGTCGGCGCGCTGCGTACGTTCAGGTGGCCGGCGATCGCGAGGTCGCCACCCCAGCCGAACTCGGGCTGCACCCGCGCGAGCAGCGGCGCGATGGCGAGCGGCTCGAGCTCGGCCTGGGCGTCGAGCTGCGCCGGCTGGCGGCCGAATGCGCCCTGCCAGGCGATGCGGCTCCAGCGCAGCGCCGCGCCCAGCACCTCGGCGCGCGCCGGCTCCACCGTGGCGCGCGGCGGGCCGCCGGACCATTGCAGTGCGATGCCGACATCGTGTGCGCGCAGCCACGGCGCGGCATTCGGCACGCTGCTGCGCAGATCGACTTGCTGCAGGTTGCCGCGCCAACCGGCGAGACGCGTCGGCGTGTCGACGAACCCGCCTTGCGCCTGCAGCCGCGCGAGGGTGCGTGCCGCCGGCGCCGACGCCGCGCCAGGGGGTGGCGCCGCCGGCGGCTGCACCGCATCGGTCCAGGCCGGCGGCCGCGCGCGCGATTCGGCACGCAGCGCCAGGCTGTGCTCGCGCAGGCTCCCCTTCAACTCGAGCTGCGCCGAGTCGACCGGCGGCATGCCCTTGAACGCCGCCTGCGACCACGCCAGCCGTTCGATCGACGCCTGCGCGTCGACCGCGGCGTTGGCGCCGCGGTCGAGCTGCCAGCGCAGCTGCGCGCGCCGCACGCTGGTCGCTCCGAGCTGCAGCTCGCTGCCGTCGAGCTGGCCCTGCGTCGCGATGTCGGGCCAGCGACCGCTCGCGCGGGCCGTCGCGTTGATCGCGCCGGCGAACGCCGCTTCGGCGGCGGGGGGTCCCGCCAGGCGCCACAGCGGCGCCAAGGCTTTCAGCGCCGGTGCGGCGAGCGTTGCCTGCCACTGGTCGATCGTCGCCGGCTGCGCACCGGCGAGTCGGGCCTCGGCGTTGAGCTGGTTGCCGGCGGCATCGAGCTTCAGCCCGAGCAGCGCGGCGGCCCCGGTGTTGCGCAGCGTGAGCTCGCCCTGCAACGGCACGCCAGCGAGCAGGCTGCGCTCGAGGCGCAAGCCCGCATGGCCGCGCAATGCGGCGATGCGCGCGAGCAGCGGCTGCGCGGCCGGCCCGACGGGCAGGCTCAGCTCGAACTCGCCCTTCGCGTTCAACCGGTGCGGGCCCTTGCGCCACGCCGAATCCTCCCGACCCGGCCACCACGGCAGCGGGTCGAAATCGGCGAGAAGCAGTTCGCCTTTCGCTTGCCACGGCGCGCTGGCGCTGTCACGGTGGGCGCTTCCCGAGAGCGCCACGCGCGCGCTTCCGGCCAGCGCCCGGACTTCGCGCAGTTCGACGCGCTGGGCGCCGACGCTCGCGTCGAGCTTGAGTTGCACCGGCCGCACCGCGCCGCGCTGGCTCCAGCGGCCCTCGAGGTCGGCCTTCAGCTCGAGGCTGGCGGGCGTGGCGGACGCCTCGCCGAAGCCGGTGCCGGCGAGCGACACCGCGCCGCTCAAGGGGATGGCCGCGGCGCGCGCATCGAGCAGCGAGGGTTGCAGTGCGTCCAGCGTCGCCGCCAGCGTCCATTGCTTCGGTGTCCAGCGGCCTTGGCCGCGCACGTGACCCGCCGATTGCTCACGCGTGCCGAGCTCGGCGTCGAAGGCCTGAAGCTCGAGCGTGCGCGGGTCGTCGGGACGGCCGCGCAGCTCGAGCGCCAGCAGGCGCAGCGGCAAGCGGGCTTCGTTCCAGCGTCCGGCCTCGCTGTTGGCGAGTCGAATGTTCACGCTCGCCGGCTGGTCGCTGGCGGTGCTGCGCGCGGTCGCCTCGCCGCTCAGCGCCGTGACCGGCGCGGCGCTGTGGAAGGCCGACAGGTCGAGCGCCTTCGTGCTCGCCTGCAGCTCGGCCAGCGGCCAGGCGGCGAACGGTCGCAGGCTCGCGCGCGCGTCCAGCGCTTGCTCGCGCTGCGTGGCGCCGGCGCGCGCGCGCACGGTGGCGCGCAGCGCCGGCTCGGCGAGCGGGCCGGACATCGCGGCGCTCGCGCTCCAGGCGGTGGTGTCGGCGCCACCGTTCTGGGTCGCGTCGATTTGCAGCTCGAGCGCCATCGGCGCGCGCGTCGCGATGCGGCCTGCGCCTTTCGCGCTGAGCCGGTCCCATGCCAGCGTCAGCCCATCGACGCGATGCTGCGCGCCGCCGTCGGCACCGAGGTGCAATCGCGCCTGCAGCGAGCGCACCGGCTTGTCGCCGAGTGCCGCCGCATGCAACTCGCCGACATGCAGCATCGCCACGTCGAGTTCCAGCGGCGTCCTCAAATGCGCCGGCGGCTGCGGCGGCGCCTTCTTGCCGCTCTCGGCGAATTGCAGGTCGACCCGCGTCGCGTGCAGCTCGCTCATAGCCACCAGCGTGCCCGACTCGGTCCAGGGAAAGCGCTGGATGCGCAGGCCGTGCCAGCCGAAGCCGGTCATCACCACGCTGCCGCCACCGGGCAGGCGGAACTCGACACGTTCTGCCTCGAAGTCGCCGACGAGCGTGCCCTTGCCGCCGCTGACCTTCACGCCGGGCAACTGGGCCAGCAGCCAGGCGGTGCCGGGGTCGCTGCGCACCGACCACCACAGTCCACCGGCGGCCGAGACCAGCAGCAGCACCAGCAGCGCGACGACGCCGGCGAAGAGCCACGCCAACCGGCGCAGCAGGCGCGGCGGGGGCGGGCGCGGCGCACGCGAACCCTCATCCCCCGCCTTCTCCCGCAAGCGGGAGAAGGAGCCAACACCGCGCCGCATCAATTTCACTTCAGATGCTCCACCGCGCCCCATGAACCGACGCATCAAGCGGACACCGCGGATCCGGCTCCGCCGGTCCGCTGGTGTCGCCCCCTTGAGGGGGAGCGCCGAAGGCGCTTCGGGGGTGGTCCATCTCAGAACGCGATGCCCACGCTCAGGTGCACACGCGCCTTGCGCACGCGCTGCCCATAGGCCAGGTCGAGGCGCAGCGGGCCGACCGGGCTGCGCCAGCGCAAGCCGGTGCCGTAGCCGAGGGCGGGGTGGATCTCGCCCCAGCGGTTGGCCGCGTCGCCGGCATCGACAAAGGCGGCCCACCAGAACTCGGGCCGCCGCTTGGAGATCGGCCGCGCGATCTCGGCGCTGCCGGTCAGCAGCACGCGGCCGCTGGTGACCGCGCCGTCGATCACCGGCCCGAGGCTGCGGTAGGCGTAGCCGCGCACCGATTCGTCGCCGCCGGCGCGAAACAGCAGCGTGTCGGGCACCGCGACGCGGTCGCGCGCGAACACCTGGCCGCCTTCGAGCCGGGCGGTCGCGTACCACGCAGCGGCCAGCGGGCGGTACCAGGTGACCCGCCCGTAGGCGCG
>DASXQQ010000174.1:0-22500 GCA_036507085.1 Piscinibacter sp. | reverse complement strand
CAGGCCGCGGGCGGCCGCCCGCTGCATGTGATCGAGGGCCCGCTGATGGCCGGCATGAACGTCGTCGGCGACCTGTTCGGCCAGGGCAAGATGTTCCTGCCGCAGGTGGTCAAGTCGGCGCGGGTGATGAAGCAGGCGGTGGCGCACCTGCTGCCCTACATCGAGGCCGAGAAGCGGGCCATGGTCGATGCCGGCGGCGAGGCCCGCCCCAAGGGCCGCATCGTCATCGCCACCGTCAAGGGCGATGTGCACGACATCGGCAAGAACATCGTCACCGTCGTCCTCCAGTGCAACAACTTCGAGGTGGTGAACATGGGCGTGATGGTGCCGTGCCAGGACATCCTGGCGCGCGCCAAGGTCGAGGGCGCCGACATCATCGGCTTGAGCGGCTTGATCACCCCGAGCCTCGAGGAGATGCAGCATGTCGCCGCCGAGATGCAGCGCGACGAGCATTTCCGCGTGAAGAAGATTCCGCTCTTGATCGGCGGCGCGACGACCAGCCGCGTCCACACCGCGGTGAAGATCTCGCCGCACTACGAGGGCCCGGTGGTCTACGTGCCCGACGCGAGCCGCAGCGTCAGCGTCTGCAGCGACTTGCTGTCCGACGAGAAGGCCGCCGCCTACATCGCCGAGTTGAAGAGCGACTACGACAAGGTGCGCCAGCAGCACGCCAACAAGAAGGCGACGCCGCTGGTCACGTTGGCGCAGGCGCGCGCCAACAAGACGCCGATCGATTGGTCGACCTGCACGCCGCCGAAGCCGAAGTTCACCGGACGGCGGGTGTTCCGCAACTACGACCTCGCCGAGCTTGCGCAGTGCATCGACTGGGGGCCGTTCTTCCAGACCTGGGACCTGGCGGGCGCCTACCCGGCGATCCTCACCGACGAGATCGTCGGCGAGTCAGCGCGCCGCGTGCTGAGCGACGGCCAGCGCATGTTGAAGCGCCTGATCGAGGGCCGCTGGGTCACCGCCAACGGCGTCATCGGCCTGTTCCCGGCCAACACCGTCAACGACGACGACATCGAGATCTATGCCGACGAATCGCGCAGCGAAGTACTGATGACCTGGCGCGGCTTGCGCATGCAGTCCGAGCGGCCGGTGGTCGACGGGGTGAAGCGGCCGAACCGCTGCCTTGCCGATTACATCGCGCCCAAGGACTCGGGCCTGGCCGACCACATCGGCCTGTTCGCGGTGACCAGCGGCCTGGGCATCGAGAAGAAGGAAGCGCAGTTCCTCGCCGACCTCGACGACTACAGCGCGATCATGCTGAAGGCGCTGGCCGACCGCCTGGCCGAGGCCTTTGCCGAGCGGCTGCACCAGCGCGTGCGCACCGAGCTGTGGGGCTACGCGGCCGACGAGTCGCTGAGCAGCGCCGAATTGATCGCCGAGAAGTACCGCGGCATCCGCCCGGCGCCGGGCTACCCGGCCTGCCCCGACCACACGGTCAAGGGCGAGATGTTCCGTGTGCTGCAATGCGCCGACATTGGCATGGGCCTGACCGAGAGCCTCGCGATGACGCCGGCGGCGAGCGTCAGCGGCTTCTACCTGGCGCATTCGCAGGCGAGCTATTTCAACGTCGGCAAGATCGGCGACGACCAGTTGCAGGACTGGGCGCGGCGCAGCGCGCTCGATGTGGCGCAAGTGCAGCGCTCGCTCGCCGCCCTGCTATAGCACGCGTCGTTACATCTGATTCAAGGCCGGATCGCAACCCGCGGGCCGGTTCCTCGTTCAATCGGTATGAGCGGTGCTGCAGGGCGCCGCGCAACGAACGAGGGCATGACCATGAACCGCAACGCATTGATGACCGGCGCCGGCCTGACACTCGCCGGCTTGGGCGTGGCCGCGGGAATTGCATTTCGCGCGTCGGCGCCCGCCGAGCCGCCGGCCCCAGCAACCGTGGCGACGCACGCATCGCTGGCCCCGAACGAGATGCTGGTCGAGTCGCCGCCGGCCGCGGTGGCGGCGGCGCCGCCACGTGCGGGCACACCGGTGCCGAAGACGGGCGCGCCCGCCGCGGTGCCGCCGGCGCGCCAAGCGGCGCGTTGCAGTCACTGCGGCGTCGTCGAAAGCGTGCACGCGGTCCAGCAAAAGGGCCAGGGCACCGGCGTCGGCGCGGTGGCCGGGGGCGTCGTCGGCGGCGCGATCGGCAACCAGTTCGGCCGTGGCGATGGGCGCACCGCGATGACGGTGCTCGGCGCCGTTGGCGGCGGCCTGGCGGGCAACGAGATCGAGAAGCGTGCGCGCAGTGAGACGGTCTACGAGGTGCGGGTTCGCATGGACGACGGCAGCCTGCGCACGCTGCGCCAACGCAGCGCGCCGAAGCCGGGCGCGCGCGTCGTCGTCGAGGGCAACACGCTGAAGCTCGTCAAGGCGCGCAGCGGCGCTGCGGCAAGCTGACCCCTGTTCCCAACGGAAAACAGGCTCACAGAACGCTGAGAACGCGCCGGTACTGGATCGCCTCGGCGAGATGGGCCACGCCGATGTCGACGCTGCCGGCCAGGTCGGCCGCGCTGCGCGCAATCCGCAGCACGCGGTGAAAGCTGCGCGCCGACCAGCCGAGCCGCGCGGCGGCGGCTTGCAGGAATTTCGACGCCGCTGCGTCGAGCGCGCAATGGGCGTCGATCGCGTCGCCGACGAGGGCGGCGTTCAGGCACTGCTGCCGCGCCAGCTGACGCTGCCACGCGCGTGAGACGCGGTCCGATACCGCCGCGCTCGCTTCGCCGTCCGCTGTCGCGGCCAGCGTCTCGGCGGGCACCGCGGGCACCTCCACCTGCAGGTCGATGCGGTCGAGCAGCGGCCCGCTGATGCGGCCCTGGTAGCGGCTGATCGCGTCGGGCGTACAGCGGCAGGCGCGCAGCGCACTGCCATGGTGGCCGCAAGGGCAGGGGTTCATCGCCGCGATCAATTGAAAGCGCGCCGGGAACTCGGCCTGGCGCGCGGCGCGCGAGATCACAATGCGGCCCGACTCCAGCGGCTCGCGCAGCGCTTCCAGCGCGGACCTCGGAAACTCCGGCAGCTCGTCGAGAAACAGCACCCCCTCGTGGGCCAGCGAGATCTCGCCGGGGCGCGGCGGCGAGCCGCCGCCGACCAGCGCCGCCGACGACGCGCTGTGGTGCGGCGAGCGGATCACCCGCTGGCCCCAGCGCGCGGTGTCGAAGGCACCGCTCAGGCTGAGCACCGCGGCCGACTCGAGCGCCTGCGTTTCCGACAGGGGCGGCAGCAGACCGGTGAAGCGCTGGGCCAGCATCGACTTGCCAGTGCCGGGCGGGCCGATCATCAGCACGCTGTGTCCGCCGCCGGCCGCGATCTCGAGTGCGCGCTTGGCGCTGGACTGGCCCTTGACCTCGCGCAGGTCGGGTGGCGCGGCGGCTGCGGTGCGTCCCGGCTCGGCGCGCACGCGCGGCAGCGGCTCGATGTGCTGCGCGCCGGCGGGCAGCAAGGCCTTCACGACGTCGAGCAGATGCGCCGCCGAATGGATCCGCAGTCCGTCGACGAGCGCCGCTTCGCGCGCGCTCGCTTCGGGCAGCACCAGCGCGCGCGCCGACCCGATGCGGCGCAGGGCCAGGCCCATCGCGAGCGAACCGCGCACCGGGCGCAAGTCGCCGGCCAGCGAGAGCTCGCCGGCGAACTCGTAGCCGCTGAGCGCGACGGCGTCGATTTGGCCGCTCGCGGCCAGGATGCCCAGTGCGATCGGCAGGTCGAAACGACCCGATTCCTTCGGCAGGTCGGCCGGCGCGAGGTTGACGGTGATTCGCTTGTTGTGCGGGAACTCGAGGCCGCTGTTGAGCAGCGCGGCGCGAACCCGCTCGCGCGCCTCCTTGACTTCGGTGTCGGCCAGCCCGACCAGCGTGAAGCTCGGCAGCCCGTTGGCCAGGTGCACTTCGACGGTGACTTCGGGCGCGGTCAACCCGTCGAGGGCGCGGCTGTGGGTGACGGCGAGCGACATGGTTGTTTTCCTTCCCGGGGCGCCCGGATTGTGCCGTGCATCGCGCGCGATTTCGGCGGATCGAGCTGATGCACAAATCGAGTGCGCGAGTCGAATTGGAACCATAGGAGTGCATGTTTGCGCGAAGAAGAGGCGTCTGCGCCTCGAAATGGCGCAGAAAAGACCATGAGATCTCCTGGCACATAACGTGCAAAACCTGACGGCGTCTTGCCATCCACTCTCAAAACCGGAGTCCTAAAGCATGAAGAAATCCCTCCTCGTTCTGTCTCTCGCCTCGCTGTTCGGTGCCGCCGCGCAAGCCGCGGACGCGCCGGCGGTGGCCACCAACTTCAGCCTGACCACGAACTACAAGTACCGCGGCCAGGACCAGGGCAACAACAAGCCGGCACTGCAGGGCGGCTTCGATTACTCGCACAGCAGCGGCTTCTATGTCGGCAACTGGAACTCGAGCATCGGCTTCACCAACGCCGGCATCGAGATGGACTTCTACGGCGGCTTCAAGGGCGAGCTGGCCAAGGGCTTCGGCTACGACGTCGGCGTGCTGCAGTACTACTACCCGCAGAAAGACAAGCTTGTCGACTTCAACACGACCGAGCTGTACGCCGCGCTCAGCTACAGCATCGCCACCGTCAAGTACTCCTACACCGCCTCCAAGGACTACTTCGCCCTGGGCGAGACCTATCAATTCGTCTTCGGCGGTGCACGGCCCAAGGGCACAGGCACCGGCTACCTGGACCTGAGCGCGAACTACGAAGTCGCGAAGAACCTGACGCTGAACGCCCACGCAGGGTTCACGCAGCTGTCCAGCGAGCTCAAGAACGTGGGCTACGAGAACTACGCCGACTACAAGCTCGGTGCGACCTATGACCTCGGCTCGGGCTTCAGCCTCGGCGGCGCCGTCGTGGGTGCCACCAAGAAGGATTTCTACGGCGACATCAACAAGGCGCGTGTCATCCTGACCCTCACCAAGTCGATGTAATTCGGGTGGCGGCCCCGCGTTCCCGCGATCTCGGGGCCGTCTTGGTTCATTCTTCCTAGAAAGGTTCGACCATGAAGATGGTGACTGCCATCGTCAAGCCGTTCAAGCTTGATGAAGTGCGTGAGGCCCTCAGCGCCATCGGCGTTCAAGGTGTCACGGTGACCGAGGTGAAAGGCTTCGGGCGCCAGAAGGGCCACACCGAGTTGTACCGCGGTGCCGAGTATGTTGTCGACTTCCTGCCCAAGGTGAAGATCGAAGCCGCGGTCGACGACGCGATCGTCGACCGCGTGATCGAGGCGGTCGAAGCGGCGGCGCGCACCGGCAAGATCGGCGACGGCAAGATTTTCGTGTCGTCGCTCGAGCAGGTCGTTCGCATCCGCACGGGTGAGACCGGCAAAGACGCGCTCTGACGTCCAGCAACCGAGAGAGACAAGCAACCATGAAGAAACTCATTGCAACCCTCGCCCTGGGCTTTGCGGCCTGGGGCTTCGCGGGCGCATCGGCCGCGGCCGACGCTCCGGCGGACGCCGCTGCCTCGGCCCCCGCCGCGTCGGCGATGGCCGCCGCGCCGGCCGCCGCGACGGCGGCACCCGCGGCCGCGGCGTCGGCGGCCGCCACCCCGGCCGCGGCCGCATCCGCGCCGGTGCCCAACAAGGGCGACACCGCCTGGATGCTGGTGTCGACCGTGCTCGTCATCATGATGTCGATCCCGGGCCTCGCGCTGTTCTACGGCGGCCTGGTGCGCAGCAAGAACATGCTGTCGGTGCTGATGCAGGTGTTCGTCACCTTCTCGATGATCACCGTGCTGTGGGTCATCTACGGCTACAGCCTCGCGTTCACCGAAGGCAACGCCTTTGTCGGCGGGCTCGATCGCTTGTTCCTGAAGGGCGTGTTCGATCCGGCGACCGGTAGCTTCGCGATGGCGGCGACCTTCAGCAAGGGCGTCTACATCCCCGAGATCGTCTTCGTCGTGTTCCAGGCCACGTTCGCGGCCATCACCTGCTGCCTGATCGTCGGCGCCTTTGCCGAGCGCATCAAGTTCAGCGCGGTGCTGCTGTTCATGGCGCTGTGGTTCACCTTCAGCTATGCGCCGATCGCGCACATGGTCTGGTTCTGGATGGGCCCCGACGCCTACACCGGCAAGGAAGTGGTCGATGCGATGAACGCCAAGGCCGGCCTCGCCTGGCAGTGGGGCGCACTCGACTTCGCCGGCGGCACGGTGGTGCACATCAACGCCGCCGTCGCGGGCCTGGTGGGCGCGTACATGATCGGCAAGCGCATCGGCTACGGCAAGGAATCGTTCACGCCGCACTCGCTGACGCTGACCATGGTCGGTGCCGCGCTGCTGTGGGTGGGCTGGTTCGGCTTCAACGCCGGCTCGGCGCTCGAGGCCGGCAACAGTGCGGCCCTCGCGTTCCTGAACACCTTCTCCGCCACCGCGGTCGCGGTGCTCGCGTGGTGCATCGGTGAGGCGCTGCTCAAGGGCAAGGCCTCGATGCTGGGTGCGGCCTCGGGTGCGGTCGCCGGTCTGGTGGCGATCACGCCGGCAGCGGGCAACGTGGGCATCATGGGTGCGCTGGTGGTCGGTGCGGCCGCTGGCTTCCTGTGCCTGTGGGGTGTCAACGGTCTGAAGAGACTGCTCGGCGCCGACGACTCGCTCGACGTGTTCGGCGTGCACGGTGTCGGCGGTATCGTCGGCGCACTGCTCACCGGCATCTTCAACAACCAGGCGCTCGGCGGCCCGGGCCTGGTGACCGACTGGGTCACCGCCACCGTCGGCTCCAACGGCATCTGGGACCAGTTGCTGATCCAGGCGAAGGGCGTGGGTCTGACGGTTGTCTGGTCGGGCGTGGTGTCGCTGGTGGCCTTCTGGGTTGTCGACAAGGTCATCGGACTGCGCGTGCCCGAAGAAGAAGAGCGCGAGGGCTTGGACATCTCGTCTCACGGCGAGACGGCCTACAGCAAGTAAGCTGGCGCTTCGTCACTTGAAAAAAGGCCGCCGCAAGGCGGCCTTTTTCTTGCTGCAGCCGACAGCTTTCTTCATGGGCGCGCATCGCCCTTGCATCCGACCGCCATCACCCCAAATGCCTAGAATCGATCCTCCGTTTCCGCATTCCGGGCTTGCCTCATGGTTCCACACCTCATCACCGCGCTCACCGGCCCGATCAACGAACTGGAGCAGCGCATCCTGGAGTCGATGCCCGCCATCGAGCGCTGGTTCCGGCTCGAATGGATGGAGCACACCCCGCCGTTCTATACCTCGGTGGACCTGCGCAATGCCGGCTTCAAGCTCGCACCGGTCGACACCAATCTGTTCCCCGGCGGCTTCAACAACCTGACGCCCGAGATGCTGCCGCTGGCAGTGCAGGCGGCGATGGCGGCGATCGAGAAAATCTGCCCCGAGGCCCGCAACCTGCTGCTGATCCCCGAGGGGCACACCCGCAACACCTTCTACCTGACCAACGTCGCGCGGCTGGTGCAGATCTTTCACCAGGCCGGGCTGAACGTGCGCCTGGGCACGCTCGATGAGGCGGTCAAGGCACCGACCCGGATCGAGCTGCCCGACGGCAATGCCCTCACCCTCGAGCCGCTGGTGCGCAATCGCGGTCGCCTCGGGCTGAAGGACTTCGACCCCTGCACCATCCTGCTCAACAACGACCTGACCGCCGGCCTGCCCAAGGTGCTGGAAAACCTGCACGAGCAATACCTGTTGCCGCCGTTGCATGCCGGCTGGGCGGTGCGCCGCAAGACGAATCATTTCCAGGCCTACGAGGAGGTGGCGAAAAAGTTCGCCAAGCTGCTGGGCATGGATCCGTGGCTGATCAACCCGCTGTTCGCGCGCTGCGGCGAAGTGAATTTTTCCGACGGCGCGGGCCAGGAATGCCTGATGAGCAACGCCGAAGCGCTGCTCGGCAAGATCCGCCGCAAGTACAAGGAATACGGCATTCAGGAAAAGCCCTTCATCATCGTCAAGGCCGACGCCGGCACCTATGGCATGGGCATCATGACGGTGCGCGACCCGAAGGACCTGGTCGAGCTGAACCGCAAGACGCGCAACAAGATGAGCGTCATCAAGGACGGCCACGAGGTCACCGAAGTCATCCTGCAGGAAGGCGTGCCCACCTACGAGCGCGTCAACGACGCCGTGGCCGAACCGGTGGTCTACATGATCGACCGCTATGTGGTGGGCGGCTTCTACCGCGTCAACGCCGAACGCGGCGTCGACGAGAACCTCAACTCGCCGGGGGCGAGCTTCGTTCCGCTCGCCTTCGCCGAATCGAACCAGCTGCCCAAGCCGGGGGTGAAGCCCGGCGCCAGCGCGCCGAACCGCTTCTACATGTACGGCGTGATCGCGCGGCTCGCGATGGTGGCCGCCAGCTACGAGCTCGAAGCGACCGACCCGGAAGCCGAGGTCTACGAATGAAGCGCAGCGCAGCGAGCGCACAATAAGCGCCTTCATAACAAAGCCGCGCGCGCCTCGACGACGCGGTGCATCGTGACCGCGCAACGATCCAGTTCCAGTCTGGCCGTGCTGACCCTGGGCGCCCTCGGGGTCGTCTACGGCGACATCGGCACCAGCCCGCTGTACGCGTTCCGGGAGGTCTTCGCCCACGGGCATGTGCCGCTCACGCCGGACAACATCCTCGGCGTGCTGTCGCTGATGTTCTGGACCCTCACCGTCGTCGTGTCGGTGAAGTATGTCGTGCTGATCCTGCGCGCCGACAACAACGGCGAAGGCGGGCTGATCGCCATGCTGGCGCTGGCGTCGCAGGCGGTGAAGAGCCGCCCCGCGCTCCACGAAGGCCTGCTCACGCTGGGCATTTTCGGCACCGCGATCTTCTTCGGCGACGGCGTCATCACGCCCGCGGTGTCGGTGCTTGGCGCGATGGAAGGGCTCGAGGTGGCGGCGCCCGGATTGCACCACTACATCGTGCCGGTGTCGCTCGCCGTCCTCACGGCCTTGTTCGTGGTCCAGCGCCACGGCACCGGCGGCATCGGCAAGTTCTTCGGGCCGGTGACGCTGTTGTGGTTCGTCGTGATCGGAACGCTCGGGCTCGTGCACATCCTTCGCAACCCGAGCGTGATGGGGGCGCTCAGCCCGCATCACGCGGTGCTTTTCCTCGTGCTGCAGCCCGGCGTGGCCTTCGTCGCGCTCGGCTTCGTCGTGCTGTGCGTCACCGGCGCCGAGGCGCTGTACGCCGACATGGGGCACTTCGGCAAGCGCCCGATTCGCGTCGCCTGGTTCGGCATGGTGATGCCGGCGCTGGTGCTGAACTATTTCGGCCAGGGCGCGATGCTGCTGGAGACGCCCGACAAGGTCCGCAACCCCTTCTACGAGATGGCGCCGGAGTGGGCCTTGTATCCGCTGATCGGGCTGGCCACCTGCGCCGCGGTGATCGCCTCGCAGGCGCTGATCTCGGCGGCGTTCTCGGTCACCAAGCAGGCGATCCAGCTCGGCTACATCCCGCGCCTGCGCCTGTTGCACACCTCCGTGCGCGACACCGGGCAGATCTACGTGCCCTTCGTCAACTGGAGCCTGTACGTGTGCATCGTCGGCGCGGTGCTCGCGTTCGGCTCGAGCAGCCGGCTCGCCGCCGCGTACGGCATCACGGTGACGATCGACATGCTGATCACGACGATCATGACCTTCTTCGTCGTTCGCTACGGCTGGAAGTACCCGTGGGCGCTGTGCTTCGCCGCGACCGGCTTCTTCTTCCTTGTCGACCTCACCTACTTCGCCGCCAACATCGTCAAGGTGTTCGAGGGCGGCTGGTTCCCGCTGGTCATCGGCGCGGTGATGTTCCTGCTGCTGATGACCTGGAAGCGGGGACGCCACCTGATGGCCGAGCGCCTGCGCGACGATGCGATCGACCTGAAGAGCTTCCTGCAGGCGGTGTTCGTCAACCCGCCGACGCGGGTGGCCGGCACCGCGGTGTTCCTGGTCAGCGAGCCCGGCATCACGCCCAACGCGCTGCTGCACAACCTGAAGCACAACAAGGTGCTGCACGAGACCAACCTGTTCGTCACCGTCAAGCAGCATGAGGTGCCGTGGATCGGCTTCGACAAGCGCGGCGAGATCGAGCCGCTGGGCCGCGGTTGCTGGCAGGTGACGCTGCACTTCGGCTTCAAGAACGAGCCCGACGTGCCCGAAGCGCTGGCCCTGCTGCAGCGGCGCGGCATCGAGCTCGACCCGATGGAGACCTCGTACCTCCTGTCGCGCGACATCGTGATGCCGACAAGGGGCGGCGGCATGGCCGACTGGCGAGAAAGGCTGTTCGCCGGCATGCATCGCAACGCTGCGGCCGCCGCCGACTTCCTGAGCCTGCCGACCAACCGCGTCGTCGAGCTCGGCTCCAAGCTCGAGATCTGAGCCGGGCGACACGCGCCGGCACGTCGCTGAATTTTATGCAACAGTGGCGGCCCGCCACCCCGACCGCACCCAGGCTGCCGCCATGAAAACGCTCTTCGTCGCCGACCCGCTGGAAGGCTTCAAGACCTACAAGGACACGAGCTTCGCGATGATGCGCGAGTGCGCGGCGCGCGGCCACACGCTGTTCGCCTGCGAGCCCCGCGACCTGGTGTGGGAAAGCGGCGGGCGCGTCAGCGCCGCGCTGCGCGAGATCACCCTGACCGCCGACCCGCACGACTGGTTCGTGCAGCAAGGCGCGCCCACGCTCGCGTTGGCGGAGCTCGACGTGGTGATCATGCGCAAGGATCCGCCCTTCGACAGCGAGTACTTCTACGCCACCCACCTGTTGCAGCAGGCCGAGCGCGAAGGGGCGCGCGTATTCAACCGGCCGGCGGCGCTGCGCGACCACCCGGAGAAGCTCGCGATCCTCGAGTTCCCGCAGTTCATCGCGCCGACGCTGGTGACGCGCGACGCCGATGCGATCAAGCGCTTCCACGCCGAGCACGCCGACATCATCTTGAAGCCGCTCGACGGCATGGGCGGTATGGGGATCTTCCGCGTCGGGCCCGACGGGCTCAACCTCGGTAGCATTACCGAGACACTGAACAAGGGCGGCGCGCACACGGTGATGGTGCAACGCTACGTGCCCGAGATCGTGCAGGGCGACAAGCGCATCCTCGTCATTGGCGGCGAGGCGGTGCCCTATTCGCTGGCGCGCATCCCGCAGGGCAGCGAGATCCGCGGCAACCTCGCGGCCGGCGGCAAGGGCGTTGCGCAGCCGCTGACCGCGCGCGATCGCGAGATTGCCGAGCACATCGGACCGCTGCTCGCTGCGCGCGGCCTGCTGCTGGTCGGACTCGACGTGATCGGCGACTGGCTCACCGAGATCAACGTCACCAGCCCGACCTGCTTCCAGGAGATCACGCAGCAGACCGGCTTCGATGTCGCGAGGATGTTCGTCGATACGCTCGAAGCCGCGTTGGCCGCCCGCGGATAATCCATGGCTGTCCTGTCCCTCTCCAACGCCCACCTCGCCTACGGCCATGTGGCCCTGCTCGACAGCGCCGCGTTCGCGCTCGAAGCCGGCGAGCGCATCGGCCTGATCGGGCGCAACGGCGCCGGCAAGTCGTCGCTGCTGAAGATCGTCGCCGGCCTCGAGAAGCCCGACGACGGCCTGCTGCAGATGACGCAGGGCCTGCGCATCCGCTACGTGCCGCAGGAGCCGGTGTTCGATCCGCAGACGAGCGTGTTCGATGCCGTGAGCCTTGGCGTGGCCGAGGCGAAGTCGCTGCGCCAGCAGTACGAGGAGCATGCGCCGGGCGTCGACCTCGATGCGCTGCAGACCCGCATCGAGGCGCTCGACGCCTGGAACTGGGAGCAGCGGGTGGACACCACCCTCGCCCAGCTGCACCTCGACGGCAGCCGGCGCATCGCCGAGCTGTCCGGCGGCACGGCCAAGCGCGTCGCGCTGGCGCAGGCGCTGGTCGCGGTGCCCGACGTGCTGCTGCTCGACGAGCCGACCAACCACCTCGACCTCGACTCGATCGCCTGGCTCGAAGAGCTGCTGCGCGGCTTGGCCGGTAGCGTGATGCTGATCACCCACGACCGCGCCTTCCTCGACGGCGTGGCCACGCGCATCCTCGAGCTGGACCGTGGCGTCATCCGCAGCTATCCGGGCAACTTCAGCGCCTACGAGCGCATGAAGGAAGAGCAGCTCGCCGCCGAGGCGCTCGCCAACGCGCGCGCCGACAAGCTGCTGGCGCAGGAGGAGGTCTGGGTCCGCAAGGGGGTGGAGGCGCGGCGCACCCGCAGCGTGAGCCGGGTGCAGCGGCTGCAGGCGCTGCGCGCGCAGCGCCAGGCGCGGCGCGACTCGCTCGGCCAGGTGCGGCTGGAAGTCGACTCGGGTGTCCCCAGCGGCAAGATCGTGGCCGAGCTGCGCGACGTGTCGATGCGCTTCGGCGAAAAGTTGATCGTCAGCGGCTTCAACGCGACGATCCTGCGCGGCGACAAGGTCGGCCTGATCGGCCCGAACGGCGCCGGCAAGACGACGCTGCTCAAGCTCATCCTCGGCGAGCTGCAGCCGAGCGCCGGCAGCGTGCGCCGCGGCACGCGGCTCGACGTCGCCTACTTCGACCAGATGCGCAGCAAGCTGGACCTCGAGGCGACGCTGGCCGACACGATCAGCCCGGGCAGCGAATGGGTCGAGTTCAACGGTTCACGCAAGCATGTGATGAGCTACCTCAACGACTTCCTGTTCTCGCCGGCACGCGCCAACTCGCCGGTGCGCACGCTCAGCGGCGGTGAGCGCAACCGCTTGCTGCTGGCGCGGCTGTTCGCGCTGCCGGCGAATGTGCTGGTGCTCGACGAGCCGACCAACGACCTCGACATCGACACGCTCGAGCTGCTCGAGGAGCTGCTGCAGAACTACGCCGGCACGGTGTTCCTGGTCAGCCACGACCGGCGCTTTCTCGACAACGTGGTGACCAGCACGATCGCCTGGGAAGGCGACGAGACGCCGGGCCTGTGGCGCGAATACGAGGGCGGCTACGAAGACTGGCAGCAACAGCGCCAACGCGCGCAGGCGCTGCGCGAGCGGGCCGCGCCCAAGAGCGCGCCGGCCAAGCCCGCTGCCGCGCCGGTCGCACCGAAAGAGGCCGCTGCCAAGCCGCGCAAGCTCAGCTACAAGGAGCAGCGCGAGCTCGATGAGCTCCCGGCGCTGATCGAAGCGCTCGAGGCCGAACAAAAGGAGCTCGGCGAGCTGCTCGCCAAGGCCGAGCTCTACGCCAGCGAGCCCAAGCGGGCGGCCGAGGCGCAGGTCCGCTATGCGCAGATCGACGATGAATTGATGGCGGCGCTGGAGCGCTGGGAGACGCTGTCCGCGCGGTGAGACATCAGCGGCCGAGGCCGCCGAACCAGCTTTCGCCGACCGCGTCCGGGTGCGAGCGGCTGACCATCAGGCCCGCCTGCAGGTACAGCGCATTGAGCAGCCGCGCCGCGCGCTCGCGATCGAAGCCCGGCCACTCGGCCATGTCGCGCAAGTTGCTGCCTTCGTGGCGCAGCCGGTAGACGGCGGCGAGCAAGGCACCGCTCATTTGCAGGGCGCCGAGTTCCAGGCCGGGCGCGACCCGGTACACCGCCGGACCGGCGATCTCCGGCAGCAGCTCCTTGCGCGCGCCGCGCATCGCGAGCTCCCACAGCAGCGGCCCGAGCGGCGAATGAAGCCGCAGCTCGCCGATCAGCGAGGCGTCCGGATCGCCGGGCGGGCGCAGCAGCGCCGGCTCGACGTGCAGCACCCGCAGCTCGGTCAGCGCGGCGCCCAGCAACTGCTCGACGGGCAGCGGGCAATGGACCAGCCGCTCCTCCGGGAACACCGT
The DNA here is from genome assembly GCA_036507085.1 of Piscinibacter sp. Taxonomy (GTDB): domain Bacteria; phylum Pseudomonadota; class Gammaproteobacteria; order Burkholderiales; family Burkholderiaceae_C; genus Albitalea. The sequence goes on along the minus strand of DASXQQ010000174.1, from coordinate 8,791 downwards.
CAGCGGCACCACCCGTTCGCCGAACTGGAGCTGGATCGTCACCCGCTTGGCGTGGCGCACGCAGGCAGCCACGACTTCGAGCACCTCGGACGCGCCGCCGGCGTCGAAACGGAAGAGGTCGGCGCGCAGCGACGGGCTGAGCGACGAGATGCGCGAGCTGATGCCGCTTTGCGCCGCCTCGGCCTCCAGTTCCTTCAGGTAGAGCCGGTACGCGCTGGCACGCATCAGCTCGGGCTCGCCGTAGGGGATGGTGGTCTCAAACATGGTTGCCGAGTTTGCGCGCACTTTCACATGTCACGAACTGTAGCGAGTTGCCCGACCGACCGTCAATGCAACCTGCGTTGGGGTGGGGTCAAATGCCGGCGCGCGCCTGCGCCAGCGCGCGCCAGAAGCGGGCGTCCTGGGTGGTCGCGAAGTTGATGCGCATCAGCGTGGTCGGACGATGGGTGGCATGGAACAGCGCACCCGGCGCCAGCAGCCAGCCGTCGTCAAGCATCGCGCGTGCCAGCCGCTCGGTGTCCACGCCGACGTCGACCCAGCCGAACAGGCCGCGCGGCGGCGACGCAAAGCGGCAGCCGTGGCTCTCGGCGAGCTTGACCGAGCGGGAGCGCGCCGCGTCGAGCTTGACCATCACCCGCTCGGCATGGCGCCGCAGCAGCCCGTGCTCCAGGCAGTGGGCCAGCGCCTGCTCGGTCAGCCCGGGCGTGGTCAGCGTGGTCAGGAGCTTGGTGTCGACCAGCCGGTCGACCAGCGACGGCGGCGCCGCGATATAGCCGACGCGCCAGTTCGGCGCCAGGATCTTCGAGAAGCCGGAGACGTAGATCGTGCGCTCCAGCGCATCCAGCGCCGCCATCCGCGGCAGATGCGGCGGCGCGAGGTGGGCGTAGCTGTCGTCCTCGACGATGTGCAGATCATGGGCCTGGGCGAGCTTGAGCAGGCGGTGCGCGACGCCCAGCGACAGCGACGCGCCCGTCGGGTTGTGCAGCACCGACACGGTCACGTACAGGCGCGGGTGGTGCTGCTCGATCAGGCGCTGCATCACCGCGAGGTCGGGGCCGTCCTCGCCGCGCGGCACCGGCAGCACGCGCATTCCGAGCGCGGCCAGCCGCGCGTATTCGACCGACCAGCCCGGCTCGTCGACCAGCACGCACTCGCCGGCGCGCACGAGGCTGCGCGTCACCACGTCGAGCGCGTGGGTCGCACCGATGGTGGTGACGATCTGCTCGGCCGACGCGACGACGCCGTGGTCGGCCAGCCGCGTCGCGAGCACGCGGCGCAGGCGCAGGTCGCCCGCCGGCTCGCCGTACTGCAAGGCGAGGGGCCCCAATTGCGCGCCCGAACTGACCCGCCGCAACGCGGTGCTGAGCATCGGCAAGTCGAGCCACTCCACCGGCAGGGTGCCCAGCCCGGGCATCGGCAAGGCGCCGGGCGGCTGGAACATGCCGCGCATCAACGTGGTCGCGCTGATCGGCAGCGGTGCGCGCGCGGTCTTGGTGGCAGCGGTGCGGGCCGGCTCGGGCGTGATCTCGCGCACGAAGAAGCCGCGCTGGCGGCGCGCCTCGACCAGCCCCTGGGCCAGCAGCTGGTCGTAGGCGGCGACCACGGTGTAGGCGCTGACGCCGTGCCGCCGCGCGCACTCGCGCACCGACGGCAAGCGCGTGCCCGGCGCGATCAGGCGCTGCCGGATGCGCTCGGAAAAGCGCGCCGAGAGCTGGTCGGTGAGGGTGGTGTCGGCGCCCCGCGACAGGGCGGGGGCGGGAGCGAGCGCGGCGTTCATGTGCTGGCGGTCCAACCAATACAGATCGAGGGATGTGACGCTAAAGTGTACTGGCTCTGTGTTGGTTGTGACCGTAGACTGCGCCGATGTCACACAGCGGATCCACCACCCTGAGCGACGAGGCGCGCGGCCTCGGGTACGGGCTGCTCGGCGTTGCGATGTTCGCGATGACCTTGCCGATGACGCGCCTCGCGGTCGGACCGGCGAGCGATCCGCAGTTGCCGCCGTTGTTCGTCGCCGCCGGCCGGGCGGCGGTGGCGGCGCTGCTGAGCGTCGTCTACCTCGCGTTCACCCGCAGCGCGTGGCCGCAGCGGCGCCAGCTCGCCGGCCTGTTCGTCTGCGCGGCCGGCACCGTGCTCGGCTTCCCGCTGTTCCTCGGCCTCGCGCTGCGCGAGGTCGACGCGATGCATGCGGCGGTGGTCACCGGCGTGCTGCCGCTTGCGACGGCGCTCGCTGCCGCGCTCGCGTTTCGCCAGCGTCCCTCGGCCGGCTTCTGGTTGTGCGCGGCGCTCGGTTGCGCGCTGGTGCTCGCCTTCGCGGCGCAGCGCGGCAGCGGGCGCCTGAGTGCGGCCGATGCGCTGCTGCTGCTCGCGGTGCTGAGCGCGGCGATCGGTTACGTCGCCGGCGCGCGGCTGTCGGCGCAACTGCGCCCCGAGGCGGTGATCTGCTGGGTGCTGGTGCTGAGCCTGCCGTTCACCGCGCCGCTGATGGCGGCGAGCTGGCCGGCGCAGCCGGTGCGGCCGTCGGCGTGGATCGGCTTCGGCTATGTGACGCTGTTTTCGATGTGGCTCGGCTTCTTTGCCTGGTACCGCGGGCTGGCGCTCGGCGGCACGGTGCGGGTGAGCCAGGTGCAGCTGGTGCAGCCTTTTCTGGCGCTGCTGCTCGCCGTGCCGGTGCTCGGCGAATCGCTGGACGCGAGCACCGTCGCTTTCTCCATCGCGGTGATCGCCATCGTCTTCATCGGCAAGAAGATGCCCGCCGACTTGTCCCCCGTTCCACCCAGCCTTGTGAAGCCCGAAGCATGAACTCCAACCCTCCCTGGCAGATGGCGCGCCGCGCGCAGCGAATGAACCCGTCGGTCATTCGCGAGATCCTCAAGGTGACCGAGCGGCCCGGCATCATTTCGCTCGCCGGCGGCCTGCCGTCGGCCGACACCTTCCCGGTCGAGGCGATGCGCGCGGCGAGCGAACGCGTGCTGCGCGACACCCCACGCGAAGCGCTGCAGTACGCGGCCAGCGAGGGCTACGGGCCGCTGCGCGACTGGGTCGCGGAGCAACTGGCCGGCCAAGGGCTGAAGGTCGATGCGTCGCAGGTGCTGATCACCACCGGCTCGCAGCAAGGGCTGGACCTCGTCGGCAAGGTGCTGATCGACGCCGGCAGCCGGGTTGCGGTCGAGTCGCCGACCTACCTCGGTGCGCTGCAGGCGTTCAACCCCTACGAGCCGGAGTACCAGTCGGTGCCCGGCGACGATGACGGACCGCTCGCCGACGCGCTGGCGCTGGCCCAGGGGGCCCGCTTCTTCTACGTCCTGCCGAACTTCCAGAACCCGAGCGGACGCTGCCTGAGCGAGACGCGCCGCGCCGAACTGGTGACGCAGGCGCAGGCGCTGGACCTGCCGCTGGTCGAGGACAACCCCTACGGCGACCTCTGGTTCGATGCGCCGCCGCCGGCCTCGCTGGCGTCGCGCTGGAGCGAGGGCGTGGTCTACCTCGGATCATTCTCCAAGGTGCTCGCCCCGGGTCTGCGGCTGGGCTACGTGGTCGCGCCGAAGCCGTTGTTTCCGAAGCTGCTGCAGGCCAAGCAGGCCGCCGACCTGCACAGCCCCGGCTTCAACCAGCGGGTGGTGCACGAGGTGATCCGCGACGGCTTCCTGCGCGACCATGTGCCGACCATCCGCACGCGCTACAAGGCGCAGCGCGATGCGATGCGCGCCGCGCTGGAGCGCCACATGCCCGCGGGATGCCACTGGACCGTGCCCAGCGGCGGCATGTTCTTCTGGGTCGAACTGCCGGCGGGCAGCGACGCGATGGCGCTGCTGCCGAAGGCGGTCGCGCACGGCATGGCGTTCGTGCCGGGGGCGGCGTTCTACGCCGACCACCCGAAGCCCAACAGCTTGCGCCTGTCGTTCGTCACCGTCGACGCAGAGCGCATCGAACAAGGCATTGCGCTGCTCGCCCGCGCGTTGAAGGAAACGCGATGAGACATCCAGTGTCAACCCGCCTTTCACGAGCCCGAGCGCCCGGCCGTCCGAAGCCGGGCTCGATCCCCTCGGGGGATCGGACGCGGTACCCCGTGGCCGAGGGGTTGTCATGACCCGGTTCGCTTTCACCCAGGTCGACGTGTTCACCGACACGCCGCTGCGCGGCAATCCGCTGGCCGTCGTGCACGGCGCCGACGCGCTGAGCGACGCGCAGATGCAGGCCTTCGCGCGTTGGACCAACCTGTCGGAGACGAGCTTCCTGTTGCGCCCGACTTCCAACGAAGCCGACTACCGCGTGCGCATCTTCACGCCGGGCGGCGAGTTGCCGTTCGCCGGCCATCCGACGCTCGGCAGCTGCCATGCCTGGCTCGAACGCGGCGGCGTGACCCAGACGCCGGGGCGCGTCGTCCAGCAGTGCGGCGTCGGTCTGGTGCCGATCCGCCTCGACGCCAACCGCGCCGCCTTCGCGGCGCCGGCATCGCGCAGCGAGCCGGTCGACGACGCGCTGCTCACGCGCGTGCTGGCGGCGCTCGGGGTCGCGCGCGAGCGCCTGCGCGCCGCGCGCTGGCTCGACAACGGGCCGAAGTGGCTCAGCCTGCTGCTCGACGATGCGGCGTCGGTGCTGGCGATCGCGCCGGACCACGCCGCGTTGAAGGGCCTGGCCAAGGTCGGCGTGATCGCGCCGCACGCGCCGGGCGGCGATTGCCACTACGAGGTGCGCGCCTTCGCCGCCGCGGTGGGCATCCCGGAAGACCCGGTCACCGGCAGCCTGAACGCAAGCCTGGCGCAATGGCTGATCGGCGAAGGCATCGCACCGGCGCGCTATGTGGCGGCGCAAGGAACCTGCCTCGGCCGGGCCGGCCGGGTGTTCATCGAACAGGAAGGCGACACGGTCTGGGTCGGCGGCGGCAGTGTCAGCTGCATTCGCGGCGAGGTCGAGCTTTGACCGCGGCGCTCGCGCTCGACCACCTGGTGGTCGCGGCACGCACGCTCGACGAGGGCGTGGCCTGGTGCGAGGCGACGCTGGGCATCACCCCCGGGCCCGGCGGGCGGCACGCGCTGATGGGCACCCACAATCGGCTGTTCTCGATCGCGTCGGCGCGCTTTCCGCGCGCCTACTTCGAGATCATCGCGATCGATCCCGACGCGCCGCCACCGCCGCGGGCACGCTGGTTCGACCTCGATGCACCGGCGCTGCGCCACGCGCTGGCCGGCGCGCCGCAGCTGATTCATTGGGTGGCGCGCAGCGACGACACTGGCGCGCAGTGCGAACGCTGGCGCCGCGTCGGCATCGAGCGCGGCGAACTGCTCGCCGCGCAGCGCGAAACCGCGCTGGGCGTGCTGCGCTGGCGCATCAGCGTTCGCAGCGACGGGGCGCGCTTGTTCGACGGCGCGCTGCCGACCTTGATCGAGTGGAGCGGCGTCCATCCGACCGGTGCAATGGCACCCAGCGGCGTGCTGCTCGAACGCCTCGCCGTCGCCGGCCTGCCCGCGGTGGCGTGGCCGCCCGGGATTGCCGCCGGGGTCGAAACGGCCGACGCCGCAGCGCCGCTCGTGGCCACGCTGGCCACGCCGCGCGGGCGTGTGATCCTGCAAGCCGCCGTGCTGGGAGAGCGTGATGTTCAGCCGTGAAGCCATCGAATCCGCGCAGCGCCTGGTGGCCGCGGTGTTCGCCCCGACACCGCAGCAACGCTGGCCGCTGCTCGACCGTCGCGTCGGTGCGCAGGTCTGGGTCAAGCACGAGAACCACTCGCCGGTCGGTGCCTTCAAGCTGCGTGGCGGCCTGACCTACTTCGACGCGTTGATGCGGCGCGAGCCGCAGTGCCGCGGCGTCGTCAGCGCGACCCGCGGCAACCATGGCCAGTCGGTCGGCTACGCGGCGCGCCGTCACGGGCTCACGGCGACGATCGTCGTGCCGCATGGCAATTCGCTGGAGAAGAACGCCGCGATGCGCGCGCTCGGTGTCGAATTGATCGAGCACGGCGACGACTTCCAGGCCTCACGCGAGCATGCCGCGCAGCTCGCCGAACTGCACGGCTGGCACATGGTGCCGTCGTTCCACGAGGACCTGGTGCGTGGCGTCGCCACCTACTGGGTCGAGTTCTTCGGCGCGGTCCAGCCCGAGGTGGTGTTCGTTCCGATCGGCCAGGGCTCGGGCATCTGTGCCTGCGCTGCGGCGCGCGCCCACACGGGGGTGCGCGCGCGCATCGTCGGCGTGGTCTCGGCGCATGCGAACGCCTACCAGCAATCGTTTCGCGCGGGGCGCGTGATCGAGGCGCCGGTGACGACGCGGCTCGCCGACGGCATGGCCTGCCGCCTGCCCGATGCGCAGGCGCTGGAGGTCATCCGGCGCGAAGTCGACGAGGTGATCGCCGTCAGCGACGACGAGGTCGCTGCCGCGATGCGCGCGCTCTTCGCCGACACGCACAACGTCGCCGAAGGGGCGGGAGCGGCGTCGCTCGCCGGTGCGCTGCAGCAGCGCGCGCGCTGGGCCGGCCGCAGCGTCGGCGTCACGCTGTCGGGCGGCAATGTCGACAGCGCGCTGTTCGCGAGTGTGTTGAGCGCTGGCGAGGCGGTGTCGTGATCAGCGCCGCCAGCGCCAGGCGCGCGACAACGACTGCCAGGCCGCGGCGCGCTGCGGGTCCTGCGCGCGCGCCAGCGCCGCATAGCGCCGCCAGATCACCCAGGCGCTCGCGAGCAACAGCGCCGACAGCGTGCTGGCCAGGGCGATGACGCCGCGCGACGGCTTGGACTTGTAGTCGGGCGGCAGGGCCTTGTCGACCTGCTGCAAGGCGGGGCCTTCCTTGGCTTCGTCGAGCTTGGCGATCTCGTACTGGCGGATCATGCTTTCGAGCAGCGTTTCCTGCAGCTTGAGCTCACGCCGCGCGCGCACGTAGTCGATCGCCGCTTCGGGGATCTTGCCCACCGGCATGTCGACCGCGCTGCCGGCGTTGCCGCCCTGCGTCGACTCCATGCGCGCGAGCTCGCCGCGCAAGGCGCGCAGCTCGGAGTTCAAGCGCATCACGTCGGGGTTCTGCTCGGTCGCGGCGGTGCGCAGCACCTTCAACTGGACTTCGCGCTCGGCGATCAGGGCACGGATCTGTGCGGCGCCGGTGATCAAGGCTTCGGCCTGCTTGTCGAGCACGATCACGCCCGATTTTTCCTGCACCTTGCGCAGGTCCTGCTCGGCCGCGATCAGGTGTTCCTTGGTGTCCTTGAGCTGTTGCTCGAAGAACGCCCGGCGCTGCTGCGCCTCGGAGACCGCCAACCGCGCGAGTACCTTGATGAGTTCGCCGGCGTGCGCGTTCGCGAGGTCCGCGGCAAACTTCGGATCCTCGTCGTCGACCTCGACGTTGATCACGCCGCTCTTCTTCTCGGACGCAACACGGACGTGCGACGGAATCGTCTTGCGCAACGCCTCGTAGGTCTTGACGTCGTAGCGCTTCTTCAGGTCGAAGCGCTCGTCGAGCGCGCGCGCGACGCTGTCGCTCTTAAGCAGCGCGACATAGAGCTCGTCGGGCGTTTTGGCACCGAGTCCCCCGGCCAGTCCGCCGAGCGAGCCCAGCGCTGCCAGCGCCGCGGCCGAGCTGCTCTGCTGCTGCGAACCCGGCGGCAAGAGCGAGGCGCGTGCGGTGTACACCGGCGTGAGCATGAACGCCGCCCCGATCGAGACGACGGCGGCGGCCAGCGTCACCGCCGCAATCACGCGCTTGCCTTCGCCGAGCCAGGTCAACACATCGACCAGGCTGACTTGCGGCCCGTCGTCTGAGGCGACGTCGCCGAGCGCGGGCTGCATCGATTCGAGTTCAGAAGCGTTCATGCCGGCCTCAATTGCGCAAGGTCTGGATCGCCGCGGCCCCCAGGCCGAACTGGTAGAAGATCTGCGACCAGTCCTTCAGGTTGCGCACCAGCGCGCGGCCCCAGGTCTCGAAGTCGAGCTGGTTCGGCACGACGACCGCGTCGCCCGGTTGCAGCGGCTGCGACTCGACGTTGCCGAAACCGAAGAAGCCGCGCCGCTCGTTCGAGTGGCTCACCGTGCCGTCGGCACGCAAGATGAACATCTGCGACCTGTCGGCCGATTCTTCAAGCCCGGCGAGCGCCACGTAGTCGCCGGCGGTGCGACCCGGTCGCCACAGAAACGCGTTGTTGTTGGCCACCGCGCCGGCCACCGTCACGAAGCCGGGACGCGGCGGGATGCTGATGCGGTCGGCGTTCTCCAGTGGCACGTCGGGCAGCGCGTCGAGCGTGCGCGCTTCGGGGCTGAGTTCGAGCGCGATGCGGCCGTTCGGTTGCAGCCGTGACAGGCGCGCGAGCTGCGCCTGCGTGGCCGAATTGCTGACGGTGGCACTTTGGGCTGCCGCCGGGTCGTCGCGGCGGTTGGCCGCTTCGCGTGCCGCCTGTGTGGCCGACAGGGCCTCCAGCCGGGCGATTGCCAACTGCAGGTTCTCACGCTGGCGCTGGCGCGTTTCCTCCCGGCTGAACTCGAGGCCGTAGACATAGGCCTGTGCGGTGAGCCCGCCGGCGCGCGCGATCAGGCCCTTCAGCGTTTCGCCGGGGGTCAGCTGGTAGACGCCGGGCGCCGCCACTTCGCCTTCCAGCGAAACCAGACGGGTCTGCCGTGCCACCGGCACGCGAACGTCCTTCTGGCTGTAGACGGTGACCACGTCGCCGGGCATCAGCTCGATGTTCTCGGCCGGGTCGCCCTTGAGCACCGCGCGGCCGAGATTGAACGGGATGACCTGCGTCGTCAGGTCCTTTTCGTTGAGGCGCTCGACCACCGCGTAGTCCCAGTTCAGCTCGTCGAACAAGGCGGC
>DASXQQ010000173.1:0-6289 GCA_036507085.1 Piscinibacter sp. | reverse complement strand
GCCGGTGATCTTCTCCCTGACCAGGGCCAGCGCCGGCTCGGCGCGGATGCAGCCGTCGCGGTCCAGCAGCTCGTAGGGGACGCCGGTCCGTTCCAGGACCGCGACGTCCTTCGCCGTGCCGTCGAGTTGCTGCGCGGTGCGGAACAGCTGCAGCGTGCCGAGGCTGCGCTCGTCGTACCGGATGCCGGTGTCGGCGCGCAGCGCGCGCAGGCAGTCGCGGCTGTATTCGGCCAGCCGGACCATGCGTCCCTTGTTGCGCTCGTAGCGCGCCGCGGTGCAGTTGCGCAGCATCGACAGGCACCAGCGGATCATCTCGATGTCCAGGTGCGGGCGGATGACGAGCGGGCGGTGCTCCATCAGCAGCCACTTGATCGCCTTCACCGGCACGCCGGGCCCGGCCCACGGCGCCGAGTAGCCGGGCGAGACTTCGCCGGCGTTGGCGTAGCTGGTCTCCAGCCCGGCGGCGGGCTGCCGGTCGAGCACGGTCACTTCGTGCCCCGCGAGCGCGAGCTGGTAGGCGGCCGAGACGCCGATGACACCGCTGCCGAGAACCATCACATGCATCAAAGGACCTTCGAAAACCGCCACCGCGTTGGCGCTGGCAGTGTAGCGATGCGCTTGTCGCACGACGCGGCGAGAATAGGCGCCAAGCTCACAAGGAAGCCCATGTCTTCGGTTCCTCCCTTCATCGCCCCGCAACGCTTCGACGACCCGGCCGCCGCGCTGGCCCAGGTGCAGGCGATCTACGACGGCAGCGTCGCCCACCTGCGCGACGCACTGCAGCGCTTCGTCAGCGGCGAAGCGCCGGCCCAGAGCGTGCGAGCCTGCTACCCCTTCGTGCGCGTGCACACCGACACCGTCGCGCGCGCCGACTCGCGCCTGAGTTACGGCTTCGTCGCCGGCCCCGGCACCTTCGAGACCACGTTGACGCGACCCGACTTGTTCGGCCGCTACTACTTCGAGCAGTTCCGCCTGCTGCTGAAGAACCACCAGGTCGCGCTCGAGATCGGCACCAGCGCGCAGCCGATGCCGGTGCATTTCTCGCTGGCCGAAAACGACCACCTCGAAGGCTCGCTCGACGCCGCGCGGCGCCTGCTGATGCGCGACCTGTTCGACCTGCCCGACCTCGGCGCAATGGACGACGGCATCGCCAACGGCACCCACGAACCGCGCGCCGGCGAAGCGCAGCCGCTGGCGCTGTTCACCGCGCCGCGGGTGGACTATTCGCTGCACCGGCTGCGCCACTACACCGGCACCGCGCCCGAGCACTTCCAGAACTTCGTGCTGTTCACCAACTACCAGTTCTACATCGACGAGTTCGTGCGCCTCGGCCACGAGGCGATGGCCTCGGCCGACAGCGACTACGTGGCCTTCATCGAACCGGGCAACGTGGTCACGCGCCACGCCAGCGTCGCCGCGCGGCCCGGCGACGAACTCGGCACGCCGCCGCCGCGCGTGCCGCAGATGCCCGCCTACCACCTGGTTCGCGACGACCACACCGGCATCTCGATGGTCAACATCGGCGTCGGCCCGGCCAACGCGAAGACGATCACCGACCACGTCGCGGTGCTGCGCCCGCATGCCTGGATCATGCTCGGCCACTGTGCAGGCCTGCGCAACACCCAGCAGCTCGGCGACTATGTGCTCGCCCACGGCTATGTGCGCGAGGACCATGTGATGGACGAAGACCTGCCGTTGTGGGTGCCGATCCCGCCGCTGGCGGAAGTGCAGGTCGCGCTCGAAGCGGCGGTCGCCGAGATCACCCAGCTCAAGGGCTACGAACTCAAGCGCATCATGCGCACCGGCACGGTGGCGAGCACCGACAACCGCAACTGGGAGCTGCTGCCCTCGCGCAACATGGCGAGCACGCCGGAGCGCCGCTTCAGCCAGAGCCGCGCGGTCGCGCTCGACATGGAGTCGGCGACGATCGCGGCCAACGGCTTTCGCTTTCGCGTGCCCTACGGCACGCTGCTGTGCGTGAGCGACAAGCCGCTGCACGGCGACATCAAGCTGCCCGGCATGGCGAATCACTTCTACCGCGAGCGGGTCGACCAGCACCTGCGCATCGGCATCCGCGCGATCGAGTTGCTGCGCCAGGCCGGTATCGACCAGCTGCACAGCCGCAAGCTGAGGAGCTTCGCCGAGGTCGCGTTTCAGTAGGGACGCGCTACCACCGGTTGCGCAGGTACACGCCCAGCCCACCGTGGCGAGTGCGCACCGTCAGGTGATAGCCCGAGTCGAAGTGAACGCCGAGACTGCCTTGTTCCAGGCCGAAGCGCGATCGGGCCGGCTTCCATTCCACGCCGACCTTCGCATTGACGTAGCGACTGTTACTTTCGGCGCCCAGCCCGCGTGCGCCCGACGCGTCGGCGTACAGCGCGGACTCGTTCGACACCCAGTAGCGCATGCCGACGGTCAGCGTCGGCACCGACCCGGCAAGGGTTCGCGGCGCGTCGCTGCGGCCGTCGGGCGCCGGCAGCACATAGCCCAGCGTGCCGACACCCAGGCCCCAGTCGGTGCGGCCGCGCGACAGCCACCAGCGGTAGCTCACGCCGGCCAGATCGGTGACCGGGCGGCCATCGGCGGTGGCGAGTGCGCTCGAGGGGACGTCGATGCGCGAGCGCACCGCCAGCACTTCGGCGGCCAGCGTCTCGCTGCCGCCCAGGTTTCGAAAACTCAGCGGCAGGTCCGGGGGCAGCAGGCCGCTGCCCGCCGGCGCGCCCGCCGGCGCCGCCAGATCCGCGTCGTCGGCGCTCGCCACGTCGCAGACGGCAGCGAAAAGCAGCAGGCCGATGAGCGCGGCGCGCAAGGGGTGGACGGCATGGACTGACATGGCGGTCTCGGCCGGCACGAAGCCGGTGAATCCCACCTCGAGTCTGAACCTCGGCGCGGCGCCTGTCTGTCAGCGCGAACGGGAAATTGCTGTAGGACGCCGGACTACAAGCGGCATGCCCGCGGGTCGCGCGGCGCGATGATGCCCCAGACAACCCGGCCCGACTCGCCGTGGCCGGCGGCGGCGCGGCGATCGGCCCACGGCAGTGTCCACACGCCGGTGAACGTGGCGCGCGCCATCAGCGCGTCGAGCGCCGGATTGGGCGCACCGCGGCCCGCCGCGTCCCGGGTCAGGTCGTCGAGCACCAGCGCCCCGCAGGCCTCCACCGCCGTTTCCTTGACCCCCGGCGACTTGAAGGGGTGGCCGTCGATCAGCACCGCGACGCGCGGGTTGCCGTTGGCGATGATGTTGCCGCCCAGCCAGATGTCGGAGACGACCAGCCGCAGGGGCGCCTCGGTGTGCTCGCGCCAGGCCGACTGGGCGTGCAGCGCCAGCATCGCGCCCGGAAAGTTGGCCCGCTGCTCGGCGACGACGGTCTTCGACAGCGTCAGCGACAGGCACAGCAGCACCTGCGCAGCGATGGTGAAGCGCAGGGCCCGGCGCAGCAGCGACGCCGAATCGCGGCGCGGCGCCAGCGCCATCGCGAGCCAGCCGGTCAGCAGGAAGGCGTTGGCGCCCCAGCGGCTTTGCAGCTCGGTCTCGGTCAGCAAGGCGACGAGCACCGTCAGCGCCAGCGGCGCCAGCGCGGCGATCCACAGGAAGCGGCGGTCGCGTGACGGCACCGGCGCGGCGGGCTCGGACCAGATGATCTCGCGCCGGCGCCGGCCCAGCACGAACCAGAGCCCGGCGAAGAACGGCAACAGGCGAAGGCCCTGGATCAGCAGGAAGTCTGCGATGCTGCGCAGGCTCGCGTTCAGCCCCGGCAGGGCCTGCGCCACCGAATGGGCGTAGCGAAACGGCAGGAAGTGGGTGGAACGCAGCCACAGCGCGTGGGGCAGCAGCACCAGCGCGAACACGCCGATCGCCAGCGCAAGCCCGACCAGCTGGCGACGGCGGTGCTGCTCGCGGTCGAGCGCGAAGGTGAGCAACAAGCCCAGCAGCGGCAGCATCGCCATGGACGTCACCAGCATGGCCAGGCCGGCGAACAGGCCCGCGAGGGCCCACTGGTGCCACTGCCCGGCGCGCGTGGCGCGGTAGAACGTCAGCACGGCCGCGGCCTGGAACGGTAGCAGCGCGGCGTTGTGGTTGATGCAATCGCCGCCGATGTTGTGATAGGTCACCAGCGAGGTCAGCGCCATCGCCACCAGAGAGCGCTGTGGCGACATGAACTCGCAGCCGAGGCGCCAGGTCAGCGCGAGCGCGATCACGATGCTCGCCTGGGTGGCGATCAAGGGCAGCGCGACCGACGGGCCGAACAGCTGGATCAGCCCGTGCATGATCCACGACGGCATCGGCGGGTGCTTCCAGTAGCCGTTTTCGAGCGAGAACGCCCAGACGAACTGCTCGGCGCTGTCGATCTCCGGCACCTTGTGACTGAGGCCGAACGCCAGCCCCCACAGCAGCACCTGGCCGACGCACAGCGCCGCCACCCAGCCCAGCACCCTGCGGTCGGGGGCCGGTTTGGCAACAGCAAAAGCCTCCCACGCCGACGCCCAGCTGGCGCCGGCCGACGTGTCCTTAGCCATGAAGCAGGTCTCCAACGACGCCTTTGCCGCACGGGTGCGCCGGGCGAGAGGCATTCAACTTTGAGCCGGCAAATGTAAATGAATGTTTTGACGCCCACCATAGGCAGTTGCCACAACGGATGGGTTTCCTCGGCGGCCGCCCCGGTTGCCCGCACCCGCCCGATCTCGTACCCTTGATCCACCGTCCAGCCATGACACCACGGCGCCACGCGCCCAGGAGAGCGCCATGTCGACCTCGATTCACCCTGACATTGCCCGCATCCGCAGCCTTGCTCTCGTCGGGCAGACGGCTGCGGGCAAGACGAACCTGGTGGAGGCGCTGCTGTGGAAGGCGGGTGCCATCGGTGCGCCCGGCAGCCTGGAACGCGGCACGACGGTGAGCGACTTCGACCCGATGGAGCGTCGCGTGCAGCACTCGCTGAACTCGGCGCTGGTGCACTTCACGCGCCACGACGCGAGCATCCAGGTGATCGACACGCCCGGCTATGCCGACTTCGTCGGCCAGTCGATGACGGCGCTCGAAGCGGTGGACACCGCGGCGATCGTGATCAACGCGCAGGTCGGCATCGAGATGATGACCACCCGCATGATGGAGTGGGCGCACAAGCGCAACCTGTGCCGCATGATCATCGTCAACAAGATCGACGCGCAGGGCGTCGATCTGCCGGGGCTGGTGGCGCAGATCCAGATCGCCTTCGGCAAAGAGTGCCTGCCCTTGAACCTGCCCGCCGCGCGCGGCACCCAGGTGGTCGACTGCTTCTTCAATCCGTCCGGCGAGGCGGATTTTTCATCTGTGGAGCTGGCGCACCGCGCGCTGGTCGAGCAAGTCGTCGAAGTCGACCCCGAGTTCGTCGAGCGCTACCTCAACGACGGCGACGTCGATCCGAGCGAGTTGCATGCACCGCTCGAGCAGGCGCTGCGCGAGGGGCACCTGATACCGATCTGCTTCGTGTCGGCGCGCAACGGCGCGGGCGTGGCCGAACTGCTCGACGTGTTCGACCGGCTGCTGCCGAACCCCACCGAAGGCAACCCGCCGCAGTTCTACGAGGGCGAAGGCACCGACGCGAAGGAACTGCACGCCGACCCCGACCCAGCCAAGCATGTGATCGCGCATGTGTTCAAGGTCACCGTCGACCCGTACGTGGGCAAGATGGGCATCTTCCGCATCCACCAGGGCACGGTCACGAAGGACAGCCAGCTCTACATCGGCGACGGCCGCAAGCCCTTCAAGGTGGGGCACCTGTTCAAGCTGCAGGGCAAGGAGCATGTGGAGATCGTGCGCGGCGTGCCGGGCGACATCTGCGCGGTGGCCAAGGTCGACGAGATGCATTTCGACGCGGTGCTCCACGACGCCGCCGAAGACGATCACCTGCACCTGAAGCCGCTCGACTTTCCGGTGCCGGTGCATGGCCTGGCGATCGAACCGAAACGCCGCGGCGACGAGCAGCGCATGTGGGAGATCCTTCAGAAGCTGGTCGACGAAGACCCCTGCCTGAAGGTCGAGCATGTGGCCCAGACCAACGAGACCGTCGTCTACGGCTTGGGCGAACTGCACCTGCGCACCTTGCTCGAACGCATGACCGACACCTACAGGTGCGAGGTCAATACGCGTCCGCCGCGCATCGCCTACCGCGAGACGATCACCGCGCCGGCCGAAGGCCACCACCGGCACAAGAAGCAAAGCGGCGGCGCCGGCCAGTTCGGCGAGGTCTTCCTGCGCGTCGAGCCGCTGCCGCGCGGCGCGGGCTTCGAGTTCGTCGACCAGGTCAAG
>DASXQQ010000172.1:0-4624 GCA_036507085.1 Piscinibacter sp. | reverse complement strand
GGGCCCGTCGCGCGCCGCGCTCGGCAGCGTGCGCGATCACCTGCTCGGTGCGACGCTGCTCAACGGCCGCGGCGAGCTGCTGAGCTTCGGCGGCCAGGTGATGAAGAACGTCGCCGGCTACGACGTGTCGCGCCTGCTCGCCGGCTCGCTGGGCACGCTGGGCGTGATCTGCGAGGTCTCGCTGAAGGTGCTGCCGGTCGCGCCCGCCACCGCGACGCTGCGCTTCGAGCTGAACCAGGCCGATGCGCTCGATCGGCTGCAGCGCTGGGGCGGCGAGCCGCTGCCGCTGAACGCGAGCGCATGGTGGAGCGACATGCTGGTGGTGCGGCTGCGCGGCGCACGCGCCGCGGTCGACGCCGCCGTCGCCGGGATGGGCGGCGAAGCGGTCGAAGCCGCCGATGCGATCGACTTCTGGCACGGGCTGCGCGAGCACTGCGACGAGTATTTCGCCGCCGCGCAACGCGCCGTCGCGTCGGGCAGCGGTGCTGCGCTGTGGCGCCTGTCGGTGCCGGCCACCGCACCGCCGCTCGCCTTCGCCGGGGAGCAGCTGATCGAATGGGGCGGCGCCCAGCGCTGGCTCTGCAGCACGTTGCCGGCGGCGCAGGTGCGCGACGCGGCGGCACGGGTCGGCGGCCACGCGACGCTGTTTCTCGCCGCGGACAAATCGGCCGGCGTGTTCGCGCCGCTGAAGCCGCCGCTCGAACGCATCCACCGCGAGCTGAAGAAGGCCTTCGACCCGCACGGCATCTTCAACCCCGGCCGGATGTATCCCGGCCTCTGAACCGCCCCCGATGCAGACCGCACTCGCTCCCGAATTCCGTGGCACGCCCGACGGCGACGAGGCCGACGCCATCCTGCGCAAGTGCGTGCACTGCGGCTTCTGCACCGCCACCTGCCCGACCTATCAACTGCTCGGCGACGAGCTCGACGGGCCGCGCGGCCGCATCTACCTGATGAAACAGGTGCTCGAAGGGCACGCGCCGACGCGCAAGACGCAGCTGCATCTCGACCGCTGCCTGACCTGCCGCAACTGCGAGACCACCTGCCCCTCGGGCGTGCAGTACGGCAACCTGGTCGAAATCGGGCGGCGCATCGTCGACGAGCGCGTCGAGCGCCCGGCCGGCGAGCGTGCGCTGCGCGCGCTGCTGAAGGAAGGGCTGACCTCGCCGCTGTTCACGCCGGCGCTCAAGCTCGGCCAGGCACTTCGTCCGCTGCTGCCCGCGACCCTGCAGAAAAAGGTCCCGGCGAAGGCCGGCGCGCGGGCGCACCGCTGGCCGACGCGCGAACACCCGCGCAAGGTGCTGCTGCTCGCGGGCTGCGTGCAGCCGGCGATGCTGCCCAACATCAACAGCGCGACCGCGCGCGTGCTCGACGCCGCCGGCATCCAGACCCTGGTCGCCGACGGTGCAGGCTGCTGCGGCGCGATCCGCCTGCACCTGAGCGACCACGAAGGGGGCCTCACCGACATGCGCCGCAACATCGATGCCTGGTGGCCGATGGTGGCGGCGGGCGAGGTCGAGGCGATCGTGATGAACGCTTCGGGCTGTGGCGTCACGGTGAAGGAATACGGCCACGCGCTGGCGCGCGACCCGGCCTATGCCGACAAGTCGCAGCGGGTTTCCGAGCTGACGCGCGACCTCAGCGAGCTGCTGCCCGATCTGGTGCCGGCGCTGAAGAACAAGCTGCGCCCGCGCGAGCGCATGCGCCTCGCCTTCCATCCGCCGTGCACGCTGCAGCATGGCCAGCAATTGCGCGGCGGGGTCGAGACGCATCTGGTCGCACTGGGCTTCGAGGTGCAGCTGGCGGCGAGCGAAAGCCACCTCTGTTGTGGCTCGGCCGGGACCTACTCGGTGCTGCAGCCCGATCTGGCCTACGCGCTGCGCGACCGCAAGCTCGCGCAATTGGTGCCGCTAGCGCCGCAGGCCATCGTGTCGGCCAACATCGGCTGCATCCAGCACCTGCAAAGCGGCACGCCGATCCCGGTGAAGCACTGGGTCGAAGTGGTGGACGAAGCGCTCGCGGATTGAGGCCGGCTCCCTACAATCGCCGCACAAAAAGGCGGAGACGCGCATGTCGCTTGAAAAGTTCTATTCCCGGCCAGGCCATTTGATCCGGCGCCTGAACCACCTGAACGTCACGTCCAAGGGCAGCCAGTTGCTGAGGGACATCCACCCGATGCTCGAACGCAGCGACAAGCGCATCCTCGCGCCGCTGTCTGAAGCCGACCGCTTGTTCATGGAGTTGTTGTCGCGGCTGGTCCAGGTCAACAACATCTACAGCCGGGCGCCGCTGGACACCACGCTGCAGGAAGACCTGCTCGCCAAGAGCAAGGGCGCGAAGAAGGCGCCGCGGGCGAAAGCGGGCTGACCGCGGTCAGCGCGGATCACACGCCTCAACCGGCGTGCGCTTCGGCCGCCAGCGGCTCGGGCCGAGTGCGCAGCGCCCAGATCACGCCCGCCACCAGCAGCGCAATGCCGGCCAGCGTCGCGCGCGCCGGCAGTTCCTGCCGCAGCACGAACGCATAGGCGAGCGCCGACAGCGTCTCGAACACGATGAGCTGGCCCACCAGCGTGGTCGGCAGGCGCTGGCTCGCCTCGTTCCAGCACAGCGTGCCCAGCCACGAGGCGAGCAGGCCGATCGCGAGCATCAGGCCGACGAACAGGGCGGGCGTCGGGCCGAAGGGCATCGCGAAGGACGCGCCACTCAGGCCATTCCAGAGCCAGAAGCCGAGAAAGCCGGCGAGCGCGAGCGGCAGCGTCGCGATGCCTTGCGCCGTGGCCCAGGTGCGCGGGCTGCGGTCGGGGTGGGCGCGCAGCCAGTCGGCGTTGCGGATCGGGTACCAGGTCCAGCAGCCGACCGCGGCAACGGCCAGCAGCGCGCCCAGCGCATAGCGGCCGACGTCGGCGTTCGCGTCGGCGCGCAGTGCCTCGATCTCGACGTGATTCACCAGCGCAATGCCCGCAACGATCAGCGCCAGCGACGGCGCGAGCTTGAGCCACGGCAGGCGGCCGTCGCGCTTGGCGTCACGCCAGTTAGAGCTGAGCGCGATGACCACCGGCAAGGTGCCGATGATCATCGTCGGCAAGGGCCCGCCGGCGCGCTGGATCGACGCGGCAAGGCACAGGTAATACAGCAGGTTGCCGATGGTCGAGAGCTTCAGCGCCTCGATCCAGTCGGCGCGGGTCAATTGCGCGAGCCGCGCGCGGTCGAAGCTGGCCAGCGGCAGCGCGATCAGCCCGAAGGCGAGGTAGCGCGCGAAAGACAGCAGTGCGGCCGGGTAGGCCGGCAACAACAAGGGGGCGACGAACACGAGGCCCCACATCAGCCCCGCGGCAAGGGCGAACAGCATTCCGATCAGCATGGGCGCAGTATCGCTGCGTGCCGCCCGTGCTCGCGGCGCCGTCACTCCGGCTCGATCTTCTGGTTTTTCGCCACCTTGCCCCAGCGCGGCGCCTCGCTCCGACTCGGCTCAGAGGCTGAGAGTTCTTCGACGGGCTCAGTTCTTCGACGGGCTCAGGATGATCGGCGCCTTCGACAAGCTCAGTCCTTCGACGGGCTCAGGATGATCGGCGCCTTCGACAAGCTCAGGCGATCGCGCCCGGCGCCGGTGCGATCGGCGCGGCCGGTCGCAGCGCGGCCAGCACGTCGCCGGTCACGTCGACGCCGCCGCGCAGGTTGCGAAAGACCGTGCCCAAGGTCCAGATCGGACCCCACGGAATGCCCCACCAGCCGAGCAGCAGCGAGATCGCGCTGAACGGCGCCGCCTTGCCCGCCACACCCTGGCCGGCGGGGACGAAGTAGATGCTGGAGCTGCGCTTGAAGCTCATCACCAGCACCGAGATGCAGTACTGGAACACGACGAAGCGCGCACCGCGCTGCAACTCCTGGTTGATCTGCTCGTTGCTCAGGTTTTCGATGCCACGGATCTTCATGACTCTCCTTTCTTGGAAAAGTTTTCTGCTGCCTCTGCCGTCCTTCGGACGGCCTCAACGCCGATCAAGGGTTCACCCGTTTCCTTCGAAGTACGGCCGCTCCGACGCGAACAGCAGGCGCTTGGCCGCGTCGCGCCAGGCGCGCGGCGCCTTCGCACCGAGCGCGACGGCGCCGAGGCTGCAAGCCTGGCCGCGCAACTCGGGCGGCAGGCCGTCGAGCAAGCGCATCGCCGCGACCAGGTCCTGGCTCTTCAGCTGCTCGATGAAGCCCAGCATCCGCTCGGCGTGCTCGGCGCGCATGCCCTTGAGCAGCGGCAGGAAGGGTGCCGTCTCGCGCTGCAGCCGCAGCGCGAGACCCAGCGTCGGCCACACGGTCGACGCGTCGATGCCGGCGTCGGGGGCGAGTGCGAAGGCGCGCGCGATCGCATCGTCGCCCGCGCCGTCGGAGGCGGCGGCGAGGCGCAGCAGCCGCGCTTCGCGCTCGGCGGCGGCGCGCGCGCTCTTCAATGCGTTGGCCAACTGGCCGCGCCCGAGCGCGACGTAGGCGCGCAGCTCGGGGGACTCCGTGCCTTCGCCTTGTTCGAGCGACAGCATGAAGCGCAGCGACTCGGACGCTTTCGCGAGCTCTCCCATCGCCGGCGCGCGGTCCTCGCCGACCAGCCGGCGGATGCGCGCGACATCGACGCTGACCG
>DASXQQ010000171.1:0-8721 GCA_036507085.1 Piscinibacter sp. | reverse complement strand
GCGGCGGGGCAGGGCGACGGGCGCGAGCGCGGGCTGAATCACTTCGGCCATGCGGGGCTGGTCAAGCGCGTCGTCGGCGGGCACTGGGGCCTGGTGCCCAAGCTGCAGGCGCTGGCGGTGGCCGGCGAGATCGAGGCCTACAACCTGCCGCAGGGCGTGATCGCCCACCTGTTTCGCGACATCGCCGCCGGCAAGCCCGGCACGCTCAGCCGTGTCGGGCTCGACACCTTCGTCGACCCGCGCTTCGGCGGCGGCAAGGTCAACGATCGCACCCGCGACGACCTGGTGCGGCTGATGGAAATCGACGGCGAGGAGGTGCTGTTCTACAAGGCCTTCCCGATCCAGGTCGGGATCATCCGCGCCACCACCGCCGACCCCGACGGCAACCTGACGATGGAACGCGAGGCGCTGACCCTGGAAGCGCTGGCGATCGCGATGGCGGCGCACAACAGCGGCGGCATCGTCATCGCGCAGGTCGAGCGCATCGCCGAGCGCGGCTCGCTGAACCCGCGCCAGGTCAAGATCCCCGGCGTGCTGGTCGACTGCGTGGTGGTGGCCGAGAAGCCCGAGCACCACATGCAGACCTTCGTCACCCAGTACAGCGCGGCCTTCGCCGGCGAGATCCGGGTGCCGATGAACACGCTCGCGCCGATGCCGCTGTCGGAGCGCAAGGTGATTGCGCGGCGTGCTGCGCTCGAGCTCAAGCGCAACGCGGTGGTCAACCTCGGCATCGGCATGCCCGAGGGCGTGGCCGACGTGGCGGCCGAAGAAAAGATCATCGACCTGCTGACGCTCACCGCCGAGCCCGGCGTGATCGGTGGCATCCCGGCCAGCGGCCTGAACTTCGGCGCCGCGGTCAACACCCAGGCGATCATCGACCAGCCGAGCCAGTTCGATTTTTACGACGGGGGCGGGCTCGACGTGGCGGTGCTCGGCCTGGCGCAAGTCGACCGCCACGGCAACCTCAACGTCAGCAAGTTCGGGCCGCGCCTGGCCGGCGCCGGCGGCTTCATCAACATCAGCCAGAACGCGAAGGAGGTGGTGTTCGTCGGCACCTTCACTTGCGGCGACCTGTGCGTGCGCGTGGCCGACGGCAAGCTGCAGATCGACGCCGAAGGCACCACCGCCAAGTTCGTCCGCGAGGTCGAGCACCGCACGTTCAGCGGCGAGCTGGCCGAGAAGCGCGGCCAGCGCGTGCTCTACGTCACCGAGCGCTGCGTGTTCCGGCTTGCCGATGCGGGACTGGAGCTGGTCGAGATCGCGCCCGGCGTCGACCTCGATCGCCACATCCTGCAGCGCATGGACTTCACGCCGGCGATCAGCCCGCAGCTGCGCCTGATGGACGCGAGCCTGTTCGCCGAGGCGACGATGAACCTGCGCGAACGCATGCTCGCGCTGCCGCTGGCCAAGCGCATCGACTACGACGCGCGCGGCAACGTGCTGTTCGTCAACTTCGAAGGCCTGGCGGTGGACAGCGAGCAGGACATCGCCGACATCGAGAGCGAGGTTGCGCAGCGCGTCGCGCCGCTCGGCCGGCGCGTCGACGTGGTCGTCAACTACGACCACTTCAGCATCCGACCCGACCTGATGGACGCGTACAGCGCGATGGTTCAGCGCCTGAGCGAGCGCTACTACGGTCGGGTGACGCGCTACGCGGCGAGCAGCTTCGTAAAGGCGCGGCTGGAAAAGTAGGCCTGTTCAGCGCGCGGGGGCGCCGATCAGCCGCCGGCGCGCTCGCCAGCCCAGCAGGAACGCGATCACCACCGCGTAGAGCGCGACCTCGGCGAAGTTGTTCTTCGCCGCGCGCATCCAGAAGAAGTGCAGCAGGCCGAGCAGCACGATCGCATAGACCGCGCGGTGGATCGCCTGCCAGCGCCTGGCGCCGAGCGCCTTGATCGCGCGGTTGAACGAGGTCGCGGCCAGCGGCAGCATCAACAGCAAGGCAGTGAAGCCGACCAGCGCGAACGGGCGCTTGGGGATGTCGCGCACGATGGCGTCGAGGTCGAAGCCCATGTCGAGCCAGCTGTAGCTGAGGAAATGCAGGCTGGCATAGAAGAAGGCGAACAAGCCGAGCATGCGGCGAAAGCGCGCCAGCGCGTTCTGGCCGGTCCACTGGCGCAGCGGCGTCACTGCGAGGGTGATGCACAACAGGCGCAAGGTCCAGTCGCCGGTGGTGCGGATCAGCGCCTCCGCCGGGTTGGCGCCGAGCGTGTTCGCCCAGGCGCCGTAGAACAGCCAGGCGAACGGCAGCAGGCACAGCGCGAACAACAGCGGCTTGGCGGCCGGGTGCAGCAGCAAGGTCTTCGGCCGCGCGGCCGCGGGAGCGGGGCGGGCGGGGTTCAGCACGGCAGACATGGCGCTTAGAAGAACTTCTTCAGGTCCATGCCGGCATAGAGCTGCCCGACCTGGGCCTCGTAGCCGTTGAACATCAGTGTCGCGCGCTTCTTCTGGAACAGGCCGTCCTCACCGATGCGCCGCTCGGTGGCCTGGCTCCAGCGCGGGTGATCGACGTTCGGGTTGACGTTCGAGTAGAAGCCGTATTCCTGCGGGCCGGCCTTGACCCAGCTGGTGCGCGGCTCCTTCTCGACGAAGCGGATCTTGACGATGGACTTGCCGCTCTTGAAGCCGTACTTCCACGGCACGACCGCACGCACCGGCGCGCCGTTGGCGTTGGGCAGCACCTCGCCGTACAGGCCGAAGGCGAGCAGCGCGAGCGGGTGCATTGCCTCGTCCATGCGCAGGCCTTCGACATACGGCCAGTCGAGCACGCGCGAGCCGACATGGGGCATCGTCTTCGCGTCGGCGAGCGTCACGAACTCGACGTATTTCGCGTTGCCGGTGGGCTCGACGCGCTTGATCAGTTCGGCGAGCGAATAGCCCACCCACGGGATTACCATCGACCAGCCTTCGACACAGCGCAGGCGGTAGACGCGCTCTTCCATCGGGCTGAGCTTGAGCAATTCGTCGATGTCGAGGACGCGCGGCTTCTTCACCTCGCCTTCGATCGCGACGGTCCAGGGGCGCGTCTTCAGCGTGTGGGCATTGCGGCCGGGGTCGGACTTGTCGGTGCCGAATTCGTAGAAGTTGTTGTAGCTCGTCACGTCGGCATAGGACGTGGTCTTTTCCATCGTCACCGCGCCGGCCACGGCGCTGCGCGCGCCGGGCAGGGCGGCGAGCTTGCCCGGTCGGGTGGCTTGCGCGAACGCTGCGCGGCCGGCCCAGGTCGCGAGCGTGGCACCGGCGGCGCCACCGGCCAGCAGCTTCAGCAGGTCGCGCCGACCTTCGTAGCCTGCGCGCGGCGTGATTTCCGACGAGGGGAGGAAGAAGCCGCGGTCTTTGAGGAAATGCATGGCATGGATCCGAAGGAGTGGCGCCCGGATTCTGTCGCGGTCGCCGGCGGCTTCTTACAGGCGTGTCAGATCACGTCGCCGAAATCGGTCGCTTTTTCGAACAGCCGCAGCGAGCTCTTCGAGACCCGTTCGCGAAAGCTCTTGCGCGCGAACAGCTTGGCCTGCGCGCCGCTGGGCAGGTCGGTGATGTTGATGATGTTCTTGACGATCAGAGTGTCGATCACATCCTCGATCACGCGCACGAAGTTGGCGTCGAGGCGGCTGAAGTCGTCGGGGTCTTCTGCAGCGCGGCCGAGGAAGGCCTGCACTTCGGGGTGGGTGTCGTCGAGAAACTCCGGCACCTCGCCCGTGCGATCGCGGTGCAGGCTGTCGATCTGGCCATCGGCGTTGCGGCGAACGTAGGGCATGGGCGGGCGCGAAAGTCGGGGTGCAAAGACTATACGCGGGCCCGCGAAACCCGACCTACAAGGTGCCGTACGAGTGCAGCCCGGACAGGAACATGTTCACGCCGAGGAAGGCGAAGGTCGTGACCGCCAGTCCGGTGAGCGCCCACCAGGCTGCCACCGTGCCGCGCAGGCCCTTCATCAGCCGCATGTGCAGCC
Organism: Piscinibacter sp.; assembly: GCA_036507085.1. Lineage (GTDB taxonomy): Bacteria > Pseudomonadota > Gammaproteobacteria > Burkholderiales > Burkholderiaceae_C > Albitalea. The sequence goes on along the minus strand of DASXQQ010000171.1, from coordinate 4,769 downwards.
AGGCGGCGTAGTTCAGCCAGACGATCAGCGCCCAGGTTTCCTTCGGGTCCCAGCTCCAGTAGCCGCCCCAGGCCTCGGCGGCCCAGAACGCGCCGAGGATCGTCGCGATGGTGAAGAACGCGAAGCCCACCGCGATGGCCTTGTACATCAGGTCGTCGAGCACCTCGAGCGCGGGCAGGCGCTCGCCGATGCGCCGCCGCGCGAGCAGGATGCCGCCGACGATCAGCACCGCGACGCCGAAGTAGACCGCCCAGTAGCTGCTGATCGCCTCGATCGGGTTCTTGCGGAACACCACCGGCTCCAGGCACAGCACGATGCCGAGCCCGAACAGTGGCGACAGCCGCAGCCAGCTTCCCTCGCTCGCGTGCTGCTTGATCAGGTACGCGAAGGCGACCATCGCCGACAGCGAGAAGGTGCCGTAGCCGATGAAGTTGGCTGGCACATGCAGCTTCATCCACCAGCTTTGCAGGGCAGGCACCAGCGGCTGGATCTCCTGCGCCTCGCGCGCGACGGTGTACCAGAGCAGGAAGCCGACCGCCGCGCTGACCACGAGCATCACGAAGGCACCGACCGCTTTGGTCGCATAGTGCTGCTCGAAGTACAGGTAGAACAAGGTGGTGAGCCAGCAGAACAGCACGAACACTTCGTACAGGTTGGACACCGGGATGTGGCCGATGTCGGGCGCGATCTGGTGGCTCTCGAACCAGCGCACCATCGTGCCGGTGAGGGCCATGAACACCGCGGCCCAGGCCAGGCGCGAGGCGATGTGCACGGCGGCGTTGTCGGCGGTCTTGGCGAACAGGCCGATCCAGTAGAACGCGGTGCTCATGAAGAACAGCACGCTCATCCACAGGATCGCGCTCTGGCTCGACAGGAAGTACTTCAGCAGGAAGACATGCTCGGCCTGCGACAGGTCGGCGCCGAAGCTGTCGGTGGCGCGGCTGTACAGGCCGATCGCGAGCAGCGAAGCTGCCCCGACGCACAGCATCAGCACGCGCAGGCGGCCCCAGAACCAGCCGAGCGCGACCATCGCCGGAATCGCACCGACGAGGATGGCCTTCTCGTAGCCGTCCATCGCCGCGTGGTAGCGCTGGAAGGCGTAGGCGCCGCCGGTGATGACGAGCGCGGCAAACAGCCAGTCGAAGACGGTGCGGGCTGACCAGAATCCCGGCCGGCCCAGGGTGAGGGTGTGGGTGTTCATGGGGCCTCCGATCGGGTCGTTTCCCGGTGCGAGATGTCGAGCTGGACGGCCGGGTGCGCCGGTTGACCGAGGATGGCTGCTTTCAACAATTCGAACTCCGCGTCGGCGTCCATTGTGCGACGCGTGGTGGACAGTGCCGCGGTCAATTTGGTTCCGCCGTCCGGCTCCGGTGCGAGCCAGACCCACAGCCGCCGCTCGCGGATGTAGAGCATCGCGAACACGCCGATGATCAGCAGCACCGCACCGATGTAGACGAGGGTCTTGCCGGGTGTGCGCGCGACCTGGAACACGCTCGCCTGGACCTGCTTGAAGTCGCTCAGTTCGAGCAGCACCGGCGCCGGGTAAAAGAAGCTCTCCGACAGCGACAGCACCGCCTGGGTCATGAAGTCCTGCGTCTTTTCGTCCGGCTGCAGGGCTTTCAGCGCAGCGGCCTCGCGCGTCATGTTCAGCAGCTCGAACAGGCTGCCGTTGAGGATGCGCAGAAGCACGTCGGCGATCCGTGGCCGATCGGTCTCGGGCACGTTGGTCTCGAGGAATTCGCCGATCGCCTGCAGGCCGCCGCTCGGCTTGTCGCCGGCTTTCACCGGCTCGGCACCGGCGAACAGCGCCAGTGCACGCGTCGCGGTGGCGGTGAGCTGCGCCGCCATCTCGGGCTTGTCGCCGGGCGTCGCGAGCGCGACGTAGCGCGCTGCCGCTTTCGCGCGCAGCGCGGGATCGAGCAGCGCCTCGCGCAGCCGCGTCCAGCCGGCGAGGCTGTCGGCGTCGTCGGCCGGGATGCGCAGGTAGCGGAAGTTTTCGGCCGGCGTGTCGCGCACGCCGGCGAGGAACACGCGCTGGCCGTCGAGCTCGACCGGCAGCATGTAGTTGTTGAACTCGCGCGCCTGGCCGGCCGGGTCGCGCAGCTTGTAGCTCACCGACGGGCCGACGTTGCGCAGCTCTCGCTTGCTGCGCACCTTCGCGCCCGAGCCCAGGTGCTCCTGCAGCGAGTCGACCAGGTCGACCTTGCGCACATCGGTGGCGCCGCCGGCGCCGCCGAGGTTCTCGACGTTGATCACACGCAGGCCGGTGAACTCGAGCGTGAACAGGTCCTTGCCGCTGCCGGCCGAGTTGACGAGCGTCGTGCTGCCGCCGACGACGCCTTCGACGTCGAACGGCCGACCCCCGGTGGACAGTGGGATCGCATGCAGCTTCAGCAACGAGCCGCCGTCGTCGAAGCTGCTCTGGTAGATCGCGACGCCGCGGTGGAAGACGGGCTCGTTGACCTTGACGGTGGCTGGCGTCGCCTGGCCGGTCTCGTGGTCGTGGATCACGATCTCGCTGGCGAACAGCTTGGGCATGCCGGTGGCGTAGTACTCGACGATGAACTTCTTCAGCTCCACGTCGAACGGCAGGTCCTGCAGCACCACGCCCTCTCGCATGCCGATGATGGCGGTGCTGGCGCGTGCGCCTTCGCTCACCGGCAGGTTGGCGCGAAAGGTCGGCGTGGCGGGGCCGAGCCGGTGCTGCGCCGGCACGTCGCGCACCATCCCGCTGCCGGCATACGGGGTCTTGCCTTGCCACGCCATTTGGGCGCGCACGATCAGGTCGCCGTCGAACAGCCCGCCGATGCAGATCAGCACGATGGCCGAATGTGCCGCGATGTAGCCGAGCTTGTTGGCCGCGCCGCGGCGCGCGGCGATCATGGTGCCGTGTTCGCGCGCCTCGACCTTGGCCTTCCAGCCGGCGCCCACGAGCAGGGCCGAGACCCGGTCGAATGCCGCCGAGGGCGTTTCGGCGCTCGCGCCCTGGGCCTTCAGGTGGAAGGCCTGCAGGCCCTGCTCACGCAGGTGTTCCTTGTAGTTGCGCAGGTCGACGATGATCTTCGGCGTGTTGCGCGCGATGCACAGGCTGGTCGACACCACGAGGAACGCGAGGATCAGCAGGAACCACCAGGCGCTGTAGACCGAGGTCAGCCTGCAGGCGTTGAACACCTCGGCCCAGAACGGGCCGAACTGGTTGACGACGTTGCTCGCCGGCTCGCCCTGCTTGACGACGGTGCCGATGATCGCGGCGATGCAGATGACCGTCAGCAGCGAGATCGAGAAGCGCATCGACGACACCAGCTCGATGCCGTCGCGCAGACCCCGCGAGCGGTAGCGCACTTCGATGCCGGTGGTCGCGAGGCTCATGCGGCAAATTATCCGGGGCGGGGCAAAAAAAGGCCGGTGCAAGACCGGCCTCTCGTCGAGGGGTCGGTCGCTTACCTGAGGCCTGCGATGTAGTCGGCGACCGCCTTGATCTCGCGGTCGTTCATGTTGGCGGCAACGTCGGTCATCTGCTGGCTGTTCTGCCGGGTGCGGGCGCGGAACGCGATCAGTTGCGCTTCGGTGTAGTCGGCGTGCTGGCCGGCGAGGCGGGGGAACAGCGACGGGTTGCCGGCGCCGCTCGGGTTGTGGCAGCCGGCGCAAGCCGGAATGCTGCGCTCGGCGATGCCGCCGCGGTAGATCTTCTCGCCCAGCGTGACCAGGTCTTTGTTCTTCGCGAAGCCGGGCTTGGCCTTGGTGCCGGCGTAGAACGCGGCCACGTTGCGGATGTCGTCATCGCTCAGCGCCGACGCCATGCCCTTCATGATCGGGTTGTCGCGCTTGCCGGCCTTGAACTCGGTGAGCTGCTTGATCAGGTATTCGGGGTGCTGGCCCTGCAGGATGGGGTTGGCCGGGCTGCCGCGCGAGCCGTCGTTGGTGTGGCAGGCGACGCAGACCTCGTTGGACTTGGCCTGGCCCTTGGCCAGGTCGGGCTTGGCCGCCGGCTTGGCTTCATCGGCGCCGGCCGCGAAGGCGACAGCGGCAAGCAGGAGGCAGGACAGCAGGGAGGCGGCAGGCTTCATGAGGAGGCGCGATTTCTTGTGCAAAACCGGGCGATTTTACAATGATGGCTTTGGGCGCCCCGATGACCGAGCAAAACAGTTCCACCCGCCCGCAGGCCGCCCCGACTCCGCAGGAGAAGCTCGCGCTCGCGTGGACCCACACCGCGCGCTTCCTCACGACGGCCAGCCAGCTCGATCAGTTGCCGCCGACCGAGCTGCCGGAGATCGCCTTCGTCGGACGGTCGAACGCCGGAAAGTCGACCGCGATCAACATGCTGACGCAGCAAAAGCGGCTCGCCTTCGCCTCGAAGACGCCGGGGCGCACGCAGCACATCAACCTGTTCGAGCTCGGCCCGAAAACTGCACCCGACACCCTGTTCGCCGACCTGCCGGGTTATGGCTATGCCGCGGTGGCGCGCGGCGCCAAGCTGCGCTGGCAGAAGGTGATGGCCGACTACCTCGAGCTGCGGCGCAGCCTGAGCGGTGTGGTGCTGATGATCGATTCGCGCCTCGGTTTCACCGACCTCGACCACCAGCTGCTGAGCTTCGTCGCGCCGCGCCTGGCCAACGGTGCGGTCAGGCTGCTGGTGCTGCTGACCAAGGCCGACAAGCTCAATCGGCGCGAGTCGAACGCCGCGCTCGCCGCGGCGCAAGCTGCGCTCGGTGAAATCACGACCGAGGAGGCGGATGTCGGCGTCACGCTGTTCTCGGCGCTGAGCAAGA
>DASXQQ010000170.1:0-25342 GCA_036507085.1 Piscinibacter sp. | reverse complement strand
TGCTGCAGCTGCTCGGCCAGCCGTGCCGCAGGCTGGGCGCCGAAGGCGAGCAGCAGGCCTTTCATCGAATGCGAACGGTGCGCCAGCGTGTCGACGTCGGCGGCGCCGATGGCCGCGGCGATTGCCGCCATCTCCTTCGGCAACTCGGCGACGAAGGGGCCGGCGATGATCTCCACCGTCTGCGGGTCGGCGTGGTCGAGCGACGCGCGGTAGGCGGCGCTGCGCCCTTGTTCGAGATGGCGCCGCGACAAGTGGCGCTCCAGCGCGTGCAGCAACTCGCGCGCGCGCAGCGGCTTGCTCAGGTAGTCGTCCATGCCGGCGTCCAGGCACAGCCGGCGGTCGCCTTCCATCGCGCTGGCGGTCAGCGCGATGATCGGCGTGCGCGCGCGGCCGCTGTCGCGCTCCAGCGCGCGCATCAGGCGAGTCGCCTCGAGCCCGCTGATGCCGGGCATGTGCACGTCCATCAGCACCAGGTCGAAATGGCCGTGCGCGTGCTGCAGCACCGCCTGGCCGCCGTCGCTCGCCACCGTCACGTCGTGGCCCCAGCGGCGCAGCAGCGTCACCGCCAGCAGTTCGTTGACCGGGTTGTCCTCGGCCACCAGCACCTGCGCACGCACGCTGGGCTCGGGCAGCATGTCGCGGGTGATCATCGCGCTGCCGTCGGCGTCGTCGGGGGCGCCGGGCGCCAGCAGCTGGCGCATCGCGCCTTCGATCTCGCGCCGCGTCGTCGGCTTCATCAGGTAGGCGTGGATGCCGGCCTTGCGGCATTCGTCGATCTCGCCGGGCAGGCCCGACGAGGTCAGCAGGATCACCGGCAGCGCCTTCGGCGTGATCTGCGCCAGCGAGCGCGCCACCTCCATGCCGCCGCGACCCGGCATCAGCAGGTCGAGCAGCACCAGGTCGAACGGCGGTCCCCGGCGCACCTGCTCGAGCGCGGCGTCGCCGTCGCCGGCGCACACCGGAACGCACTTCATGTTGAGCAGCATGCGCTCGAGAATGCGCAGGTTGGTCGGGTTGTCGTCGACCACCAGCACGCGCAAGCCCTGGAGCACCGCGCCGTCGCGCACCGGCTCGACGGCACCGGCGTCGAGCTCGAACGGCAGCTCGACGACGAATTCCGAGCCGCGTCCGACCTCGCTGGTCATCGTGATCGCGCCGCCCAGCAGGCCGCACAGTCGCCGGGTGATCGTCAGGCCCAGCCCGGTGCCGCCGAAGCGCCGGGTGATCGAGCTGTCTTCCTGCGCAAAGGGCGCGAACACCTGCGCCTGCTTTTCGCGCGGGATGCCGATGCCGGTGTCGCGCACGCTGAAGCGGATCCACTGGCGCGGGTCGTCGCTCGGCGCGCTTGCCGCCGACACCGTCACCACCACCTCGCCTTGCTCGGTGAACTTCACCGCGTTGCTCAACAGGTTGTTGAGCACCTGGCGCAAGCGCCCGGGGTCGCCGACCAGGCCTTGCGGCAGCGCCGGCTCGACATCGAGCGCGAGCGCCACGCCGCGCGCGTTGGTCTTCGGCGTCATCGGGCGCAGCGTTTCCAGCAGCAAGCGGTCGAGGTCGAATGAGACCCGCTCGACGCTCAGCTTGCCGGCCTCGATCTTCGAGAAGTCGAGGATGTCGTTGATGATGTCCAGCAGCGCGTTGGCCGACGACTTGACGATGCCCAGGTATTCGCGCTGCTCGGCGTCGAGCGCGGTGTCGAGCACGATGTCGGTCATGCCGATGATGCCGTTCATCGGGGTGCGGATCTCGTGGCTCATGTTGGCGAGGAACTCGCTCTTCATGCGGCTCGCGCTCTCGGCCGCTTCTTTCGCCTGCAGCAGCGCGCGGGTGGCCTGCTTCTGGTCGGTGATGTCGATCAGCGTGCCCACCAGGCCAGTGATCTGGCCGTGGCTGTCGGTGAGCGCCGCCTTGCTGGCCAGGCAGTCGGCCTGGCGCCCGTTGCGCAACCGCATGTGGAACTCGTAGCTGCTGGTGGTGCCGTCGCCGAGCACGCGCCGGTCGGTCAGCGCGTGCAGCGTGTTGACCGGCGCGGTGTGCGAGTCTTCGACCGTCTTGCCGAGGAGGCGCTCGGTCGGGATGCCGAAGAACTCGCAGTAGGCGCGGTTGACCCGCACATAGCGGCGCTCGCGGTCCTTCACATAGATCGGGATCGGGATGCTCTCGACCAGGGTGTCGATGAAGGTGAGCTGCTCGGTCAGCCGGTCGGCCGCCTGCTTGCGCTCGGTGATGTCGTTGAGCGTGCCGGTCACGCCCTCGAGCTGGCCGTTGGCGTCGAACACCGATTGCGCGTAGGCCTCCATCCACACCAGCGCTCCGGTGACGGTGAAGTAGCGCATCTCGCGGCGGCAGTAGGGCTTGCGGCCCGCGGCGAGCTCGTTGAAGTCCTCGACGCACACGGCCTGGTCGTCGGGGTGGATGAAGTCGGTCAGCTGCTGGCCCAGGCTGTCTTCGATGCGGTGGCCCGTGGTCTGCGCCCAGGCCGCGTTGAGGAAGGTGACGCGCCCGTCGGGGCCGGCGCGAAACACCGTCTCGCGCAGGCTGTTGACGACCGTGCGGTACTGGTGCTCGGAGCGCGCCACCTGCTCGCCCATGTGCTTGCGCTCGGTCACGTCGGTGCGGATCGCGATGAACTTGGAGATCCGCCCCGCCGCGTCGACGAAGGGCACGATCGTCGCCTGCACCCAGAACACCTCGCCGTTCTTGGCCCGGTTGCAGATTTCGCCGCGCCAGACCCGCCCGCTGGTGATGGTGTGCCACAGCGACTCGAAGAACGCGCGCGGATGGCTCGGCGACTTGATCAGCCGGTGGGTCTGGCCGATCAGTTCGTCGCGCGAATAGCCGCTGATCTGGCAGAAGCGCTCGTTGACGTAGGTGATCACGCCGAAGGTGTCGGTGATCGAGACGATCGCGTGGTCGTCGACGGCGATCTTCAAATTGTGCAGCTCGGCGCGTTCGTCGTGCAGCTCCTCGACCAGCGCCGAGATCGCTGTCGACAGCGCTTCGAGGTCGTCGCTGTCGTCGCGAACCAGCGGCATCGCCGCGGTCACGTTCGATTCGGCCATCGGCTGCACCAGCGATTTCAGCGACGCGATCGCGCGGTTGCGGCTGGCGAGATCCTCGGCCAGCCGCGTGTTGGTGGCGATCAGCTCCTGCGAACTGAGCTCGAGGCTGCGCGTGCGCAGCCGCAGGTCGCGATCGCACTGCTCGTAGCTCGCATCGACCTTGTCGAGCAGCGCCGGCAGGTTGCGCAGCACCGCGCGCAGTTCCGGGTCGAGCCCGGCGTCGAGCGCGGCTTGGCTCACGCGCGCGCACAGCTGCGCCACCTCGTCGGGCGCGGCCACGCCCCACAGGCGTCGCAGCTGGCGCATCAGGGTGCTGTGCATGGCGGTCAGCCAACCCCCGTTGGCATCGTCGTCACGCTTCGGTGACCCAGGTGATGGTCATCGTCTGGTTGTGCAAGCGGCAGTCGCCGATGAACTCCGACGCCGAGATCTCACCGTAGGAATAGAAGCCGGCGACGACCGCGCTCGCGCCGAGCGTGCTGGCCACCGCTTCGACCTCTTCGTCGACCCGGTCGCCCATCACCAGCTTGCGTCCGACGCAGCTGACCAGCAGCGCGAGTGCCGGGCCGCGGTGCTTGCGGGCGAGCGGTTGCAGCTTCATCGCGGCCTGCTCGGCGGCGTCGATCAGCCGCTCGGTCGAAGCGTGCATCAGCTTCAGGTAGCCGCCTTCGGGCACGTCGCCGGCGAGCGTCAGCGAGCCGGCCGCTTCGTCGACGCCGAGAATGGTGCGGATGATGCCCGCGCTCTCCTGGTTGTCGCGCAGCAGCTCGAACGGGAACAGCAGGCCCGAGGCCGGCAGGTCGCGCGCGTACTCGCCGAGGTAGCGCTTGTAGATGTTCAGTGCGCGCTCGCCGTCGAGCTCGTACAGCACGTTGTGGTCGCAGCGCGTGACGCGCCGCGCCGGGCCGAACGGCACCCAGCCGCCGAAGGTGCTGTTGCCGATTTCGAGCGACGCGCCGTACAGGCCGACCGCGACGATCTGGTCGCTGCGGCTGCCGCTCGCGCCGAGCGTGAAGGTCTCGACGAAGGCGCCGCCGTCGCCGGCCAGCCCACCGGAGATCTGCACCGACGGGGCCAGCGTGGACTGCAGCCCCTCGACCAGCGCGCTGCCGTTGATGTGCACCCCGGTGCCGAACACCAGCACATGGCGCAGGCCTTCAGGTGGCAGCGCCTGGCCGAGGCGCGCGCCGGCGCCGAAGGAATCGTTCATGTCGCGGATCGGCGTGGTCGCGCCGCGGGCCTGCGCGCGGTCGAACTTGAGCGCGGTGACCGCGAGCGTGCCGTCGTGGACCTGCGTCTCGAGGATCTCGCCCGCGCCGCTGCAGCCGGCCAGCACCGCGTGGGGGGCGACGTCGGCGAGCGCCTGCGGCAAGGCAGGGTCGCGGAAGAACCCGTGGGCGCCGAAACACAGCAGCAGGTCGGGGTCGAAGCCGCGCAGCGGGGCGAGGGCGCTGGCCAGTGCCGCACCGGCGCCGACCTGGAGTTGCACTGTCTTCATCGGAAAGGTCCTCGGGAATCGTGGGTCAATCGGAAAAGCGCGCGCGGATTTCCAGCACTTCGTCCCAGGCATCGACGAAGGCACGCACGCAGCGCGGGTCGAAATGCTTGCCGCTGTGCTGCTCGAGGTAGGCGCGTGCCTCCTCCATCGGCCAGGCCGGCTTGTAGGGGCGCGTCGAGTTCAGCGCGTCGAACACATCGGCCACCGCGACGATGCGTCCGGCGAGCGGGATGTCCTCGCCGCGCAGGCCGCGCGGATAGCCGCTGCCGTCGAACTTCTCGTGGTGCGTCTCGGCGATCTGGCCGGCCAGGCGCAGCAGCGGCGAGTCGGTGTCGGCGAGGATGCGGGCGCCGATCTCGGCGTGGCGGTGCATCTCGACCACCTCGTCGGGCGACAGCGAGCCCTTCTTCAGCAGGATGTGGTCGGGCGTGCCGAGCTTGCCGATGTCGTGCATCGGCGCGGCGGTCAGCAGCGTTCGCACATAGCTGTCGGGCTCGCCGAGGCGGCGCGCGATCAGTGCCGAGTAATGCGCCATGCGCTGGATGTGGCCGCCGGTCTCGGGGTCGCGGAACTCGGCGGCGCGGCTCAGCCGCGTGATCAGCTCGCGCTCGCGCAGCTCGATCGCCTCGGTGGCGGCCCTCACCTCGTCGGCCAGGTGCGCGGCGCGGTCGCGCAGCAGGTTCTGGGCATGGCGCAGCTGCAGCAGGTTGCGCAGGCGCAGCTTCATTTCAGTGGAGTCCACCGGCTTGCTGAGGAAGTCGGTGGCGCCGATCTCGAGCGCGCGCCGGCGCACCGCGCTCTGGCCGGCGGCGGTGACCATCACCACCGGCACGTCGGCCAGGTGCGCGGTCGCGCGCACGCCCTGGATGAACTGGTGGCCGTCCATGCCCGGCATCATGAAGTCGACGATGATCAGGTCGGCGCCGTTCTGGCGGCACCAGGCCAGCCCGCGCAGCGGGTCGTCGAAGCGCACCGGCTCGAAGCCGGTGGCCGAGCGCGCCAATGCCGCCATCAACGTCAGGTTGACCGCGTTGTCATCCACGATGACGATGTTCATGCGGTGGACCTTTTCCGGGTGGTTTGCAAATCTTGCGAATCATCGCGCGCCCGAGCACCGGCGGCGCGCGCCGGGGACTCGGGAATTCCCCTGCCTGTGTGACTATCGACCGGGTTTTGTCGATCTGAAGCAACCGCTCACTGGAAGGCGGAAAGCATCCTTTCCAGCGCCATCGAAAACGGCACCTGCATCATCGGCAGGGTCAGCAGCACGCCGAGCAATCCGACCGAGACGGTGATCGGAAAACCGATCGCGAAGATGTTCATCTGCTGCGACACGCGCGAGATGATGCCCAGCACCAGGTTCACGAACAGCAGCATCGCGACCATCGGCAGCGCGATCCACAGCCCGAGGCGAAAGATCTCGGCGCCCCAGACCTGCGGCTGCACCGCGCGCAGGAAGGCGAACGGATCGGGGCCGACCGGGAAGGCGTGAAAGCTTTGCACCACCGCGGCGATCAGCAGCAGGTGGCCGTTGATGACGATGAACAGCCAGCTCACCGAGATGCCGAAGAAGCGGCTCATCGCGGTGGCCTGGCCGCCGGTGGTGGGGTCGAAGAAGCCGGCGAAATTCAGGCCCATCTGCAGGCCGATCAGCTCGCCGGCGAACTCGATCGCGGCGAACACGACGCGCGCCGCGAAGCCCAGCGACACGCCGACCAGCACCTGCTGGACCAGCAGCAGCAAGGCCTGCGCCGAGTCGAGCGCGACCACCGGCATCGCCGGCAGCGAGGCCTGCGCACACAGCGCGATCAGGAAGGCGAGCGCGACCCGGAGGCGCATCGGCACCGCGCGCTGCGCCAGCACCGGCATCGCGCCGAACAGCGCGAGCACGCGCACGAACGGCCAGAGCAGCGGGCTGATCCAGGCAAGGACCTGGGCCTCGGTGAAGGTGAGCATCGGCGGCGATCAGCCCACTACCGTCGGGATCGCCTGCAACATCCGCTGCAGGTATTCGACCAGCGTGCTCAGCATCCACGGGCCGGCGATCGCGAGCACCGCGACCGCGGCGACGATCTTCGGCACGAAGGACAGGGTGGCTTCATGGATTTGCGTGGCGGCCTGGAAGATGCTCACGATCAGGCCCACCGCCAGCACGGTCAGCAGCACCGGCGCGGCCACCATCAGCAGTATGTACAGGCCTTGCTGGCCGTAGGTGAAGACTTGCTGGGAATCCATGCGATTTCTCTTCTTGCCGTTCGCCCTGAGCTTGTCGAAGGGCCGGTGGCGATGAGCGGACAGGGCTTCGACAGGCTCAGCCCGAACGGGTTGTATCTGCTTCCCTAGGTCGAAAAACTCGCCGCCAGCGAACCCAGCAGCAGATTCCAGCCGTCGGCCAGCACGAACAGCATCAGCTTGAAGGGCAGGGCGACGAGCACGGGGCTGAGCATCATCATCCCCAGGCTCATCAGCACGCTGGCGACGATCATGTCGATGACGAGGAAGGGGATGAAGATCAGGAAACCGATCTGGAACGCGCTCTTCAGCTCGCTGGTCACGAAGGCGGGCACCAGCACCTTGAACGGCACGTCGGCCGATTTCACCGTCGGGTCGATCTTGGCGAGCTTGGCGAACAGCATCACGTCGGCCTGGCGCGTCTGCTTCAGCATGAAGGCGCGCATCGGCAACTCGCCGCGCTTGAGCGCTTCGTCGAAGGCGATCTTGTTCTCGGCGTACGGCTGATAGGCCTCGCTGTAGACCTTGTCGATCGTCGGGCCCATCACGAAGAAGGTGAGGAACAGGCTCAGCCCGATGATCACCTGGTTCGGCGGCGCGGCTTGCGTGCCGATGGCCTGGCGCAGCAGGCTCAGCACGATGACGATGCGGGTGAAGCCGGTCATCAGCAGCAGCACCGCCGGCAGGAAGCTCAACGCGGTGAAGAACAGCAGCGTCTGGATCGGCACCGCGTAGCTGGTGCTGCCGCCGCTTTGGCCGACCAGCAGCGGCAAGCTCGCGCCGCCGGTGCTCTGCGCCAAAGCCGCGCACGGAAGGGCCGACAACGCCGACAAGGCGGCGAGCGCGCCGGCGCGGCGCGCGGCGCGCGAAAAGAAGAATCGCTTAAGCGCCACCGTCGGCGCCCCTGTCCTGACGCAGCTTGCCGAGCAGTTGCGCGAACGGCATGCCCGCCGCCGCGGCCACCGGCGCGTCGCCTTGCGGCGCCATCGAATGCAGGGTCGTGATGGTCTGCGCGGTGACCCCGAGCACCAGCCAGCGTCGCTCGTCGCCGCTGCCCACCTCGACCGTGACGATGCGCTGGCTGGGCGAGATCGGCAGCACCGCGATGCTGCGCATCAGGCCCGCCGAACCGGCACCGCCCATCGGCGTGCGCTTGAGCAGCCGCAGCGCGAGCGGGATCACCGCGATGATCGCGATGAACCAGAGCAGGGAGGTCCAACCGGTTGAGATCATTGAAACCAACCCCGTTCGCCCTGAGCTTGTCCTCCCTTCGACAAGCTCAGGGCGATCGGGGATACAAGCTCAGGATTGATCGGAAATACCGAATGCCACCTGTCCCGTTCGGGCTGAGCTTGTCGAAGCCACGCTCGATGACCGCGCTGCACTTCGACAGGCTCAGTGCGAACGGGGGTTGGGGGTGGCTGGACTCGATTCATCACCCGCGACTCAGCCGCCGCATCCGCTCGCTCGGCGTCACGATGTCGGTCAAGCGAATACCGAACTTGTCGTTGACGACCACCACCTCGCCCTGGGCGATCAGGTAGCCGTTGACCAGCACGTCCATCGGTTCGCCGGCCATCGCTTCGAGCTCGACCACCGAGCCTTGCGCGAGCTGCAGGATGTGCTTGATCGGGATCCGCGTGCGCCCCAGCTCCACGGTGAGCTGCACCGGGATGTCGAGGATCATGTTGATGTCGTTGCCTGCCGTCGGGCTCGCGCTCGACGAGAAGTTGGCGAACGACGCGGGCGCCACCTGCTCGGCGGTCTGCACCTCGGTGGCCGGCGCCGATGCTGCGGGTGCGGCTTCGGCCAGCGCGGCGGCCCATTCGGCGGCCATCGCGTCTTCGGCGCTCATCGCACCCGGGTCTTTCGCTGCATTTTCAGGCGGCATTCTGGGCTCCCATCCAGCTCAGGTTCGAGCTGCTCAACAGTTGATCGATCTTCAACGCGTACTTGCCGTTGGAGGTTCCGTAATGGCAATCGAGGATCGGCACGCCGGCCACCTTGGCCTGGATGCCGGGCTGCAAGTCGAGCTCGATGAAGTCGCCGGGCTTGAACGACAACAGTTGCTCCACCGTCGCCGGCGCGGTGGCCAGTTCGGCCACCAGGTCGACCTCGGCCGACTGGATCTGCTCCTTCAGCAGGTTCACCCAGCGCCGGTCGGGCTCGTTGCTGTCGCCCTGGATCGTCGAATACAACACGTCGCGGATCGGCTCGAGCGTCGAATACGGAATGCAGAAGTGCACCGTGCCGGTGGTGTCGCCGATCTCCAGCGTGAACGAGGTCGCGACGACGATCTCGCTGGGCGTGGCGATGTTGGCGAACTGCGGCTGCATCTCCGAGCGCTGGTACTCGAGGTCCAGCGGGTAGATGCCGTGCCAGGCCTTCTTGTACTCGGTGGTGATCACGTCGACGAGGCGGGTGATGATGCGCTGCTCAGTGGGCGAGAAGTCGCGCCCTTCGATGCGGGTGTGGTACTTGCCGGCGCCGCCGAACAAGGCGTCGATCACCGAGAACACGAGCGTCGGATCGCAGACGATCAGCCCGCTGCCGCGCAAGGGCCGCACGCTGACGATGTTGAAGTTGGTGGGCACCACGATCTCGCGCAGGAAGGCGCGGTACTTCTGCACCTTGATGCCGCCGATCGAGATCTCCGGGCTCTTGCGGATGAAGTTGAACAGCCCGATGCGGATGTTGCGGGCGAAGCGCTCGTTGATGATCTCCATCGTGGGCATGCGCCCGCGAACGATCCGCTCCTGGCTGGCGAGGTTGTAGTCGCGCACCCCGCCGCTGGGAACCTCTTCCTGTTCCAGCTTCTGGCTTTCGCCGGTGATGCCCTGCAGCAGGGCATCGACTTCGTCTTGCGAGAGGATTTGCTGGTTCATCGTGTGTCACGCGCTCGGTTGAACTGGCTCACTGGATGATGAAGCTGGAAAAGTGCACATGGCGGATCGGGTTGTGGCCGCCCGCCTTCTTGCGGTTCTTCGGCTTTGGCGCTGGGGCCTCGTCCTCGTCATCATCGTCGTCACCCTTGGCGACGGCCCGGGCATGCTCGACGATGGCTTCTTCCTCCTCGAGTTCCAGGCCCAGCGGGCGCACTGCCTCGCGCATGATTTCCTTGGCCAGCGCTTCCTTGCCGGGGCGGTCGAGAAGCTGGCGCGAGCTCTTGTGCGCCAGCACCAGCAGGATGCCGTTGCGAATCGCCGGCATGTAGGCCCTGAGCTCGTCGGCGAAGTGTGCGTCGTCGAGCTCGAGCGTGATGCCGATCTGCGCGAAGCGCTCGCTTTCGCGGTCGGCGAGGTTGACGATGAAGGGCTCCAGCGGCAGGAAGGTCGGTGGCGTCTTGTGGGCGTCGCGCGCCGCGGCCGCGCGCGCGCTCGGGCCGGCTTCGTCGTCGGCCGCCTCGGCTTCGGCATCGGCCTTGTGCTTGAGATACCAGGCCGTCGCACCGCCGCCCGCAGCGATGACCAGCAGCGCCGCGGCGGCGATGATGATCAGCTTCTTGCGGCCCCGCTGGGGTGGCGCAGTCGCTTCGCCGTCTTCAACGGGTTCGGCGGCAGCAGCGGACATGGACTCTCCTTGGTTTCAACACGCGTGTGAGCCGCAAGGCCCCCACGGGTGTGTGGCGTTTAAGGAAATTGTCGAATCTGCACACCCGGGCGGATGCGGCGATAAGCGGGGGGATTCGGGGCCAGTCCCCCGTGCGCTACAGGGTAGCGATCAGGCGTAGAGATCCACATGACCGAGCGGGACGCGCAGGTTGACGCTGCGGGCCGAGGCCGATGAATCGCCACTCCCGCCGGACACGCGAGCGCGTGCACCGCTGCCGTCGTCCGCGGGCGCCTCGTCGTTCGAGCGCCCCTTCGAATGCTGCGACACCCCGCCGCCGGTCAACGTGAGGCCGGCGTCGCGCAGCGCGGCGGCGAGTTCGGGCAGGCCGGACTCGATGATCTGCCGCGTCTGCGCCGAATCGGCGCCGAAGTCGACCTGGGCCTGCGTGCCGTGGAGCGCGATCTGGATCGAGATCGGCCCCATCTCCGCCGGGTTCAGGTGCAATTGCGCATGCTGCACGCCATCGCGTGCGAGCAAGCTCACCTGCACGCCGAGCGCGGCCGGGAACTCGGGCGCCGTTGCCGGCGTCGGCACGCTGACGTTGAGCACGGCGCTCGGGGGGTCGGTGTGCGGCGTGGCCTGCAGCAGCGGCGCGGCAAGGTTCGCCGCAGTGTCGGCGATGGCGAGGCGCTCGATGCGCGGTGCGCTGGTGTCGTGTTCGGTGGTCTCTGCGAGCGCGGCGCTGTCGAGGGCGGTGGAGACGGCGGCGTCGAACCCGAACGCCTTGCGTTCGGCCGCGCGGGTCTGTGCCGCCTCGGCGCAGGCACCGGCGCCTGGCGCCGATTCGGCTTGCGTCGCATCGACCGCAGCGCGCGCGCTGCCCAGGGCTTGGGCCGGTGGCGGCAGTGGCCGGTTCAAGGCGCCGAACCAGTCGGCCCAAGCCGGGTCGAGTGCGGCTGCGCCGTGGCTCGCGCTGCCGGCTTCCTCTTTCGGCGCCGCGCGGGTGGCGTCGGGTGCCTCCGGTGAAGCGCTGTCGTCGCCGGCCGAGCGTGGCGTCTCGCGGCCGTCGGCCTTCGCACGCTCGGGCGCGCTGGGCTGCGTGGCCTGCGCGGGCGTCGCCTGCGATGGCGCGGCCGGGGCGGCGTCGCTCGCCTCGGCGCGCGGCGGCTGCGCTGTCTTCTCGACGTGGCGGTCGGCCGGCGGCTTCACCGCGTCGTGGTGCGGCGCGTTCTGCCGCGCCGCCAGCAACCTGGCGAAGGCGCCGTCGTCGCTCGGCGCCGCGTTGTCGCTGCTTGCGGATTTGGCGCCGGCCAGCGACGCGGCGGGCGACGGGTTGGCGGCAATCGGGCGGCTGCTCAGCTGCATGGACCGTCCCTCAGGCCGCACGGGCGAGATTGGGGCCGCCGAGCACGGGGTGGTTCCAGGCGCTGCGCGCGCCGAATTCGTCGGTCTGCTTCTGCTCGGCACGGTCGGCCGACAGCCGCAGTTCAGCGCTGCGCCGCTCGATCAGCTTGCGCACCGACGCGACCCGAACCTCATGCTCGCGCAGCGTATCGCGGGCGCGTTCCACTTGCGTTTGCGCGTGCGCGGTGATGCGCTGCTGCTGGTCGACCGCCTGGCTCAGCCGGTCGACGAAGCCGCGGTAGCAATGCACCAGCTCGATCCGGCCCTCGCTCTTGAACTGCGCGCCCCAGCGCTGCTCGTATTCGCGCCGGTAGGTGAGCAGTTGTTCGGCCTGCGCCTGCGCGGCCTGATGCGCCTGCGCCATGCGCTGCGCATCGGCCCAGGCGGCATCGCGTTCGCGTTCGGTCTGAGCGAGCAGGGCCATCAGCGGTTGGAGCGGGTTCATCGGTCGGGTCCTCTCGGGGAGTCAATGGGTCAGCCGTTCACCACGGCGCAAAGCTGCTTCACGCTCGCTGCGAGCGACGCGCGCTGGTTCATGTCCTGCTGCAGCAGCCCGGTCATCGGGGGATGCAGCCGCACGGCGGTGTCGAGCTCGCTGTCGTGGCCGGGGGCGTAGGCGCCGAGCTGGATCAGGTCGCTTGCCTTGTTGTGCTTGGCGTGCAATTGCCGGAAACGCCGCGCCGCATCGAGATGCGCCGCCTCGGCGACGTTGGTCATCACCCGCGACACCGAACGCTCGACGTCGATCGCCGGGTAATGCCCCGCCTCGGCCAACTCTCGCGACAGCACGATGTGGCCGTCGAGGATGCCGCGCGCCGCGTCGGCGATCGGGTCCTGTTGGTCGTCGCCTTCGGACAGCACGGTGTAGAACGCGGTGATCGAGCCGCCGCCTTCGACGCCATTGCCGCTGCGCTCGACGAGTTGCGGCAGCTTGGCGAAGCAGCTCGGCGGGTAGCCCTTGGTGGCGGGCGGCTCGCCGATCGCCAGCGCGATCTCGCGCTGCGCCATCGCGTAGCGCGTGAGCGAGTCCATCAGCAGCAGCACATGCTGGCCGCGGTCGCGGAAGTGTTCGGCGATCGCGGTCGCGTAGTTGGCGCCCTGCATGCGCGTGAGCGGCGGCGCGTCGGCGGGTGCGGCCACTACCACCGAGCGGCGGATGCCGTCCTCGCCGAGGATGTCCTCGATGAATTCCTTCACTTCGCGGCCACGCTCGCCGATCAGGCCGACGACGATCACGTCGGCTTCGGTATAGCGCGCCATCATGCCCATCAGCACCGACTTGCCCACGCCGGTGCCTGCAAAGAGCCCGATGCGCTGGCCGCGCCCGACGGTGAGCATCGCGTTGATCGCCCGCACGCCGGTGTCGAGCGGGCGGCGCACCGGGTCGCGGTCCATCGCGTTGATCGGGCGGCGGATCAGCGGTTCGTTGTGCACCTGTTCGAGCGGCCCCTTGCGATCGATCGGGTGTCCGGTCGAATCGACGACGCGACCGAGCAGTCCGTCGCCCACCGGCAGGTGCAGCGTGCGGTCTTCGCTGCGCCGCCACGGATGCAGTGGCGCGCCGAGCTTCATCGGCACGACGGGCGCCTGGCGCGGCACGACGCGTGCGCCGCTGGCCAGGCCGTGCACGTCGCCGGTGGGCATGAGATAGGCGCGGTCGCCGTTGAAGCCGACCACTTCGGCGAGCACCGGCGGCTGGCCGTCCATGCGCACTTCGCAGACCGAGCCGACCGGCACGCGAATGCCGGCCGCTTCGAGCACCAGCCCGGCCACGCGCACCAGCAGCCCCTGCGTTTCGAGGCGCACCGGGTTGGCCGAAAAGGTCTGCATGTCGGCGAGGTAGCGTTGCCACTTCTCGGCGGTGGCCAGTGCGTGGGTTTCGATGGGCGAGGTGATCATGGGGTTGAGGGGGTTGTAGGGTGGGCTTCAGCCCACGGCGTCGAAAACGGCTGAATCCTTGATCGGCGTTGAGGCCGTCCGAAGGACGTTAAGACTCATGCGCTCTCTCCCGCGGGCTCGATCCAGGCTTCTTCGCAACCGAGTGACGCTGCCGCGCGGCGCCAGCGCGCCGCGATGCCGGCGTCGATGACGCCGATGTCGGACTCGACGAGACAACCGCCGCGCGCGATCGACCCGTCGGCGAGCAGCCGCGCGCCGCGCGCGGTGAGCACCTCGGCCGCGCCTTGGGCAACCAGGGGCTGATCATCGGGATGCACCCGCACGGTGATTTGCTGCGCGCTCATCAACAGTGTGTCCAGCGCCTCCTGCGCCACGGTGGCGACGAGTTCGGGACGGGCGTCGAGTTCGCTGCGCACGATCTGCCGCGCGAGGTGGGTGGCGGTGACGGCGAGTGCGCGCGCCATGTCCTGCTGCAGCGCGTCGAGCTCGCGCCCGTACGACTGCGTGAGCAAGCCGACCTGGGCGGTGATCTGCGCGGCAAAGCTTTGCTTGAAGCCGTCGAGTGCGGCGAGGCCGTCGCGGTAGCCGTCCTGGTAGCCCGCCTGGCGGGCTGCGCGCAACGGCACTGCGGGGTCTTCGACCACCGGCTTTTCCGGCTCGGCCGCGGGACGGCGCACGCCCGCGGGCGGCGCATCGGCCGCACCCGACAAGGTGCCCGGGTTCCACGACGCGAACGAGTTGAGTTCCTCGCGCGGAATGAAGCGGCTGTAGACGGAGGGCTTCGCACTGCCGTTTGGCGGCGGCACGTTCTTGATCGGAGGCGACTTCGGTTTAGAGGTACTCATCGTCGCCGCCGCCGCCGAGCACGATCTGGCCTTCGTCGGCCAGGCGGCGGACGATCTTCAGCATTTCCTTCTGCTCCGACTCGACCTCGGACACGCGCACCGGACCGCGCGACTCCAGGTCTTCGCGCAGCGTTTCGGCGGCGCGCGTCGACATGTTCTTGAACACCTTCTCGCGCATCTCGGGCGTCGCGCCCTTGAGCGCGATGACCAGCGATTCGGACTGCACTTCCTTGAGCAGCGCCTGGATGCCCTTGTCGTCGACCTTCTCCAGGTCGTCGAAGGTGAACATGTTGTCCATGATCTTCTGCGCGAGCTCGTTGTCGGCCTCGCGGATGTAGTCGAGCACCGCGGTCTCGATGCTCGCGCCCATCAGGTTGATGATCTCGGCCGCCGGCTTCACGCCGCCCAGCGAGGCCTTGCGCAGCTTGTCGCCGCCGGCCAGCACCTTGCTCATCACCTCGTTCAGATCCTTCAGTGCCGACGGCTGGATGCCGTCGAGCGTGGCGATGCGGACCAGCACCTCGTTGCGCTGGCGTTCGGTGAACACCTTCAGTACCGAAGAGGCCTGGTCGTAGTCGAGGTGCACCAGGATCGCCGCGACGATCTGCGGGTGCTCGTTGCGCAGCAGCTCGGCCACCGAGCCGGCGTCCATCCACTTGAGGCTTTCGACGCCGCTCATGTCGCTGCCTTGCAGGATGCGGTCGATCAGCAGGTTGGCCTTGTCGTCGCCGAGCGCCTTGCGCAGCACGGCCTTGACGTATTCGTCGGTGTCGGAGACGAGGTGGCTTTGCGAGCCGGCCAGCGAGGTGAACTTGTCCAGCACGCCGTCGACGCGGTCGCGCGAAACGGTGCGCATCTTCGCGATCGTCTCGCCCAGGCGCTGCACTTCCTTCGGCGCGAGGTGCTTGAACACTTCGGCCGCCTCTTCCTCGCCCAGCGACATCAGCAGGATGGCGGCGTCTTCCACGCCTTGATCGTCAAGGGTGCTCATTCGCTCAGCCCTCGCTTCCGCTCACCCAGCCGCGCACGATGCTCGCGACCGCGGCGGGGTTTTCCTTGGCAAGTACGCGCGCGCCGATCAACTGTTCGCTCATCTTGGGCGCCTCCAGCCGCGCCGGCACCGGCAGCAGCTCGGCGTCGGAGACGACGGCGTTCAGGTTGCTTCCCGGCGCGGGCGCGGCCGCCGGCGCGAACGCGGCTTTCAGTGCCGGGCGAACCGCGCCGAAGAACACCAGCAGCGCCACCAGTGCGAGGCCGGCCGGCACCGCGGCGGCACGCAGCATGTCGACCACCTCGGGCTGCTTCCACCACGGTGTATCGAGCTTGGCGACCGGTTCGATCTTGAACGGTGCGTTGATCACCTTGACCGAGTCGCCGCGCTCCTTGTTGAAGCCGATGCTTTCCTGCACCAGCGCGGTCAGCTTGTCCATCTCGTCGGTGGACAGCGGCACCTGCGTCGTCTTGCCCTTGGCGTCGGTCACCGAGCGGTTGTTCACGACCACCGCGGCGTTCAGTCGCTTGACGGTACCGGTGGCATTGCGCGTCACCCGCACCGTCTTGTCGACCTCGTAGTTGGTCACCGCATCGCGCCGGCTGCTGCTGCTGGCGCCGCCGCCTTGCGCGGCCTGCAGCGGCTGGGCCGCGCCGGTGAGCGGGGCGGTGGCCGGCACCGGCGGCTGGTTCGACGCGGCCCCCGGCACGCCGCTCGGCGTTGCGGCGCTGCCGCCCGACGACTCGGTGGTCTGCTGGCTGCGCAGCGCGACACTGGCGCCGTTGCCCTGGTTGGGCTTGAACTCTTCCGAGGTGGCTTCGCTCTGCGCGAAGTCGACGTCGGCGGTGACGGTGGCGCGCAGGTTCTCGCGCCCGACCACCGGTTCCAGCAGTTCGAAGATGCGCTTGCTGTAGCCCGACTCGATCTGGTTCACGTACTGCAGTTGCTGCGCATCGAGCCCGGCACCGGCGTTGCCTTCGGCGGGCGACGACAGCAGCGCGCCGCTCTGGTCGAGCACGCTCACCGCTTTCGGGTTCATCTCCGGCACGCTGCTCGACACCAGGTGCACGATGCCGGCGACCTGCGCGCGGTCGAGCGTGCGCCCGGGGTGCAGGCTCAGCAGCACCGAGGCGCTGGGCTTTTGCTGTTCACGAAAGAAGCCGTTCTGGTTCGGCAGCGCGAGGTGCACGCGGGCGCTTTGCACCGCGGCCATCGAGGTGATCGAACGGGTGAGCTCGCCTTCGAGTCCGCGCTGGAAGGTGAGCCGCTCCTGGAACTGGGTCTGGCCGAAGCGCGAGTTGTCCATCAGCTCGAAACCGACGACCGAGCCCTTGGGCAGGCCGAGCGATGCGAGCTTCAGTCTTGCGTCGTGCACCTTGGCGGCGGGCACGAGGATGGCGGCGCCGCCGTCGGCGTGGCGGTAGGGCACGTTCATCTGCGACAGCTGGGCGATGATGGCACCGCCGTCCTTGTCGGACAGGTTGGCGTAGAGCACCTTGTAGTCGCCCTGGCTGCTCCACATCGACATCGCGAGCACCACGCCGACGAGGGCCGCGAGCCCCAGGCCCAGGGTGAACTTGCTCTTCGCCGGCAGCGCGGCCAAGCGCGAGCCGAGACCGGCCGGGTCTGCCGGCGGGTTCGGGCTCTTCAGTGCGACTGCGTTGTCCATTGTTGTCTTGTCCATGCATGGGCCGCTGGTAGCAGCCCCGGTTGGACACGATTATTCGTAACTCGACGTGTCCCAATGGGGCGAACAGGGCTTCAAACCACGCCCAGTTCGCCCCATGCCCGTGTCGGGGCGCCGCTACGATTCATTCACCTGAAAAGGCCTCGCGGCCCAGGAGCGACAGCCATGAACGTCACCCTCAAACCCTTCGATTTCGCCCAAGCGGTGGCCCGTGCCGGTCTGAACACCGACGGCATGCCGCTCGCGAAAGGCAAGGCGGTCGAAGGCGGCGGCTTTCAGCAGGCGCTCACCAACGCGCTGCGTGGGGTCAGCGACACCCACAACCAGGCGGTGCAGATGCAGCGCGAGGTGCAGTTGGACAACCCTAACGTCAGCATCGAAGAGACGATGGTCGCGATGCAGAAGGCGCAGATCGGGTTTCAGGCGACGGTGCAGGTTCGGAATCGGCTGGTGCAGGCGTATTCGGACATCATGAACATGCAGGTTTGATCGGGCGCGTTGGTCGCTGCAAGGCCCTCTGCTTGGGAGACCGCGCCGGGTCCCGGCCCGGCTGCCGGGTAACTTTCATTTGCGGGCCCAAATGAAAGTCACCAAAGCAAAGGGCCTGAACTCAATTTCAATCTTGCCAGACATCGAAGTGGAAAAGAGCTCACCACTTTTGAACACCGAACCCATCGTCCCAGCACCGAGCCTAAGCTTCGCCGCTGCGCGGCCTCATATTCTTTGTCCGCGGGGTGGTGCGCGAACAAAGGATTCGTGAACCAAGAATATGAGGCCGCGCAGCGGCCAAGCTTAGGCGTCACTGGTGCCACGGCAGACATGGCGATACCCAGTGGTGAGCTCTTTTCCACTTCGATGTCTGGCCAAATTGAAATTGAGTTCAGGCCCTCTTCTTTGGTGACTTTCTTCTGGGCCACCAGAAGAAAGTTACCCGGCAGCCGGGCCGGGACCCGGCGCGGTATCGCAAGCAGAGGGCTTAGCCGCAACAACGCTTCAGCTCACTCCAACGCCATCAACTTGCGCCGCTTCTGCGTCTGATCGATGTAGCGCTGCAGTGCCCGCAACCCGTCGCTGCCGACGTTGATCATTTCGCAGCCCAGCCGCACCCCCTGCGACTCCGGGTTGATCGAGGTCACATGCTGCAGGCGCAACCCGCAGCGCACCCGCGTGTCGGCGTCGAGGTCGATCTCCACCCCGTTCATCTGCACGCCCGGGGCGAGCGGCGGCACGTCGTCGGGGATGAACAGCGCGCAGCCGCCGATGCTCACGTCGAGCACGCGCAGCGTCAGCTGCATGTCGGGGATCATCGGGTGGCGCACCCGCGCCACCGGTGAGCTGCGCACCAGCGGGCGCACCCGGAAGGCGTTGCGGCGCTGGAAGCGGAACATCTCGCGCGGGAAGGCGCAGTTCAGCGCGCTCGCCTTGCCGCCGCGCACCAGCACCAGGTTGTTCACGTCGAACTGCAGCTTGACGCTGTCGAGGTAGGCCACCACCACCGCCTCGTCGCATTCGATCAGCGCGGCGAGTGCCGGGTCGGCGGCGTTGGCGCTGAAGCTGACGATGCCGCGCGCCGAGTCCAGCGTCCACAGCGTCGTCGTGATCGCGGTGCCGTCGGGGCTGTTCAACGCCACCGGCACGTTGCCGTCGATCAGGCGCTTGAGCATCGCGCCGATCTCGCCCGGCGTGGTGAGGCGAAAGTCGTCCAGGCCGCCATGCTGGGCGGCCACTTCGCCGAGCGGCAGCGGCCGTGTGTCCATTCGCGCGAACCTCAGTGCAGGGTTTTCGGCCGGCCGGCCAGCATGTTGTCGAGGTCTTCCAGCCAGGGTTCGGCCAGGAGGCGAATCTCGGCGTCGTTGACGAGAATGCGCTGCATGATGCGCGACTTCAGCTGCGCCTCTTCGGCGCCGAGCGCCTGCTTGGCGGCGGCGTGCTTGAGCTGAGAGATCAGCAGCGCACACGCGCCCTCGAGCTTCACCACATGGTCCCAGTTGCCCACGCGGGCGGCTTCGAGCATGTCCTGGCTGGCTTTCTCGATGGCTTCGTAGTAGTTCAGCAATGCGGTGTTCATGTGAGCGCCCCCTTGTTGATTCGTCTTCGGACCCTGCATGCGCCTATTGCGCCGCCGTGGAGGCCGCGGCGCCGATGCCCACCCAGGCGGTGCGCAGCGGCTCCATCAGGCGGCCGCATTCCTCGAGCGCGGCCGGGTCGTTGCGCAGGTTGGCCTGCGTCAGGCGCAGCGTGACGTAGGCGTACAAGGCCTGGAGGTCGCTCGCCAGCTTGCCGCCCGCCTCGAGGTTCAACGCCGCCTTGAGTCCCTCGTCGACGATACGCACCGCGCGGCCGATGGCGCGACCCTTGACGTCGACCTGGCCTGATTGCATGGCGCCGTGCGCCTGCGCCAGCGCGTCGCGAAAGCCATCGAACAGCATCAGCACCAACTGGTGCGGCGATGCGCTCGCCACGCCGGTATCGACGCCGACCTGGCGATAGACGCTGGCGAACACGTTGCTGGCGGTACGGGAAGCGGCGGCAGGCGCGAACATGGCGGCGGTGCTTTCTGTTGATGGGCTTGCCTTGAATATCGGCGCTGCTTCGACTGACTTGAGTGGTTGAACGGGCTGACTGACCCGTCAAGTCGGCCCAATACAAGGCATGGCGCCCGGCGGCGCCGGGCGGGTACGGTGAGTCAGGAACGGGGTCTGGATGACTGCCGAGGAAAACTCTCAGCCTCTAGCCCGTGCTCTTGTTCCAGTTGGTGATCTGCTGCGCCACGTAGTTCGCGAGGCCGTTCAGCTGGTTCATCTGGGTGTCGAGCGCGGCGTACTGGGCGCGCAGCCGGGCCTCGACGCGCGTGACGCGGTCCTCGAGCTGGTCCTGCTTGTCGTTGTTGAGGTCCAGCCGGTGCTGCAGGCCGTCGGTGCGCGATTGAACCGTGCCGTCGAAGGCCAGCATCTGGTCGGTGAGCTTGCGCAACTGCGTGGCGATGCCGTCGTTCGCGGGTGTCACGGCGTCACTGTTGGAGAACAGCTTGGTGATCTCGGCCAGGTTGGCGAGGCCGTTGGTCAGCTTGGTGCTGTCCACGCTGATCGAGCCGTCGGTCTTCACGTCGAAGCCGACATCCGACAGGCGCGCGAACACCGACGAAGCCCCGCTCGACACGCCCAGCATGTTGCGCAGCTGCGAGCGGATGCCCAGGGCCGCGCTGTCGCCCTGCAGGGCGCCGGCGGTCTTGGTCGCGTCGTCGTACTTCGTCTGCGCCGCGAGCAGGCTGTTGACGTCGTTGTAGGCGGTCACGAAGGCATCGATCTTCTTGCGGATGGCGTCGTTGTCGGCCGCCGCGTCGATCTGCACCGGCGCCGCGGTCACCTTCGACAGCGTCAGCGTGATGCCGTCGAGCACGCCCGTGAGGCTGTTGCTCGCCGAGCTGATGGGCAGGTTGTCGATCGTGGCGGCGGCGTCCGCCGCGGCTTGGGCGAGCGTCATCGTCGAGATGCCGCTGTCCGGGTCGTAGGCGAGCGCGGACAGGCCGCTCGCGTCGCTGTCGTTGCCGTCGCTGTCGGTCACGCCGATGCGAAAGCCGTTGGTTTCGCCGGTGGCCGACGAGCGCAGCACCAGGCGCGCGCCCGAGGCGTCGGTGAGCACCGAGGCGGTGACGCCCGCGTTCGCGCTGTTGATGGCGTCGCGCACCTGTGCCAGCGTCTTCGCGCCGGGGCCGATGGTGACGTCCACGTTCGCCGAGCCGTCCTTGGCGACGAAGCTGCCGCCGGCCCAGCTGCCGAGCTGGATGTGCAGCGTGCCCTCGCCCATGACGGTGTCCTGCGAGGCGTAGCTGCTGGCTGTCGCGTTCGACTGCACCGCGGCGAGCGCGGTCACCTGCACGCGGTAGGTCCCGGGGCGGGTGGTCGAGCTGGTGGTCACGCCCACCGAGGCGGGGTCGCTCGAGGTGCCCAGCGTCTGGCCCCAGGTGCTGGATTGGGTCAGCGCGGTGCTGGCGTCGCGCAGGGCCGACAACTTGGACTGCAGCTGGCCGTAGATCGACAGCTTGGACTGGACCGTGGTGGCCTGCTGCTGCAGCAGCGTGATCGGCTGGCGCTCGATGGCGACCAGCTGCTTCACGATGCTGTTCACATCGAGCCCGCTGCCGATGCCAGGCGATGACACTGCCGCCATGGGATTCCTCCTTGTTGGCCCCAAGACGCCTTCGGCGTCAGCCCCCGGGGGGCGTCGTCGCCTTGGGGCGGCCCGGCGGCGACTGTTACGTCCTTGGGGCTATCGGCAGGCGCCGCGGAAACTTGAGCGCCCGGCGCAGCGCCGTGGCGTGCTGCGCGGTCAGCTGCGCAGCAGCGCCATCACCTGGGTGGGCAGCTGGTTGGCCTGCGCGACCATCGCGGTGCCGGCCTGCTGCAGGATCTGGGCGCGCGACAGCGCAGCGGTTTCCTGGGCGAAGTCGGCGTCCATGATGCGGCCGCGGGCCGCCGCGGTGTTCTCGGCGTAGACCTGCAGCTGGCCGATCACGGCTTCGAAGCGGCCTTGCAGCGCGCCGGCGTCGGCACGCGCGGTGTTCACGATGTCGAGGTCGGCGTCGGTGGCGGTCAGCACCGCGGTGGCGCCGGCCTGGGTGCTGATGTCGGCGGCGGCATAGGCCGCGAGGGCCGTCATGTCGAAGCTGATCGCCGTGGTGATCACGTCGCTGGCGTCGGGGCCGATTTGGAAGTTGGCCGTCGTCAGGCTGCCGTCGATCATGTTCACGCCGTTGAACTTGGCGCCGTCGGCCACGCGGGCGATTTCCGCCACCAGCTGGGTCGCTTCGGCGTTCAGGTTGGTGCGGTCCGCATCCGAGATGGAGCCGGTGGCTGACTGCACCGCGAGTTCGCGGATGCGCTGCAGGCTGTCGCCGATCTTGCTCATCGCGCCTTCAGCGGTCTGGAACATGGAGATGCCGTCGTTGGCGTTGCGAATGGCGACGTTGGAGCCGCGCACCTGGGCGTTCATGCGCTCGGCGATGGCGAGACCCGCGGCGTCGTCCTTGGCGGAGTTCACGCGCAGGCCGGAGGACAGGCGCTGCATGGCCGTCGCCAGCGAGCTGGACGAGGTCGACAGGTTGCGCTGCGCGTTCTGCGAGACGATGTTGGTATTGATGGTCATGGGCATGTTGATAACTCCGGAGTGATCCAATCGCTACCGGCAGCCATGCCGGTGACTTGAGGCCCATCGAAGGAGACGGCCCGTGAACCGGATTCTTCAGCAGCGGCTTTCGCGCCGATCTCGGGAAACGCGCGGTGAAAACCCGCCAATTCCAAAGAAAAAAGCCGCCCCGAAGGGCGGCTCGTGCATGCCGAAAGTGCGCGGACGGGATCAGCGCAGCAGCGCCATCACCTGGTTGGGCAGCTGGTTGGCCTGGGCGACCATCGCGCTGCCGGCCTGCTGCAGGATCTGGGCGCGCGACAGCGAGGCGGTTTCCGTCGCGAAGTCGGCGTCCATGATGCGACCGCGGGCGGCCGAGGTGTTCTCGGCGTAGACCTGCAACTGGCCCACCACGGCTTCGAAGCGGCCTTGCAGCGCGCCGGCGTCGGCACGCGCGGTGTTGACGGTGTCGAGGTCGGCGTCGGTGGCGGTCAGCACCGCGGTGGCGCCAGCCTGGGTGCTGATGTCGGCGGCGGCATAGGCCGCGAGCCCCGTCATGTCGAAGCTGGTTGTCGCGGTGATCACGTCGGTGGCGTCGGCGCCGACCTGGAAGTCGGTGCTCGTGAAGCTGCCATCGAGCAGGTTGACGCCGTTGAACTTGGCGCCGTCGGCCACGCGGGCGATTTCTGCCACCAGCTGGGTCGCTTCGGCGTTCAGGTTGGTGCGGTCCGCATCCGAGATGGAGCCGTTGGCCGACTGCACCGCGAGTTCGCGAATGCGCTGCAGGCTGTCGCCGATCTTGCTCATCGCGCCTTCAGCGGTCTGGAACATGGAGATGCCGTCGTTGGCGTTGCGCATGGCGACGTTGGAGCCGCGCACCTGGGCGTTCATGCGCTCGGCGATGGCGAGGCCCGCAGCGTCGTCCTTGGCCGAGTTGACACGCAGGCCCGAGGACAGGCGCTGCATGGCCGTGGCCAGCGAGCTGGACGAGGTCGACAGGTTGCGCTGCGCGTTCAGCGAGACGATGTTGGTGTTGACGGACATGGACATTTGAAAATCTCCTAGTAACGGTTGAAGTGACTTCCGGCATGAGCGCCGGCATTGCCTCAGCAGGTTTGCCGTTCTTGCGTTCGACTCGTCTGCCTTGAACTGCCGCGGATCGAAATCCGTGGCCTGCTGCGCCCGGCGTGAGTCAATCCTCAGATCTCGTTGGAGGGGCGTATGGGTTGTGCCCTCTACGAAACATCGGCCGCTTACTCCGGACCCCGGATTCGATTGCTCGTCTCCGTTGCTGGGGTTATCGGACCGCGCTTTTCAGGACTTAAGGGTCTTGTCAAGAGAAATTTGTGGGTCGAACGACGCGCAGTTCGCGCCGTTCGAGAAGGCCGGGAGTTTTCGGCATTCGGAGGTCGCCGCTTGAGGGGACTGCGGCGATCCCGGGCAAGCCGGCCGAGTGCGTAGGAATTTGCCTGACAGCCATCATGGAAGAAGCGGGACTCAAGTCGCAGAACTGGCCCGATGTTTACGGCCATGTCGGGCTTTCACAATCCGTTTCACGTTGAGACGAATCCCAACGCCAAACGAATACCGACAGACAGAGCCAACCGCCGGAGACCGCCGAATGAACGCCGACCAGATCCTCACCGAAATCCGTGAAGCCAACCTGTCATACCTGATGCTGGCGCAAAGCCTGATCCGCTCCGACCGCGAGCAAGCGCTTTACCGACTGGGGATCAGCGAGGAAAGCGCCGCGATGATCGCGCTGCTCAGCCCGGCCCAGATGATGAAGATCGCTGCCGGCAACACGCTGCTGTGCCGCTTCCGCATGGACGACGACCTGGTTTGGGGCCTGCTGACCAACCACGGCAAGGGCGCGGCCAACGACACGACGACGCGGCTGCATGCTTCGATCCTGATGGCCGGCCGGCATCAAGAAGCGGCGTAAGCACAACCCCCGTTCGCCCTGAGCCTGTCCTTCGACAAGCTCAGGATGATCGGAAATACAAGCCACTGCCGTTCGCCCTGAGCCTGTCGAAGGGCTGGTCGACGAACCACCAGGCTCCCTTCGACAGGCTCAGGGCAATCGGAAATACAAGCTCAGCCCGAACGGGTAGTGAGTTAGCCTGACATTCGAGAAGAAACACACCATGCGCACCAAGAGCATCCTCACCGAAGCCAAGCAGATCGAGCGCGCTGTCACGCTGATCAACCTGGGCGCGCGCCTGCAAGTGCTGGAGTCGGAAACGGATCTCTCCTACGAGCGGCTGCTGCGTCTCTATAAAGAAGTGTCGGGCAAGTCGCCGAGCAAGGGTCAACTGCCGTTCTCGACCGACTGGTTCATGACCTGGCAGCCCAACATCCACGCGTCGCTGTTCCTCAACATCCACGAATACCTGAACAAGGTCGCCGAGATGGACGAGATCGACACCGTCATCAAGGCCTACCAGCTCTACACCGAGCAGACCCGGGCGCAGGATCTGGAAGCGCTGCTGTCGGTCACCCGCGCCTGGCGGCTGGTGAAGTTCGTCGACAACGGCATGCTCACGCTGACCAAATGCTCCCAGTGCGGCGGCCACTTCGTGACCCATCCGCATGAAATCGCCAAGCACTATGTGTGCGGCCTGTGCAACCCGCCGGCACGCGCCGGCAAGGGCCGTGCGGCCGGCGGCATCCAGATGCATTAATCACGTCAAGTTTTGCCGGCGGGCTCCGATAAAGGAGATGCCGGAAGCGGCATTTCTTGCTTGTCTCCTCCTGGTACACCCTGGTGTGCCTTTCAGAGCGGGTCCTTCGGGGCCCGTCTTTTTTTGTGCCGATCAGCGAACAGGTCGCAGCGGCAAACTCAAGTGCCGGAGTCGCAGGCCGATAAAGCCCGCAAGAACAATCCCGCGGCCCGCCAGCGGGGATTCGACTCGGAACACACCCCAACATGTTCGTCATCATCGGTTACGTCGTTGCGCTGGGCTGCATCTTTGGCGCCTACATCGTGCACGGTGGAAACATCGGCGTGATCCTGCACGCCTTGCCGACCGAGCTGCTGGCGATCCT